>CAZFHM010000068.1:0-11052 GCA_964518825.1 uncultured Pirellulales bacterium
TTTCTGGTCTCTTTGACCATCTTCATTTCTTCTTCGTTGTACCCGTTCGGACCCAACGCAGAGTTATGGCTGAAAACGTTAAACGCTATCTGATACGGGAACGCCTTGCACGTCGGCTTCTTGCCGTCGAGTATCTCGCGCGACTGGTTCTCAAGCTCCATCATCGCCGATTGCCCCGCACCGCTCGCCGCCTGATAAGTGCTGACAACCATCCTCTTGACAGGGTTAGCCTTGTGTAAAGGCCACACCGGAACGATACCGATTATCGTCGAGCAGTTCGGATTTGCGATAATCCCTTTATGTTCTTTAATCTTCTGCGGGTTAATCTCAGGAATTACCAGCGGCACTTCCGGGTCCATCCTGAACGCCGATGAGTTATCAACAACCACCGCACCTGCCTTCACCGCCGCCGGTGCAAACTGCTTGCTGCGCGAACCGCCCGCACTGAACAGCGCAATATCGATATCGACAAAGCTCTTTTCCGTCAGCTCTTCGACGACATACTCTTTGCCTTTGAACTCTATCTTTTTACCGGCGCTCCTGCTGCTCGCCAGCATCCTCAACGAGTCGAATGGAAACCCACGTTCCTGCAAAGTCCTCAGAAACTCCTGCCCGACCGCTCCGGTAACTCCTGCAATCGCCAATCTGCAACCCATAGCCAAAACTTCTCCAAGCTATCTTTCTTTTACAAACGATAGGGGCAGCCGACATCGGCTGCCCCGTTCACGCCCGATTAACCCGCAGATTATAACCTCACCCCTCCTCAAATGCAATACCCTACTTACTCCGCTGCCACACCGCCGCCATCACCGACGCCGTGATAATACATATAAAAACAAACGCCGCCGCCGGCAAAGCCGTCACATCGCTGAAATGCTTCAGAGCCAGAGCCGTCCCAAGCCCGGCATTTTGCATACCAATCTCTATCGACAACGTCCGACGCCGCCTTATTTCCATCCTGAAAATACTCGCCAGACCGTACCCCGCCGACATCCCGTAAACATTCAGGATAACCCCCACCGCCACGATAACCCCCGTCAGCTGCGCCAGCCGCTCCCTGTTCAACGCGATTACCAGCGAGCAAATAAATATAATAAACGTCACCGATATCGCCGGAAAAACTGTCGCTATTTTTTCCACCCGTTTTTTGAAATAGTAACGCACCGCAAACCCGAGAATAAGCGGCGCAACTACCATATAAATCACGCTGAAGAACATACTCCAGAAAGGCACCGGCAGCGCCGTCCTTGCCAGCAGATAGGTCAACCCAGGCGTCAACACCGGGCACAGCAACGTCGAGACAGTAGTAAGTGACACCGAATACGCCGTATCAGCTTTGGCGATATAGCTCATAACATTACTGGCCATCGCACCCGGCGCCGCTCCGGTCAGAACCAAACCAACCGTCAGCTCCGGCGACAGATTAAATACCCTCGCCAGAACAAACGCCCCGACCGGCATAATAGAGTACTGCGCAACACAACCAAGTAAAACTATGGAAGGCTTTTTGGCAATCCGCCTGAAATCCTCGACCTCAAGAACCGCCCCTATCCCGAACATCGTCAAGGCAAAGAACGTCTCGTTGAACTTTTTGAGCCCGACGAAAGGCCCAGGCCAAAGGTACGCAACCGCGCCGAACACAATTACCCACACGGCGAAATACTTCGTATAGAATTTCAGTATCCGCTCAGGCATGACCCAAAGTCTAACGCCCCCGCCGACCAATCGCAATTCTTTTGTAGCCGTACTGCCGACGCAAAAAAAAGACCCCGACACAAAGCCGGGGCCTTTCCTCCAATTAAGTTTTAACAATAAACTATTATTCTTCGGGCACCTCGAGCGTAACGAACCGTCTCTGCTGCCCGTCGGTCACCAGCAATACCACCGTTTCGCCCTTTTTAACCTTCTTTATCTCGCGGTAAAACTCTTTGGTATTTTTGACATCGACTCGACCGACCTTCATTATCGCCATACCCGGCTCGATACCCTTGCGATAAGCCTCCGAGCCGCGTCGCACCTCGACTACAACAACCCCCTCGATGCCCTCGTATCCCAGCCTGTCCGCAAGCTCATCACTGAGGTCCTTCACGTCGAAGCCCAGGTCATAAATCGTCGCCGGTGTCTCATCGGTCGTCATCTCTTCGGGCTTCGGCCTTTCGCCCAGCTCGACTGTCACCGTCTCTTTTTTCCCTTCACGCATAACCACCATTGTCACCTTTGTTCCCGGCATCAGCATCGCTACTTGTTTCATCAGGCCGCGCGAATCCTCCACAGGCTTGCCTTCGAACTCAATTATTACATCTTCGAATTTCACTCCCGCCTTACCCGCCGGTGAATCCTCCACGACCTTAGTGACAATCGCGCCTTTGGATTCTTTAAGCTCGAAGTTCTCCGCCAGCTCCGGCGTCAAATCCTGCATCGATATACCAAGATAACCACGCACCACCTTGCCGTCCGAAATAAGTTGCTCATATACCGACTTGGCCATGTTAACTGGTATCGCAAGCCCGATACCCATATTACCCCCGCTGCGGCTGATAATCGCCGTATTAATCCCCACTACCTTGCCGTTGAGGTTCAGCAGCGGCCCGCCCGAATTGCCCGGGTTTATAGCCGCGTCGGTCTGTATAAAATCTTCGTACGTCGTAATACCCACTCCGCTTCGGCCTTTCGCGCTGACAATCCCCGCCGTCACTGTATGGCTCAATCCGAACGGACTGCCTATCGCCACCACCCATTCGCCCACTTCAAGCACATCAGAATCCGCCAGCTCCAGGTAAGGCAAATTCCCGTCCTCAATCTTAATCAGTGCCACATCGCTTTCAGGGTCTGTCCCTATCACCTTCGCTTTGAATTCCCGCTCGTCGTTAAGCTGCACCCTCACGTTCTCCGCATCACCGACCAGATGATTATTCGTCAGGATGTACCCGTCATCGGAAATAATAAAACCCGAACCCTGAACAGGCTGAACAACCTTCTTTTCTCGCGGCTGTTGCTGTTGCCTGCCCCCCGGCTTTCCAAAAAAGCGATCAAAAAACTCATCATTAAAGAACGGGTCCTCGAAAAACCAGTAAGGCATCTCCGAACCCTGCTGCGTATAAACCTTGTCAGCCTTGATACCAACTACCGCCGGCGACGTCTTCTCGGCGATAGACGTAAAGGCCTTGCCCATCTGCCGAAGCGCCGTGATGCTCGCCTGGTCCTCGCCGTACGAAACCGACCCAAGCATAAGCAAAATAAAAACCGTCGCGATAATTAATTTCCCTGCCGACCGCTTGTTGCGAGCCTTTCGATATGTAAGCATTTTGAGTCTCCTATGTGTCTATAAATAATAACGTTACGTAAGGTTTCTTCGCCCTGTGGTGTTGAAAAAAACCTGTTAATATACGATTTTACTGTTCCGGTGTTCGCTCTTTCGACTCTTTTTCCGGCTGTTGTTTTTCGGCCTCCGCCCTGGCCTCTTCTGCGTGTACAACTGCCGGCGGACACAAAACGGTGCGGATATTTTCCAGCTTGCCGAAGCAAACCAATTCATCACCCCGCAGAATCGCGGTACTTGCGCCGGGATTCGGCATCGTCTGCTCGCCGCGAATTATCGCCAGAACGGTAATGTCCTGTTTCCTCAAACTCGCCTCGAGCAGCGTCTTGTTCATAACCGGGCTCTCACTGTAAACCTTAACTCTCGATACTCCGTAGCCCCCCGTCGCCAGCAACAGCTCTTCGATTGTAACTCGGGAAAACATCTCTCTCTTGGCAATCTTCTGCCTGAGAAAATTCGTCAGCCTCAGCGTAATCTTCTTGTTCGTAAAAACCTTGTAAACAACGATAACCGCACCGATAAGTATCAGGATATTCACAAACTTTGCAATCTGGCCGCCGTAAATCGGCAGATACGACTTCGACAAAGCTGAAAGAATGTCCTCCTGAGATATGATTGTACTGGCACCGGTCAGAATCAACGTCACCAGACCGGCGTTACCCAGAACCATTAATATCGATGCAATCCTTCTGCGTTGCGGGCTGCCGGTAATCAGCTCGGCCTCTCTGGTCGTAAAACCCGTACCGGTAAAACAGCTAAGCGCCTGAAACTTCGCCAGCGACCACTCCAGGCCAGTAAGCTGAAAAGCAATCGCCCCTACCCGAACGACAATAAAAGACACCGTTAAAGTAAAGATGAACAGAACAATCATAAAGCAGCTCCCTCAATTTACTGACTAAACTTTTCAACTACAGCCACTTCTTACGCCTGAAAAATACGAGCATCCCGCAAACAACCACTATTATAAACACCCAAAAACCCACAGGGTACGCCCACTTCCACCCGAGCTCCGGCATATATTTGAAATTCATACCGTAAACGCCCGCAACAAAGGTCAGCGGAATAAATATCGTCGCTATTATCGTCAAAACCTTCATCACCGCGTTCATCCGGTTGCTCAGGCTCGAAAGATATATGTCCAGCATCCCGCTGACCATGTCTCGCAGACTTTCAATAGTATCTATTATCTGAATCGTATGGTCGTAAACGTCACGAAAGTATATGCTCGTGCCGTCGCTTATCAAATCCGATTCGCTCTTCTGTAAACCGTTGACCACCTCACGCAGCGGCCAGACACTCTTGCGCAAATAAAGCATCTCCGACTTCAAATGTCCAATCTCATTCAGCGTCCGCACATCCGGCTCGGCTACTAACTTTTCCTCCAGGGTCTCGATTCGCTCACCGAATTGCTCCAGAACAGAAAAGTAACTGTCCACCGTTGCATCCATCAGCGAATACGCCAGGTAATCACAACCCATCTTGCGAATCCGCCCCTTCGCCGCCTTGATTCGCTCCCTGACCTGCTCGAAAACATCGCCGACCCGCTCCTGAAAAGATATTACAAAGTTCTTCCCGAGAACCAGGCTGACCTGCTCGCTGTCTATCGCCCGCTTCTTCTGGTCATAAGTCAGCATCCTGAAGACCACGAACAAATAATCGTCATAATCCTCGAACTTGGGCCTCTGTCCGGTACTGACTATGTCCTCCTGAACGAGATGATGCAGCCCGAAATGATTACCCACCTTCTCGATAAGCGCCGTATCGTGCATCCCGTCTATATTTATCCACGTCACCGTAGGCGTCGTCTTAAGCTCGAAACACCGCTCAATCTCACTGACTTCTTCCTGCCGATAATTCGCCTCGTCGTAATCTATTAAGGTTATACGAACCGACTCAGCCTTTCTCTCGCCGACGTGGACCATGCTGCCGGGCGGCAGCCCCGACTTCCTCGAACGCTTGTTTACCAGCTTCGCCATTGTCTGCTCCCGCCTTTATTTGCCCTTCCTGTACATTTTCGGAAATATATCAGCCGTCTTCCTCAGCAGAGACCTCCTCGCCGGAAATATCCCCTCCTTAACAAACCGCACGTCCTCAATCGCATAGAACGCATTCGGATTGAATTGCCTTATCAGCTCTATGACTTTTGCAAGGTCGCTGCGATTGATTATCGAAAAGATTATACTCACCGGCCCCTCTGCTCCTTCGGCCCTGGTGTTCGTTGCTCCGTATCCCGCCTCGTTAAGACTTTGTATCAGCTCGGCCCCGTCCTTTTGTGTAATCACACGAATCATAAACGTCCCCATCGCTATCTTTTCTTCGATACAGATGCCGACAAAATTACCAGTCGCAAAACCGCCCGCATACGCCACGTAGCACACCCAGTTGTCCAGGTTCTGCATCACCTTGCCGATGACTATAATCCATATCAAAACCTCGAAAAAACCGAACAGCGGCGCAAGGTACCTATGACCCCTGCTGACCGATATAAGCCGAAGCGTCCCGATGGTTACATCACAAACCCTCGCCAGGAAAATCAGCACCGGAAGCACCAACAGTGTAAACGTCTGCGAATCAAAAAATGACATGACCTATCCCCCTGAAACTTTCATTCGCTCCAGGCTCCATCTTGTCGACTCCCGCAGCTTCTTCCCGACGTACCGGCAAATTCGGAACACCCAAAGCTCCATCAATGGATACTCCAGAGATACATCACCTGCGGCGTGGAAAGCTCGTATATCGTATTCCTGTCCAGCTTAAAGATACTCTTCGCCTCTGAGCCGAAAAGACCGGCAAACGAAAAAGGCCTGACGTACTCAATCACCTGCGCCTTCTTCAGCCTCGCCAGCTCCTTGGCCTTGTCAACCGCATTATCGAAATAGCCTATCTCGTCAATCAGTTTTTCACTCAAAGCCTCCTCTGCTGAGAATATACTGCCGTCCGCAACTCGATTCACGTCCTCGACGCTCAGCTCACTCCTGCCGTCGGCAACAATATTCTTGAACCGCTCGAACGCCGGCGCGATCACCTTCTCCTCGAAATACTTCAGCTCTTCTTCCGATGGTTTATGAAACGAGCTCGGCCAATCCTTCTTCCGCCCCGACTTGATTATCACCGGCTCAATCCCAAGCTTGCCTTCCAGCAGGTCCTCCAGCACCAGGTAACCCATTATCACGCCTATCGAACCCGTTATCGTCGTCGGCTCAGCCACTATCTCATCCGACGCAACAGAAACGTAATATCCGCCCGACGCCGCAAGGCTACGCATAAAACCCACCACAGGCTTTGCTCCTTCGTTTTTATATTTGACCAGCTCATTATGAATCTGGTCGCTTCCCGATACGGTCCCGCCAGGTGAATCAACACTCAGGATAATCGCCCTGACATGACGGTCGTCCCGTGCTCGCTTTATCTGCTCCACCACGTCCTTGGCCATGACAGAATCAATCACTCCCTCCAGCCTGATTACCGCAATCTTCTGTGTGCTCGGCCCGTCGATAAGAACCTTCTCCGTTATCATATCAGCCTTGCCTGTAATCACTGCCGCCATAAGACCGATTATAACCAGGAAAAACACTATGTTCGCAAGTACCGATAACCCAAGCAATATACCCCAGAATATGCCCCAGCCACTTTTTTTCTTGGGCGGCGAGGCCGCAAAAACCTGCCTCTGCTCATACGCCCCAGGACCTTGTCCCATACCTGCCGGCTGCCCGGAAACGTTATTATTGTCCTGATAATCCATTGCTCAACCTTTCAATTTAACCGTGCCCATTCTAAATGCACCGTTACACACTGTCAAACTCCAAAAACACCTCCGCTTACCGGGAAAAACACTCTTATTCTTCGATTAAACCACGCACACGCCCATGCCGATACACTTTTCAAATACGAGTCCGTGCATTAACTATTATAGGACCGCAGAAAAAAAGAAACCGACTTGGGACTCGTTTTTGAATTTGGGGATTCAATGTATGGGTAAGAAAGTCAAAGACATTCAGGACAACTACGATGCCGGCAGCCAGGCTGACCAGGGCAGCGAAAACCCCGCCCCGACCACCCTGCGCGACATCATGAACGATAGGGTTGTCACTGTAGCACCCGGTGAATCTGTCGTCGAAGCCGCAAAGAAAATGGCAAAAGAGCAAATCACCTGCATGGTCGTCGTTGAAAACGACCAAATCAGGGGGATTGTTACGCACGACGACCTTATCCAAAAGGTCATTACGAAAAACAAAGGCCTTGATGAGCTTACCGTCGAACAGGTCATGTCCGACAACGTCATCAGTCTCTGCGATAATGTATCAATCACAGAAGCCGCACGCATGCTCGGTGAGCAGAAAATAAAGCACCTGCCCATCATCAGTAACAACAAGCTTGTCGGAATCGTCACTCAGACGGACTTCTTTAACGCCGCACAGGACGCACTGCGCCAGCAGCTGGACCAACTCAAAGAGCACGACAGCCAGACCCTGGCCCAGCTCAAGCACGCCAACAGAAAACTCGAAGCCGCGGCGGAAAAAACAAACAAAAACGCCAATGAAACCGTCGTAGCCGACCTTGCCAAGAGCCACTTCCTCGCCAACATGAGTCACGAAATCAGAACCCCGCTTAACGCCATCATCGGACTCAGCGAAGTGCTTACCGAAGAAAGCCTGACCCAAGAGCAGCAGAGCTATCTCAAAATCATCAGGGAAAGTGCGCAGAACATGCTCGTGCTCATAAACGACATCCTCGACTTTTCCAAAATCGAAGCCGGAAAATTCAATCTCGATGTCACCGAATGTTCACTCGAGCATCTGCTTGCCATCGTCGAATCCCTTATGCGACCCCTGGCTATGCAAAAAAACCTTAAATTCGGCATCTTCCAGAAAACCGACCTGCCGGCACTTATCAGGACCGACCCGATGAGGCTCAGACAGTGCCTTACCAATCTCATTAACAACGCCGTCGACTTCACCGAAGAAGGACACGTTTACGTTAACGTCTTCCTCGAAAACATTCAGGGAAAAGACTGTATCAGGTTCGACGTCGAGGATACCGGCATCGGAATCGCTGAGCAGGACCATGAGAGAATTTTCCAGGAGTTTACACAGGCCTCCGTCATGAGCAACCGAAAATCCGCCGCAACAGGACTCGGACTGACAATAACCAAAAGGCTCGCGAACCTGCTCGGAGGCGACGTACATCTCAAAAGCAAAATCGGACAGGGCTCTACCTTCTCAATCTTCATTCCCGCCGGTCTTGACGTCAAATCGCAGCCGGCCTTCAACAAGTACGACCAGCTCAAGAGAATCCGAAAAGAAAAACCGTCAAGCGAAAACGTCAGTCTTTCCGGCAGGGTCCTCGTTGCCGAGGATACGCCCACTAACCAGATACTGATAAAGCTCCTGCTCTCGAAGCTCGGCCTCGAGTCTGTAATCGCCGAAAACGGAAAACTTGCTCTCGAAATGGCCCTGAGCGAAGATTTCGACATAATCCTCATGGACATCCAGATGCCTCATATGAACGGTTACGACGCCACCAAAAAACTACGCGAAGCCGGATTCAAAAAACCCATCATCGCCGTCACCGCGCACGCAATGAGAGGCGACAGGGAAAAATGCCTCGCTGCAGGCTGCGATGATTACATCTCGAAACCGATTAACAGAAACCAGCTCGTAAAGGTGCTCACCGAATATCTGAGCCCGGAAGCACAAAGCATTTCACAGCAGGTTGACGCCGCAACTCACGATGTCGAGCAGCTCAGCCAAATGTGCGACGACGCTGCCGATGACAGCCAAACTACCCCTGCGGACCAGGACCTTGCCTCGCGCGACATCATAGATTTCAAGGCCGTCATGGAAATCTGCGACGACATCGAAGTAATAAAAGAAGTCGCAAATATGTTCCTAAAGGACAGCCCGCACTGCATCAAGTCAATCGCAGAGGCCATCAAGTCATCCAACCCCAAGCACATACGGATGTACGCACACAGCTTAAAAGGTGCATCGCTCCAGATAGGCGCCAAAAAACTGGCCGACTTCGCCTACAAGCTCGAATGCGCCGGGCGAGACAAGAACATGCAGGACGTACCCGTCCTCTTCAGCGTCGTACAGGACGAGTACAGCAGACTGACCCTGTTCCTCTCACAGCCCAACTGGATGGAAATGGCACAGGCTGAACACGAACGAAACTGATTCACCGCGACTTGATGACCGACAACCGCCCATCCTGACGCGGAGCTTACAGCCCGCCGCAGTCAAACCCCGTTCTTAAATGAACCCCGTTTCCTTTAGCCACATCTCGCACAATGACATCCAAAGCGCCGTCGAACCGGGATTGCCGCAAACACCGACTTTATGCCTGCCCTGCGGAAAAATATGCAGACTCGCCGAAACGTTGTTCTCAACCAGCGCCTGAAAAAACATAATACTGTTCCGCTTATCGACGACATCATCATCGAAAGCGTGCACGATAAAGCTCACCGGCGCCGCCGATGTCACCTGCAATTCATTCGAGTACTTTTTAATCAGCTCCTCCGAAGGCCCATCACCCAGAAGATTGTCACGGCTTCCAGTATGAGCGTATGCACCCATACTAATCACCGGTGAGACAAGTATCATAAAATCAGGACGAAAAGACATTTGGTCCGGCGAATCGCCGACCGAAGAAACATCTTCGCAATGAGTCCCCAGCGTCGACGCCAAATGCCCGCCCGACGATGTACCCATCACCCCGGTCTTTTCCGGGTTAATCCCCCACTCACTCGCCCGCGACCTGATTAACCGCATCGCACGCTGTGCGTCCTGCAGCGGACCCTTGTCCCTCTCGACAAGGTCAGGTGAATTCGGCAGCCGGTACACAAGCACAAACGCCGACACTCCCATCGTATTGAACCACTTGGCAAGCTGAAATCCGCCAAGGTCATACGTTACCCTGTGATACCCCCCGCCCGGACATATCAAAACCGCACAGTCGCTCTTCTCTTCCCTGGCTGGAAAGAATGCATATATACCAGGCCTGGCAACTTGCGTTATCCTGTCATTTACGATTACCTCTTCCAGCTTCATCCCTTTCGAGTTCGGCATCTTCCCGTCAGGCCAAAGAGCAATAAACTCAGCCCCACTTGCTTCCGATGCAATGACTAAAAGAAGCACAAAAATTAAAGCCGCACGTTTCATATCAATTCTCCTTATCAAAAGATGATAGCTATTTCATCATCCTGCAGGCAATTATAGTCCCCTCGCCGCACATCAGCCACCCCATTCTCAACCTCCGCTGCAACCGCCCGTCCTTGACATCAGCCATTTCGCACGTAAAATCACTCCCTATGGCCGAGACCGCACCATACAAAACAACAAAGAAAAAACGAAAAAAGCACAACCCGTTCCTCGGTTGGCTGCTTTATATCGCCCTGCGCGGACTCGTCGCTTTTCTATATCTGTTCAGCGCCGAACGAAACCTCAAAACCGCCGCCTTCCTCGGCCGACTGCTGTGGAAGCACTACCACCGGGGCCGAAGTCGCGCCCTCGACAACCTCCGCGCAAGCTACCCCGGCAAAGACGAAAACTGGTACATCGAAACAGCCCGACGCTCCTTCGAGCATATCGCTATGCTCGCCGTCGACGTGCTCTACACACCAAAGCTCGTCCGCAAAGACAACTGGAGACAATACTCGTTCTTCACCACAGACGAACACGCAAAATGGCTGATGAAAGAAGGTAAGGGAATGTTAATGGTCACAGGCCACTACG
>CAZFHM010000069.1:0-10981 GCA_964518825.1 uncultured Pirellulales bacterium
CACAAGAGCCTTTGCCGAGTCTTTCTATCAGGCGCGGCATCAGCGAAAAGACGCTCGGGCAATATCCTTTGGTTGCGGGCGGTTCGCCCGCGGCCAGGCCGATTTCGCGCTGCGCCTGTGCAAATCGCGTCAGTGAGTCCATCATAAACAGGACGTCTCTGCCCTTGTCCCTGAAATACTCGGCGATGGTTACAGCCACGAATGCCGCCTTGACGCGCTGAATCGGCGGTGCATCCGAAGTGGCTACAATTACGACGCTTCGCGCCAGACCCTGCGGTCCGAGGTCTTCTTCGAGGAACTCACGGACCTCTCGACCTCGCTCACCGATAAGAGCAACGATATTTACGGCGGCGTCGGAGCCGTTGGCGATGTCACCGAGCAGGACGCTCTTGCCGACGCCGCTGCCGGAAAAGATGCCGATGCGCTGCCCTCGGCCGCACGTTAACAGGCTGTCGATTGACCTTATGCCAAGCGACAGGGGTTCTTTAATTTTTGTCCGGCTCATCGGCGGAGGACTGGCGGCGTCGAAGGACCTTTTGTCCCTTCCGGCGAGCGGTCCCTTGTTGTCAATTGGTTCGCCGAGCCCATTGACTACCCTGCCAAGGATGTTGTCACTGACCTGAATATATCGTGGTGTGACTCGTGCGGATACCGAATCGCCGGGCGATATGCCCTCGATGTGTTCGAGAGGCAGCAGAACGACCCTGTTATCCCTGAAACCAACCACTTCGGCAAGGACTCTTCGGTCGTCGCGAAGGTTTATTTCGCACAACTCGCCGAGACCCAGCACTGGGCCGTTGGATTCGACGCTCAGGCCTGCCACTTTGGTTACCGTTCCCTTGCAGTAATTCAGATTGGCCTCGCGCAGCACAACGCCGAGTTTGTCGAAATCAATTGACAGAGTTGTCTTGTCTGTGGACGGCATTGGTTATCCTGCTTTCTTCAGGGCCTGACTGATTTTGTCTAAGTGCTCGTCAATAAGTGATTCGACGATTCCTTTTGGGGTTTCGAGCAGGCACTGTGCCTGTCCGATTCCGGCATCGGCGACGAATGTTGCACCTTTGGCAAAGTCGATTTCCGAAGCCTTGGTGAGCTGCTCTATTTGTGCGTAGTCCTTCGGATTCAGCCTTATCACAATATCTTTCTGTACCGGAGTATCATCGAGGGCCTGCTTTATGACGTCCTGGATTTGATAGTCGCCCTGTTCGATTTTGTGTCCGAGTATCTTTCGTGCGATCTCGACGGCAAGATTTATAATATCGTTCTTATGCCGACGGAAAAGCTCCGACTGCATGCCGGCGAGCGTTTCAACGATACTCTTAAAATTTGAGCACAGCTCATCGAGTCGGGCTTTTTGACTTTGCATCTGTTCGAAGGCCTGCTGTGGTAAGTCCGTTGCGTCGCCGCCGGCTGTAAGGGCCGTCGCATTTTGGACGGGTCTGTCGAGTTTTACGGTTGGAATGTCTGGCATCGAACTATTCCTGTTCTACGAAAGCGAGCTCGCCGTTAGCATTTTTTGACCGCAGGACGGTCATGATTTCGTCACGGGCCTTTTGGATGTCTTCATTCGTAGGTGCCGACATCAGTGAAGCTTCTTCGTCGAGTGTCTGTGCGGCGCGTTCGGAGATATTCGACTTGATTTTTTTTATGATTACGTCATCGGCCTTGGTCAGGGCCAGGGCCAGGGACCTTGCCTCTATGTCGCGGAGGATTTGCTGCAGCGAGCGGTCGGTGATGACCGTGATATCGTCCCAGACAATCATCAGGTTGGTGACCTTTTCAGCGGCTTCGGCGTCTTTGTCCTTTATGGCGTTCAGCAGGCCGTCGCGGAGCTCCTTGCTCAGATTTCTAAGTATTATTGCTACTTTTCTCAGTGACTCTTCCGGATGAAGCTGCTGCTGTGCAGGTCCTTTACCGGTTTTGATGCTCGCCAGTTTTGCGCAGACCATTTCGGCGATTCTTACGCCGGCTTCGGGGGTTATTCTTTCGCCGGTGGTCATTCTTGCGATGACATTATGCCGGATATTTTCATCGAGCAGCTTGAGAACGTCCGAGCTTTTCTTCGGCGTAAGCTCCGACAGCACAACAGCTACTGCCTGTGGGTGCTCGCCATTTAGCGCAGCCGAGATTGTCTGGGCGTCGGCCTGGCGAACCGGTATGAACGGGTCTCGCTGCTGGAGCAGGTCTTTGATTTCTTTCTGGATTTGCTCGGACTTATCGCTGCCGACGGTGTTGTTGAGCATCTCGCGAAGGAAGTTTTTTATCTTGAAATCTTCCTTTACGGTCAGGCTGATGCAGAACTCCTTCGCGTATTCGAGACTTTCCTCCTTATTGGCATATCCTGCGGCGTCGAGATAAGCAAGCTCGACGGCAAGCTCGCGTACGGTTTCAGGCCTGGTATCACGAAGCAGCTCCGAAGCGGTCGTGGTATCGAGGCTCATCAACAACATTGCTGCCTTTTGCTTGCGGGTAAGTATCATAGTTGGCTACTCTCTTTCTTCGACCCAGCTTGCAAAGAGTTTTTTGACCTGCTCAGGGTTATTCTGCAGCGCTGTTGCGATTTGTCGGCGTAGGACTACCGGCTCGGCGGCTTCCGGTCCCGGCGGCAGCAGGCCTGCGCCGGCATAACCCTCGGGAAGCTGGGCCTGCTCGGCGGCGGCCTTTTTACCGGCGCCGGCGAACATCTTGAACGCCAGCAGGGCGCACAGGGCCATGATTCCCAAAGAACCATGCTTTGCAATTGCCATATATCGAGTCCAGCCTGGAGGTTCCTGCTCAACTATAGGCTGGATTGTCGGACGATTGAATCTGACGGGAACGACTTTGAGTGAATCGGTTTCTTTCAGGCCGAGTGCGTTTTTGATGATTTGTTCGACGTCGGTGACCGCCATAATTTGTTCTGCTGGTTCTGTTGCATTTGGGTCTGCTGTGTCCGGGGTCAGGTCAACAAAGGCAGCAACTGCGAGGGATTTTATTTCGCCGGGCGTTATTGTTTTTTGCTCGACTGTTTTTCCCACTACATACTCTGTGACGGTGGTTTCGCCGGTCTTTTTTCCGCCGGAGCCTTCCGAACTTTCTGCCGGAGCGGCAGAGGTCTCGGTTGTACTTTCAATCTCCTCCTTTGTGGGGACGCCTTTAGGTTCGTATTTTTCTGTAACGAGATTCAAGCTGGTCATATCAATTTCGGCGCTGACCTTAACGGATGCCCTGTCGGGACCCAGGACCGTAACGAGCATATCTTCGGCTTTTTTGGAGAGGTTTCGCTCGACGCGTTCGCGGTAATCGGCTACGGTAGTTGCACCGTTGTCGAATTGACCGTCGCTGCGTCGAGAGAGTAATCTTCCGTTGCTGTCAACGATGGTGACATTTTCGGGCTTGAGATTTTCGATGGCCCCTGCGACAAGGTAAGTAATAGCCGCGATACTTGCCTGGCTAAGTTCAAAACCCTGCCTCATTCTCAGCGCCACCGATGCAGTGGTATGTTTTTCGGCAGAGGAGAAGATGGAATGCTCGGGACTTACGATGTGGATTCGGGCGTGCACCACGCCGTCCATCATCTGTATGCTCTTAGCCAGCTCTTCCTGTAACGCGCGCTGCAGGTTTATGTCCTGTACCTTCGGCGAGACGCCTATTTTGGCGTCGTCGAAAATCTTATAGCCTTTTTGCGAGCCTTCGGGCAGGCCTTCTTTTGCCATAGTCAGGCGCAACTGATATACCTGCTCTTTGGGGACATAGATACTGGCGCCGCCGTTTTTGAGCTCGTATGGTATGTCTTTCTCGGCGATTTTATCGACGATTTTGCTCGCCTCTTCCGGCGCAAGCTGGTCGTAGAGCAGTCTCATGTCAGGCCTTCCGGCCCAGTGGACAAGCAATACAACGGCCCCGACCATCGTGCCGATGATAGCAACGAGCAGTGCCTTTTGAACGATACTGACGTTTCTCCATACTGCCGCGATTTTCTGCATAAAGTCCATTGAGCCGCCCGGTTAATTAAACTCTAAGCCCCCATAATAAAAGAGCCTAAATATTCATTTGCATTGTTTGTTTGTAAGCCTCTATAAGTTTATTCCTGACGCCGACGAGCAGTTTGAAGCTCATATCGGCTTTGGCTACAGCCGAGACGACTGAGGTAATATCCTCGTTTTTGCCGGTGAGCAGGTCCGTAATACTCTGGTCGGCTTCCTTCTGAAGACCGTCAACCTTGGAGATTTGCTGCTTTACGGTGTCGACGGTATTCCTGAACGCAGCGGTCTTGTCGGCGGTGACCGTATTGACTGTTTGCGGCTGGGTTGCCGGATTGAGGGACGCGATGTTGGGGGTTGGGTTAATCATTATTTATCACTCCATTTTAACGAAGCAGCTCCAGTGTACTTTCGACCATTGACTGATAACGTTTCAATACTGCGACATTTGCCTGATATGCACGAGCGGCTACGGTCAGGTTCATCATTTCGATTGGAAGATGAACGTTTGGCATGGACACATAGCCGCTTTTGTCTGCCTGGGGGTGACCGGGGTCAAGAATTTTCTGGAAGTCAGTCTTGTCGGTTACTATTTTCTCGATAGCGACACCGGTCACCGGGTCGTCGGATTGGGTCTTAAAGGAAGCCAGTAGTCTTCTGTACGGCCGGCCTTTGCCCGTATCGGTGGTGCGGGCATTGGCGACGTTGGAGGATATTACCTCCATACTCTTTGTGTGAGCGCGCATACCGGAAACGGCGATATCAACCGCTCCGAAGGTGTCGACCTTCATCTGTGAATCCTTTCAACGAAAAAGGTTTCTGCTCATTTGTCATGGAGTTTGTAAGGCTGCTTCCATCTGCTGGTATCTCTTATTGAGCAGCTTTACGTACATTTTGTGGCGAAGCGAGTTTTCGACCATTCGGCCTACTTCGGTTTCGAGTGTCACGTCGTTACCGTTTGGTTTGACAGGGGTATCCAATGGGTTGAAGAATTCCGGTTCGAGCCTGCTTATATCTTCGGGGTCCTCCGAGGCCATGGCCTTGGCGAGCAACTGCTCAAACCTGACGTCGATTCTGCGATAGCCGGGCGTTTCGAGATTTGCAACGTTCGCGGCGATGGCTTTTTGCCGCATTTGTTCGACGCGTGCGCCGATAGCGAGCAGTTCGGTTATCTCTGCCATATCCAACTACCAAATGTAAGGAGCCCTGTAAATAACAAACAGTCACTGACCTGTCCGATGCAGTACCAGCCTGTCGATTTGAAGCAGGAGCAAAAGGTATGCCAATTGGATTATGGCATAACGTTGCCGGCTGGGAATCAGCCTTTTCCTGCCAAAAAAGGGCATTTTGGGTGTTTGAGTTTTCTATCCGGCTTTTTTTGGCCTGGTCATCTCGTCAGTAATCTATACAACCGGGACTGGTTTTTTGACATCCCGTGAGGGGCGGATACGCTAAATACCAGGCGGTTGAGAACACTAAAATTTAGGCAGATATTTCCCTGATTGAGGAAGAATCCTCCGCGATTGTCTGAGGCCGGGAAATTGCCCAAAAAAATACAGAATTTTTTTGCGGGTAAAGCCTTGATATATATAGACTTAGCGGTGATTGCGGCAGGGCGTGCAATTCCTGGCACACGGGTTGCTAATATTGGGGATACGTATGGATTCTATTACGCTGTCCAACTCGTTATTTGCAGACAACATAACGGCGATGCCGCGGCAATACGAGACTAAACTTGCTGAACGGGCCGAGCCTTTTGCCGAGCGGGTAGAGAACTCGGAACCGCAGTGGCTCGCCGCTGCAGAACAAAACCAGGCCAGGAGAGGTGAACCGCTCGAGTTTAAGCGTACTCTTGACGAGCAATCTGGTGAGCAGGCACGCGTCCAGCAGGACGAGGAAGAAAACACTAAGTCCGATAAACCATCAACAGATAATACCACAAACTATGTTTTGGCAGCGGCCGGTGCGGTATCAACCGAGGTGGAAACCCTCGGTCAGCAGGCTGATATCTCACAGATAAGTGCCGAGCAAAAGGCACTGGCGGTATTGACTTATCTTGAAGAGGGTAAGCTTGCTGATAATACTGGCAACGCCGGTGAGGCGATAAGTGAAGTTGTTGATAAAATGCTCGGCCAACAAAGTGGTAATGAAACTATTGCAACAGAAACAAGTGAGCTGACTACGGACTCGGCGAATGTTCTGGGAAAGGCTGTTCAGCAAAGTGATTTGGCGGGCACTGGGAATGAGACTGCCAAGGCCGAGCAGATAACGCAGAACCAACAGGCTATAGGCAAAGAGCTTCCGGAACAGGAAATTAAGCAGGAAGCAGTTGGCGGTCAGCCGGACACACAGGCTGTGGAACTGAACATTAGCAACCAGACCGAAAGTGTTGATTCACAGCAGGTCAAGGCCGGTGCTGCCGAAGTTTTGAACAAAGACGTTGTAGCTGGGACGAAAACCGCAGGGCAGAATGATACCGCGGCGAAGGGCGCGAATCAGCAGGAGCAGGCGGAGCAGATTAGCGAAGGGCTTACCGGCCAGATTAAGAGTTCGACGGACAAAGAGACTTCGAAGAATGAAACCGGGTCGCTTTTGAAACAAAACAACGGTGAGCCCCGATATATCGGGGTTATCAATACTGATACTGCTGAAAAGGAAGCCGAGGTTTCAAAGACGTCGCAGCCGGAACAGCAGCAGTTTGGCAAGGAGGTTTTTGACAAGGTCGGCGAGCAGCTACAGGCGTCGATTAGCAATTCGGTCAGGCAGGGCGAAAGTGAAGTGACCGTCAGGCTGAATCCGCCTGAACTGGGCAGGGTGGTCATAAAGCTACAGCAGCAGGATGGACAGGTCACAGGTCTGCTCGAATTCAGCAAGGCTGAAATAAAAGCCGAAGTGCAGCAGCTTCTACCGCAATTGGTCAGAAATCTTCAGGACGCCGGGATAACGGTCCGTAAGCTGGACGTAGTCCAGGCTCAGGTAGACAACTCAGGGCAGCAGCAGTCGCGTGAACACGTTGCAGGGGATGGTACAGCATATCAGCAACAGTTCGCTCAGGGCCAATCGAATAATTACGGCTTAGGTTACGACTGGCTGTCCGCTGAGGGTGTTTATGCCGGCCTCGAGTCGCTATCCCAGACATCCGAAGAATCTCCATCTTACATCAGTGACCAAGCAGTAAACATACTCGTTTAGCTTGACTTTTGTCCCAAGATGGTGTTTTAAGATTTATAGGGAGTAAGAAAGAGCAGCTATTTTGGTTCGAGCAAATACAGATACTCCTTACCATAGGAGACTACTCGTGAAAAAATCAGAATATAAGTGGAACTTTCTAATGTGGAAAATTAGCACATTTGAAAAGTATTACAGACAATAAGTATTCCAATAAAAAACCCCGCTGGAAGCCTATAACTTAAACTCCCAGACAGGGTTTTTTGCTCTCTACTCATGCTATTTGCAGTATATAAGGGTTTGTGGGTTTTCTACTACTCCGTCAACTTCAGATATTTCCTCAGTTACGGTCCCATTATAACGGTAAATTATAGAATGTTCATCAATATGTGAGTGTTCATAACCGTCATTGTAATAAGCAAGTCTATGTTCATTTCCAGTCGCAAAAATCAAGCTGTCTCCAAGAACATCATCGTCGACAGTTGTAGTCATGGATATGATGAGCAGATGATTTGCATCGGAATCGGTAAGTCTTTGAACTTCCCAGATGTTGCCTACTCCTACCTTATCAACTCTATGGTAATATTCGTACCAATAACCATAACCGTTCTCTCTAAAAACTTCTGCTTCATATCCTATAAATAAATCACCGTTGAATTGTTCTATTTCTATTGAAGGTGTACGAGTGGGGGAGGTAAATGTATCTGGAATCCAGTTATTGCCGTCAGAGGTTTTTGCAAGAAGAATACATCTGTCGTAATCAGGATCAGAACAGCTTACTGTAGAAACTGCGTACAACTCATTGTTGTATACTTCCAAGTCACGGAAAATAGAACCAACATCAAGAACTTTTTCAAGTCCGGGCCCGGGAGCGGGAGTATAACTGTAAATTTCATCAAAATCTCCCAGAAAGATTTTGTTATTAAATACGGCTGTGCTTAGGAAACCGTTGTTATCTCTGGGAGGAGATGTGTCTGCAACTTTTGTCCAGGTAGTCCCTCCCTCGTATTTATATAATTTTCCTACAAGAGGGACTGGTTCGCCAACTTCGTAGCATGCCGCGTATAAGTCTCCTTCAAAGACCACTAACGAAGTTACTTGCTCTCCCATTCCAGTGCCGACTCTTGTCCAGAAATATTCCCCGTCGTCTTCACCATCATATCTCCAGACCCTGCCTTCTACCCCTGCTTGTGCCCCTTCAGAGTAGTGTTGTGTCCCTGCATATAATTGGCCATCATATTCGCATAGTGAAAACACTGCGCCAGAGGTAGCCAAAAAATAGTCATTTTCTGGAGATTCTGAGCTTACAATAGGTTCCCAGGATGTTCCGCCTATATACTTATAAATACCATAGTCATAACCTGCAAATAAGTCAATTGTTCCCCCTGCGAACAAACCCTGCGGCTGTTCGTAGATGTATGTAAATTGTCCTTCATAAGCGCCCATATCAGCCAGGGTTGTGCCTAGACCGTCTTTGTTATCGATGCGTCCATTGTCTAAGATATCAAATTCTGGTGCGAAATTATCATCGGCGGTATCTGAGCATGGGCTGCCTTTATCCAGCCGCAGGCCATCGTCCGCAGTATAGAAAATCCCATCGTTACCGTCAGGATTGTCATCATCAATAAATAATGGGCAACTGTCGATATTGGTCAGTCCTGGATATCCTCCCTTTATGTTACAATAGTTGACAGCCGGGTTCGAATTTGAGTCGTTGAATATTTCATTGTAAAGGTCCCACAATATGCAGTTGGTTATTATCGGGTTGCTGGCAATGTTATAAATACCACTACCTGGTTCCCCCCAGGCATGATTTTTGGAAAAGGTGCAGTTAACAATTCTCGGGAATGGGGACGAATTGCAATCCTTAAAGGCAATTGCACCGCCGCCGTAGCTGGCTGCATTTTGGGTGAATACACAATTTGTGAACACCGGCGAGGAATGTACGGCGAGTACACCACCTCCATATTCTTCAAGATGTTGTCCATTTTCATAAAAAACACAGTTTGAAAACCTCGTAGATGAACGGTAAATATATACCCCTGTGCCGCTCATAGCCCGGTTTTTGGTAAATATACAGCTTGTGACCTTAGGCGAGGCTTTAGTGATGAACATCCCACCACCAAAACTATTGGAAGAGGAACCATTAGCATTTCCGGATTTGATTGTAAAGCCTTCGAGTATAGCTGTTTCGTCGGTATCATCAGCGGTTACGACATGATAGCTATACAGGTCCCCGCTCAGTACGGTTTTGTAGTTTGCGATGTCACGTTCATTTCCGCTTCCGCCGCCGCCTTTGAATCCTCCCCTGACAGCTACGCCGTTTTTTAGCTGGAACGTAGCGGTACGGTCGCCGGTCCCGTCCGGTTCGGCGCTGTTACAGTCGGGTTTATAGACGCCCTGTGCCACGTATATCTGGTAACCGCAGTTGGCCGCCGCTATGGCGTCCTGAAGGTATATAAACGCGTTTTCCCATGAACCACCGTCACCGCCCGGTGCGGCGTTAGCATCCACATAGATAACAGCACCTTCGGCGTACCGGGTCAGCCAGTAAATTGCAAAAAGCCCAACGTCGTTGGCGTCGATAACATTACTATTGTCTATGTCGAACTTGTCATCCCAGCCCGCATCACTGATTTCGACGAGCCAGACCTCGGCAAGGGCGGCAAAATCACGTAAGTTCACGATGCAGTCAAGATTGAAGTCAGCGTCCTGGACGGCGTAAGCAGCGAGTGTGAATACCTGCAGGATAACAACTGTAGAAATACAAATAGTTCTTAGCGACATGATTGAGTCTCCTTATATCCGCAATAAAGTGTATGATTAGTCTATATTTCTCTAATGCGTTGTCAAGGGGAATTTATTTAAGATTTTTTTATCGCGAGCTTTTTGGGGAGAGCAAACTGACAGATATGTCGATAGGAACGGCCGGATATCCCAGAATCAGTTTACGTGTAGGCTGAGCTGCTGTCCGAATCACTGAAGGCACCTTCGTCTTATATCAGCGACCAGGCGGTGAACGTACTCGTTTAGCTCTATACTCGACAGGAAAGCCGAGCCATAGCTGTTTTTAGTTCGGCCACCTCTTATACCAACCTGGGATTATTCGTCCCGTTGCCGTCCACATACCCATCTGGGCCGGCTTGGCATTGTAACCTTCCCTGTAAAAGATATCTTCCTTTTTCAGCCACTGAGCGTGACCGTCGTAGAATCCTACGTTAGCGCCTTCACTGTGTCGATAATATACCGTATCATTTTGAATATCAGCGGGCAGATTATCGTCACTTTTTAAGCCTTTAATTCTATCCCAAACGTAGACGTAGTGAGCACCGTTGATGTCACACCAGAAGTCAACGTTATCAACGAAATTGAGCGTCCCGGCAGGATTTTTTACGTTCGTAGCTTTGTATCCTACAATCTTGTACTCGAGTGTCCACGGCCTCCAATCCGTATTATTATATCCATAACTCATCCTGTCCTCGAGGTCCGTTTCATCCTTGCTTATTTTGTCGGCTGGGCAGAGGAATTCTTTGGGCATAGTCGCAAGATTCGAGCTGTCTATATAATCATCTATTTTAAGGTATGACCTGAAAGCCTCTATCTGATACCAATATCTATCTCCATTCTCATATTTGAAACCATTATTTTTTCCCCACTTTTTGGCCGACTGGCCCGGTCCAACATGGCTGGCAGGGACGAAATAACCGTTGTGCGAGTTGGCGTATACGTTGCTTGCCGTGGCGAGGCTTTTGAGATGGTTTGCGCAGACTATCCGGTTAGCAAGCTCCTTAGCCTTATTCAGACTCGGAATAAGTATCGCCAGCAATAACGCGATGATAGCAATTACAACT
>CAZFHM010000070.1:0-10961 GCA_964518825.1 uncultured Pirellulales bacterium
TCCTCAGGGCACTCGACCTCTATGGTAAGCACATTATTCTCCTTAACGCAACCTATCAGGGCGGCGGCGTTGCAGAAATCCTTTACCCGCTGGCCATGCTGATGAACGATGTAGGAATCGATGCGGGATGGAGAATCCTACACGGAAGCCAGGAGTTCTTCGAAGTCACAAAGGGATTTCACAACGCCTTGCAGGGAGCCAAATTCAATCTGACCGATGCAAAGAAAAATCTTTATATCCGGGTCAACGAAAACTTCTCGAAGTTCACGCATATCGACCACGACTGCGTCATCATCCACGACCCGCAGCCCCTGGCGCTGATTCGCTCCTACCGCAAGCGACAGCCCTGGATTTGGCGATGCCACATCGACCTGACCGACCCTCATACCGAGCTGTGGGATTTCCTCAAAGGCTTTGTTCTCAAATACGACCAGGTCGTCTTTTCCAGCGAAAAGTACTTCAAGAAAGACCTGCCCATCAACCAGCGTTTAATGTTTCCTGCAATTAATCCGCTGAGCCCGAAAAACCGTGAAATCCCGGAAAAGACCATTCTCGAACAGATACAACGTGCGGGAATACCCACCGACAAACCCGTTATCACTCAGGTCTCTCGTCTCGACCCATGGAAAGACCCCGAAGGGGTAATTGATGTCTTCAAAATCGTAAAGGAAGAGGTCGATTGCCGGCTCGTCTTCTGCTACAACGTCGCCAGCGACGACCCTGAAGGCATGAGAATGTTCGACAAGGTCTACAAAAAGGCCAATCGCATGGTCAAAAACGGCGACATTATTTTTGTCGTCGGTAACAGCGAGACCCTCGTAAACGCCATCCAAAGATTCTCATCTGTCGTTATACAAAAATCTACCAGAGAAGGATTCTGCCTTGCGGTGACAGAAGCCCTCTGGAAGGGAACGCCGGTCGTCGCCTCAAACGTCGGCGGCATCCCCGTTCAGATTGAAGACGGCAAAAACGGCTACCTCCTCGACCCCATGGACAACAATGGTTTTGCCGACAGAATCATAAATCTGCTCAAAAACCCGAAAGACATAGAGCAGCTCGGCAAAAATGCAAAGGAAACCGTACGCAAAAAATTTCTCATAACTCGATTGCTGTCGGATTACCTGTACATGCTCAACCATATAATATGTGGAAAAGTCCCCGATTAACTTTCGCGAATTAAATATCGTGCCGCTTAAAGGGCCGCAATATGACCGATAGAATGATTTTCTACGGGCTCATTTTGGTTGTCGGATTAATCGGACACCTTGGCTTGTATCGCCTGCTTCTGTGGTTAACAGGTCGCACAAAAAACATTACCGACCAGGCCTTGGTTCGCCACTGTTATCGCCCGATGCAATGGACCGTGTTGCTTTTAGTAACGAGGCTGCTCTTGCCGGCATTTATACCGGGTGACCCCATTGCACTCGAAACACATTTGCTCGGTATCCTTCTAATTGGTCTCGTTGCATGGCTGACCATAAAAACCGTTTACGTCCTTGAAGAGTATCTGGTTACGAAGTTTGACGTCAATCAGAAAGACAATCTCCGGGCCCGCAAAATCCACACCCAGCTAAGGGTCCTCAAGCAGATTGTATTCGTCGTTACTATTATTCTGGCGCTTGGCACTATACTAATGACCTTTGAAAAGGTCCGCCAGCTCGGCACTACCATCCTTGCCTCGGCGGGTATCATCGGTATCGTCGTCGGAATAGCCGCTCAAAAGACCATCGGTACATTTATCGCAGGGCTACAGATAGCCATCTCCCAGCCCATTCGCATCGACGACGTCGTCATCGTAGAAAATGAGTGGGGCCGCATAGAGGAAATCACTCTTACCTATGTCGTCGTTAGAATCTGGGACCAAAGGCGTCTGATTGTCCCTGTCACCTACTTCATAGAAAAACCGTTCCAGAACTGGACACGCATATCAGCCGATATCCTCGGCACCGTCTTCATTTATACCGATTATAGCGTTCCCATCGATGTGGTCAGACAACAGCTTCAAAAAATCCTCAATGAATCGGAGTTGTGGGACAAAAGGGTCTGTGTCCTTCAGGTAACAAACACGAGCGAGAAGACCATAGAGTTACGAGCCCTGATGAGCGCTGCTGACGCCTCAACCGCGTGGGGCCTGCGCTGCCTGGTCAGGGAAAAGCTTGTCGAATTTCTGCGTGACAAATATCCTTCCGCCCTGCCGAAAATCCGCGCCGAACTCGAATCGGCCGGCGACGTCCACAAAAAAACCAGTTAACCGGTCTCAATCCGCCGGAACGCACCGGCCCCTGGACCATTCCAGAAGTGCTTTGACTTTCTCCCGCATCGTCACCGATAAAGGCGGCGAGTTCTTCAGTGCCGTTACAATTCCCTCCGTTGTCACATCCTGCTTTTTTGAATACGCCTCGTGCAGCGCCGATATAATCGCCTGCTCAATCTCCGCACCGCTGTAGCCTTCGCTGACCCTTGCCAGTTCATCCAAATCCATTTTATCCGGCTGGCGATTATGCTTCTTCAAATGAATTACGAATATCTCCTTGCGCACCTCTGCCTTCGGCAAATCGACGAAGAATATCTCATCGAATCTTCCTTTGCGCAGCAGTTCAGGCGGCAGTGCCTCGATATCGTTCGCCGTCGCAACCACAAACACCGGCGCCTCATGCTCCTGCAGCCACGTCAGAAGTGTCCCGAACATCCGCTGCGATAGTCCCCCGTCACTGCTGCGACTGGCCGCCGATGCAAACGCCTTTTCAATCTCGTCAATCCACAGCACCACCGGCGCCATCATCTCCGTCTGCTGCAACGCCTCGCGCAGATTCCTCTCCGATTCCCCGATATAGCTTGCGTACAGCGAGCTCGGGTCCAGTCTTAACAAAGGCTGCCGCCACGCCGTCGCAATCGCTTTGGCGCACAGGCTCTTGCCCGCCCCCTGTACACCGAGCATCAATACGCCCCGCGGCGCAGTCAATCCGAATTTCTCAGCCTCACTCGTAAACGCATTTTGCCGCTGCCTCAGCCATTCCTTCAGCCGCCGCATCCCGCCTATCTCATCCAGGCTAAGCGGCGTCTTGATGTATTCGAGCAGACCTGTCCGCTGAAGCATCCGGCGTTTGCTCGCTATTACCGCATTTATATCCTCGTCACAAAACTTCTGGTCTTTAGCTATCGCCTCGCTGATGACTATCTCCGCCTGCCGCCGTGTCAGACCGCGAAGGTTCTTCACTATCGTATCGAGACCGACGTGCGTAATTCCAATCTCGACCGGCTTTTTGCGATGAAGCCGAAGCAGCGTCGCGCGGATAATTTCTTTCAGCTCTTTTTCATCCGGGTACGAAATCTCGAAAGGCTTGGCGTATGCCTTTACCACCTCCGGCAGCTTATCCTCGGAATCTATCATAACCAGGACAGATTCGGATTTATCGAAGGCCTCTATAATGTTCCGCAGCGAGCGTAGAATCTTGCCGTCCCTCAGGTGCGCCGCCAAATCCAGCGTAATGCAAATCGCTCCGTCTTTTGCACCAGCCAGATTTTCAAGCCCGGCGTGTGGCTTATCCGTCCCCGCCACTATCGGGCTGCCCTCCAGCAGTCCGTCCCAGACACCGTCCGCAATCGACCACACCCAGAAATCCCTGCTTAATCCCATCGCCGCCGACCGCGCAATATCCAGCGCATAAGACTCCTCGTAGGTGACTATGGAAACGCACCCCACCCCGTCCCTGATTAATTGCTCGAACCGCTCAAAATCATTCATTCCCTTTAGCGTACCTCCGCATCTGTCGCCTCACGAAACTTCTTTCTATGCCGTCCGCAGCACAGCGCCCGTCGCCTCCGTAAGACTCTCGAAAATACTCCGCTGAAACTCATCCACCTGCTCATGCGTCAACGTCCCGTCCTCATCACGGAACCGAAGCGTCAGCGTCAGGCTCTTTTTGCCTCTGTCAATACCCTTGCCGCGATATATACCGACAAATCTTATCTGTTCTAATTTCTCACAGCCGGTTCTTTCAATTGCAGCCGTGATGCTCTCCCACGTCACCGCTTCATCAACTATTAATGACAAGTCACGTTCGATTGCAGGAAACCGCGGTATCGGCCTGAACACGACGCTGTCCGACTGCATTTGTTCGAGACAGTCAAAATCCAGCTCCGCTGCACAGATACCTGCCTCTTCCAAAT
This sequence comes from uncultured Pirellulales bacterium, assembly GCA_964518825.1. Classification (GTDB taxonomy): domain Bacteria; phylum Planctomycetota; class Phycisphaerae; order Sedimentisphaerales; family Anaerobacaceae; genus JBBABK01. Next base: position 4,171 of record CAZFHM010000070.1, read on the forward strand.
CGAATTTCCCCCTGACCTCATCCGACAGCACCCCCGCCACGCCGATTTTCTGCCCGTTCACACAAATCTGCGCACCAGCCTGCGCCCACTCAACATCAGCAGCCTCGAACAGCGTTACTGTTTCCTTCGCAACACAGTCAACCAGTCCCTCAATCACGCCTCTCAAGTCCCGTATGTCACTATCACACACCAGCGCCAGTTTCGTTCTTTCTTCCGGCAGCTTATCGTTCGTCGGCCCGCCGCCCCGACTTGCCCCTGCGTCTTCCTGTCGCAAGACAGTCGCGGGGGCAGGGGCAGGCACAAACGTGTTTGCAATCTCGAATACCCGCACAGGCCGATTCCCCGCGTTGGCATTTAACCTTGCCACCCCCGCCAGTGAGCCTATCAGGCTCGACCGCAGAAGATTCGAGCTCTTGCGCGATACATCCTTAACAGCAAGATGCTCCTTCACCCCGCCCCTTGCAAATATCCCGGCAACATTATCATCAACAAAACTGACATTCACCGTTTCATAAAAACCGCAGCCGTTGAGATACTCGCCGACCATCGAGCATATCTTCTGCCGCTTATCGACCGGCGTAACTTCAATTTCTATCTTTTTCTCGACCGGCACCTTGTTATAACCGTGATGCCTCGCAACCTCTTCTATCAAATCCGCCTCACGATACACGTCACTCCGCCACGATGGAACCGTGCACGTAATCACGTCACCGCTTGCCGCGGCGGAGCCTTCAGGCGAAGCCGCGGCTTTCACCGGCTCGAAGCCTAACTTTTGTAGAATCCCCATTGCCTCATCCGCCGGCACTTCAATTCCCAAAAGATGATTAATCCGAGACTGCCTGACCGTCACCTTTTCTCGCCGCGGTTTTTTCGGATACGCATCTACGATTCCCTTTGCAACTTTACCGCCGGCGACCTGCACAATAAGCTGCGCCGTCCGCTGCGACGCCCAGTCGATTTTTTCGATATCGACAATCCTCTCGAACCGGAACGCCGCCTCCGAAGGCAGACCAAGCGCCCTGCTCGTCGAGCGCACACTCACCGGCGAAAAATACGCATCTTCCAGCAAAATCGTCTTCGTATCGTTACCGACCTCCGTCTCCAGCCCGCCCATCACGCCTGCCACCGCAACCGGCACCTTCGCATCGGCGATTATCAGCATATTGGGGTCGAGGTCACATTTACTGCCGTCGATACTGACTATCCGCTCGCCCGCCCCCGACTTTCGCACCATTATCTTACCTTCGGTTATCTTCGCATAATCGAACGCATGTGGAGGCTGACCCGTCTCCATCATTGCATAATTCGTCGCATCGACGACATTATTAACGCTCCGCATCCCGATAGCTTCCAGCCGACCCTTCATCCACTCCGGGCTCGGCCCCACCTTCACATCCTCAATCACCCGCGCCGTATATCGCCCGCACAAATCAGGCTCAACGATTTCTACCGAGCAAATCTTATTGACGTCCCTGTCCGATTCGTCAAGCTGCACAGCCGGCATCTTTAATTCTTTTCCCGTCGCCGCAGCTAATTCCCTCGCAACCCCGATATAACCAAGGCAATCCCCCCGATTGCTCGTTATCTCCAAATCGATAACCGCATCGTCCCCCCTGTACTCGATTCCCTCGTTTGGTAATCCCAGGTCACTTAGAATCCCCGCTATTTCCTCTGCTGCCAATCCCGTCTCGATATAATCACTCAACCAGCTAACAAGTACCTTCATACAAAAACGCTCCAATAACTACAGTCAGAGCAATACCTTACCGTCCCCTTGTGCCCCTGTCAACGCTTTTGCTCACTCACAGGCCCAGCAGCCTTTTGGCGTTGCCATAAAGTATCTTTTCCATCCTTTCGGCCGGCAGCTCCAGTTCCCGCAGCAGTTTCAGCGTCTGCCCCTGGTCGGTCCACGGCGAATCCGTCCCGAACAAAATATAATCAGCTGGATGTCGCATCAGCATATCCCGCACAACATCACGTTCCAGTTCATCCAGCGCAAATGATATTTCCGTGTAAACCGGCTTGCCTATAAACTGCTCGCGAACCTCCTGCCACATCTTCCACCCGCCAAGATGCGTAGCAATAAACTTCAAATCAGGCCATCTTTTTGCCACCTTTAGTATTTGTTCACAATCCGCCCTGCGGTCGTATGCAAACGCAATATCATATCCCGTATGCGCCACCACCATCAGGCCAAGCTCGCTGGCCTTATCATAGACAGGCCACATCCTCTCTTCATTCAGCCAAAAATCCTGATAGTACGGGTGAAACTTAATCCCCGCAAATCCCTCATCTTTTATCTTTTCGACCCGCTCAACCGCCGCCTCATCCTGTGGATGCACCGAGGGAAACGGTATTACCCTGTCGCTGCGTATCTGTTTGCACCACTCGAAAATCGGCTCGAACTGTTTCGGCCGCGTCGCAATACAACTAAGTACGCACTTCTCTATCCCGCTCCTGTCCATACTCCCAAGAAGCTGCCCCAGCGTCCCGTCCAGGTACGCCTGCGCCTCCGGCGCCTCATCCATCAGTTTCTTCATCGCCTTGCCCGCCAGCTCATCAGGGAACGCGTGCACGTGAAAATCTATTATTTTTTCGTCCATACCCCGCAAGTCTAAGCTATCCGCCCCGCCATTTCAACATTTCGTCAACCCAATCTCTTGCCTTACCCAGCCGTTGCGATTACCATACATTGAATGAAGTACCTTGCAATCGACTACGGCCTCAAGCGTACCGGCCTTGCCGTCTGCGACCCCTCACAGACTATCTGCTCACCGCTTGCCGTTCTCGACAGCACAAAAGACATCATTAACAAACTCGCTGATATCATAGCAGGGGAAAACATCGAAGCTGTTGTTATCGGGCTGCCCCTGAACATGGACGACACCGAAGGCCCTCAGGTAAAAAAAGTCCGCGATTTCGCTGACAAACTCAAAGCCGCGATTAGTATTCCCATCCATTTTCAAGATGAAAGACTGAGCAGCTTCGGCGCCGATGAAAAACTCGGTATGACCGATTTGTCCCCCGCCGAGAAAAAGCGGCGCCGCGACGCCGTCGCCGCTGCGGACATACTGCAAAACTTCCTCGATACCAAACGTCACTGAACATCCAAAACAAAAGGCCCCGCCGTCTTCGGCAAGGCCTTTCAGTTTTCAAGGTCTTTTGCTCATTAGCAAGGCACTACATTCGTAGCGCATGGGCCTTTTTTGCCCTGCCCAATCTCGAACTCAACCTTCTGCCCTTCGTCCAGCGCCCTGAAGCCGTTTGCCTTAATCTCTGAATGATGGACAAACAAATCTTCACCGCCGTCGTCAGGTGCGATAAAACCAAAACCTTTGTTCGCGTTAAACCATTTTACTGTACCTGTGCTCACTGAAACACTCCTTGACCCGCCTGGGCCGCCTAACTTATGCCTCTCATCTTTATTTCACGGAACACACTCTTGAGAGGCGAAAAGAATGTAACCCGCCGGCCGCATTAAACCATATCCGCCAATGAAATTCAACAAATAATTTCCGGATTTTCCCCATGTCACCGAGACTACCGCCCGCCCCTGTGTTTGCGCGGATACCTCTTTTTCACCTTCGTTTTCCGCGGCGAAGGCCTTTCTATCAGCGCCTCCGCCGGCGCAAGGTTTAGCTGCCTCGCCGGCACATTGACCGATACTATACTCACCCGCATTTTTTGCCCCAGGTGCACACAATAGCCCGACCCAACGCCTGTGATGCAGTACCCCTTTTGGTTGAATTTCCACTCATCAGGCCCTAATTGCTCAAGCGGTATCAGTCCTTCAATGCCATATTTTCGACACCGTAGAAACACACCAAAGGACGCAACGCCCGTTACAACCGTATCCATTTCATCACCGATGTGTTTACTAAGCATCTGCAGAATCAGCACCGTTTTGAGCTCCCTCTCCGCGTCCTCAGCACGCTGTTCCGTAAACGTTATGTGCTTACCTGTTTCCGCCAGTTCCCCCTTGCTGACAATTGCTTCTTTTTTCCCGTGAAGGTGCGCATCCAGTATCCGGTGCACAAGCAAATCCGCATACCTTCTGATTGGGCTGGTGAAGTGACAGTACTGCCGGCTGGCCAAAGCATAATGTCCTATATCCATCGGCGAATACTCAGCCTTCTCGAAACTACGCAGCACAAACATATTCACCGCGTACTCGCTGTCTTTGCCCTTCGCCGCTTCGAGCAAGTCCTGAATGTCCTTCCTGCCCGCATTGCGAGGCAGACTCAATCCCACCGTTCGTATAAGCCTGCTCAGTTCTTTCAGGCCCAATTCGTTCGGCTCCGGGTGAATACGACGCATAAAGGGGATATTGAGCCTGTCTATCAACCCCGCCACCGCCTCATTCGCCTCGACCATAAACATCTCAATTATCGTATGCGGATAACTCGTATCAGCAGGCTCAGCGTCAACAACCTGCCCCGCATCATCATAAATCAGTTCCGTCTCCGGCAAATCCAGGTGCAGCATACCGTTCTGTTCCCGCCGCTTCTCGATTATCCGCGAAAGCCTTTCCATATTTTTTACAAGTGCAATCACCTCCGGCTTAAAATCCTTGACGTGCCCTTTGAGTATCCTGTCCGCATCGGTATAAGTCAGTCTCGCCGTCGAGCACATCACCGAATTCGCAAATCGCCGCGACAAAACCTTGCCCGCATCGTCATAAGTAATATACGCGCTCTTACAGAACCGCTTCTGCCCCGGCTGCAGGCTGCATATCCCGTTACTCAGCACCTCCGGCAGCATCGGTATCGTCTTGCCCGGCAGATACGCACTATTGCCGCGATTGGCCGCCTCGACATCCAGCGCCGAATCGTCGGTAACAAAACTGCTCACATCCGCTATATGCACACCTAACAGCCAATTACCTTTCGAATCTTTCCCGATACTGATTGCATCATCGAAATCCTTCGCGTCAGCCGGGTCAATCGTGACAACCACCTTGCCTGTTATATCTTCTCTGTCCTTAGCTGCGTCCGGCTCGAATCCTTCTGCTGCACTGCGGGCCTGCCCAGTGCAGCCTTCGTCGAATTCACGTGGCAGCCGGAACTGCTCTATTATCGACGCTATTTCTGCGTCATACTGACCCGCCCTGCCCAATACTTCCAGAATCACCCCGTGAGCAGAATTTTTTTCCGTCGGGTACGTCAGTATTTCGACAACCACCTTGTCTTTGGCCCGCGCATTCTTTGCCGTCACGTCATCAACCGTAACAGGCTCGGTAAACGCCGAACCGTCAGGCTGAACATGCCATTGTCCCTCGCCCTTCAGCAGCGTTCCGACAAACCTGTTCTGCGCCCGTTCTAAAATATTCGTAATCCTGCCCGAATACCGCATCTCGCCGCCGCGCATACCTCTTTTAATGGCCCGCGCCTCGACAATATCGCCCGTCATTGCCCCTGCCGTGTCCGAAGGCGGTATGAACAAATCCCCGTGCGTATTCGGCTCTAACGGCATCACAAAACCGAACCCCTTCGGATTCGCCCGGAACCTGCCGATTACCTTGCTGCTTATCGCAGGCAGTGTCACCACGTTACCTGTCCCAATCACCACCTGCCCGGCCTTCTTCATCTCGTCGAAGGCCTTCTTAAAGTCGGCATAGTTCTCCCGCTCGACACCGAGCGCCTTCGCTAATTGCGCCGGCTTCATAGGCTCATAATCCCGCCGCTTGATAAACTTTAATATCTTGTCCCTGAATACATCTATCATACGCGCCATTGTGACATCGACTGCGTCCGCAAGCAACTTATAATTTCCGCCTCGTAGCGCAGCGGAGATCCCAGCGCACGCTGGGACCCAGTAATATATTTAGCCCCTCGGCCTGCCGAGGGGGAACATATTCCTGCGGAACGCAGGAATCCATTTCGTTTAGCAGTCGTCGGAACGACGACTCGGTTAGCCCAGGGACCTGTGCCGTGGGTCATTCCTGCGAAAGCAGGAATCCAGCATCGAATATCAAGCATCTCTAATCCGTCCTTTATCCTTGACACTCTTGTCACTGAACTGTATCCTCATCACTGGAATTCAAGGCATCTCAAGGCGGAGTTTACTTATGCCTCTTTATCATTGTCTGCCTCTGCTCGCTGCCTCTTCACAGGCCGTCGCCTCGTGGATATTCGGCTCAATTACACTTGTCTTTCTATTTATTGCCTTTTTCTTTGTTAGAGGCAAACTTCCTATATGGAAAGAACGAATTGTTGCCCTCGTCGCTGCCCTTTGTGCAGGCTTGTTTGCCTTCTTTCTTACTGGCTACATCATTCTTAACGTCGAATATGAACTATCCGAAGGCTTAAAAATCGCTATCCAAGCCACCGGTGGCCTTGCATTGTTCGTCCTCGTTCTTATTTGGTGGTTCAGAGCTACAAACTTTCGTGCCGCTGTTGAACCTGATACTCCACTCGACGATAAACTCATAGATAAACTCGTTAGTGTATCAGAAGAAAAGGGCAAACTCACCGACCAGATAGACTACCACAAACAGCAATTAGCCCAGGCCCTAAAACGCATCAAGGAATTGGAATCTAAAGGCGAATACCCACAGGCCCAACAGGCCATAGAAGACCTCCGCAAAAGTAGCGATATGACAAAACTCCAGGAATTGCTTATCGAAGATCGCGACCGTTATAAAGACCAGCTTATCCAGCGTAACCGCGAAATCGCCGTTGTTGCTTTCCTCCGAGGCGATATAGACATCGCCGAAAACGCCGCAGATGAAATCTTAAAACTCCTGCCTGACGATATGTTTGCCCTGAATCAGAAAGGCCATATACATTCTC
>CAZFHM010000071.1:0-10793 GCA_964518825.1 uncultured Pirellulales bacterium
CCATTTTATATACACACATTAAAGATTTAGTGGCTGTGAAATTATTAAGTTCGTGACCTGCATAGTATAGTCCTTAGAGAAAAATGTTTACAACAGCCCTGAAACAAAAACTGTTTCTGACACTGATTGCAGCGGTTCTCACAAGCTCCTTTTTCATCGATACAGCAGCCTACGGGGATATAAGGATAATGCCCCTGGGTGATTCTATAACCAAGGGCTACGGTTCGTCATACAGTAACAGCTACCGCAAACCTTTATATCTGAGTCTGACTGCGGCAGGTTACGACTTCGACTTCGTGGGCAGCGCAACTAACGGTAATTTCCCGGACCCCAATCACGAGGGACATGGCGGCTGGCATGCCGAAAAAGATGACACTGTTTATGACATAAACGACCAGGTATACGGCTGGCTCACAGCCAATCCCGCCGACATTGTGCTGTTACACATAGGAACAAATGACATCACTTATAGCGGACAGGATGCTAACGAAGTAAATGATATCCTCGCCGAAATTGACCGATTCAGCACCGACGTCACTGTTATCCTCGCCCTGATAATAAATCGAAGATCAGATGCCCGCACCAGCTACCGACAGGCAACAACCCAGTTTAATCAGGACGTCAATGAAATGGCCCAAAGCCGCATCGCCGCGGGCGATGATATTATTATCGTGAATATGGAAAACGCATTAGACTACAACGTTATTGGCGGTGACATGCTGGACCAGTTGCACCCCAGAGACTCCGGCTATGCAAAAATGGCCCAGTGCTGGTACAACATTTTTACTGAACACTTCATAGAGAAAAAAATACTAACAACCTCATCCACAACCGGCGGCTCGGTGACGACTCCGGGTGAGGGTTCCTATCAGTACAACCATGGAACAGAGGTGAATCTGGTAGCTACCCCTGATTTGGACTATTACTTTGCCGGTTGGACGGGTACGGGCGCATCGGCCGGCAAGATAGCCGACCCCAACTCAGCAACCACCACCATAATAATGGACGCCAACTATACCGCAATAGCCAATTTTTCCCAGGAACAGTTGACATTAACAACCTCATCAACGGCTGGCGGCTCTGTAACAAATCCCGGCGAGGGTCAATTCCAGTATGACTACGGAACCGAGGTTAACCTGGTTGCAACCGTCGATACGGATTATTACTTTGTGAGCTGGACAGGTACCGGTGTTAATGCCGACAAAGTGGCAAATCCCGCCTCTGCTACTACGACTATAACTATGAATGCTAATTACACCGCCGTCGCTAACTTCGCTGCCAATTGCGTTAAGACTCTTTACATCGATGGAACATTAATTGGTTCATCAGCCGCCCCCGAGGGTCTTAGCTGGCCATCAAATCGTTTAACGATTGGGGCTGAGGGCACTGCCGGGTATCTCTATAATGAATATATCGGTGATATGGATGATTTTGCCATCTACGACGCAGTTTTAGACGCTTGCAATGTTGCGGCACATTATACAGCCAGGACGAACTATGACACTTATAAAACAGTAATTGGAAACGACAACCCTTTGCTGTGGCTAAAGTTTGACGATCCGTGCCTTGCTCACGATGAGATAGCATTTAACTCGGGCAGCATAGGCATTGACGGCCAATATGTTGTAACAGGTGTTGAAAGTTCGCCTATTACTGCGGTGACCGGTTTCCATGCAGACAGCCATGCTATTAACTTCCCTGATACTGGTGTCGAGCCCAACGGTCACTGTGTGGACGTGTGGGACGGCAATGGAGACTTCGGCGAAGACCTTGAAGGTGACGTGACGGTCGAGTTTTGGGTCAACTTTACCGACATAAATTCAATGCCGCAAAATGACCATCCAAGATTCTTCCAGCACAATGGCAACTGGCGGGACCCAAACGGCTATGGCATGATGATTGCCGCCCCTAACATAGTAGGTGTTTTTGGTGGTGGTGATACAGACTATATGACGCTTCCATATGACATCAATGATAATAACTGGCACCATATTGTCGTTACCTATGAATCAAGTTACAAAGAGCCAAATGAGGTGAATACTCTCTCCTATGTCGAGGAAGTGGCAAAGGACGAACCCGTCGTGTGGATACGGTTTGAAAGCACTACCCCCGAGGACTCAGCCGGCAACGATAATTGGGTCACTTACGGTGGAGCGGCTACTATTGTAGAAAAAGCCGGCGGAATCGGGAACTCCATCCTTCAGGACACAGCCGGAGACGGTGAAGGTCTTTTCGCTGCCGCCGTGGCGAAAGACTCGAACGTGCCTCCTTATGAGGAATATAACGATGCGTACGCTATCGTACCCAGCGATATTACTGTTGAAATGTGGTATAAAACCCTGCCCGCAGGCCAGCCGCAGCCGCATAAGTACGGAATGTTCTTCCAGCAGATCGGCATCTCTGGCCATGAGCCAGATGCTCCGGCTGTGGGTAATTCCGACGGCCAGATACGTATTTGCGCAGGTACCGATTACGGGTATACCAATGTGGACCCGAAATTCGACGGCAAATGGCATCATATGGTTGTTACCTATGACGAACAATACGGTGGCGACCCATGCTTAATGGTTGCAGAATTGTATCTTGATGGTTCCTTCAGGGGTTACACCGTTGCTCCCGCCGGCGCCGGCGCAAAACTCGGCACAGAACTGTCCCATATGGTCTTTGGTGCCGAGAATAACAGGGGATACAGCTACAATGTTATTCCTGGATACTTTGACGAAATCGCCATTTATGAGGGTATTCTCGACCCGAACCGTGTCCTGGCTCATTACACTGCCTGGCAGCCTAAAGATTGCAACGAGCTTTGGGAAAGAGGAGGACCAAAGCAACAGGATTCCGCCCTGGAAGTGCTGAACCTCATTGATACGAATAATGACTGTATGATTAACCTGGTTGATTTCGCTTTATTCGCTCAGCAGTGGACGCTTTGTAATGACCCGGAAATTGGGCCGCCCGAATGCCCGGCGAACTGGTAAAAAAGTATCAGCCGAACAAGCCGCCAGCAGAAGCTCAATTTCAGACCCTAAAACCTGAAACGTAAAATCTCACCATTTTCTTTCGACGGAGTTTCCACAATGAGACAATCCTCACTTTCCAAAAAGCAATTAGCCGTAATCGACGAAATGTTTGCAGGCGAACTGGATACCGACGCTATCCTCTCAAAGCACAATGTCACCCGCAGGCTGTATAATAAATGGCTCGGCGATGAGAACTTCAAGGCCGAGTTCACTCGGCGCATCGAATGGCTGAACCTGCACAGCCAGGCACTGATTGCAAGATATGCGTCACTGGCCGCTGCCAGGCTTGTTGCGCTTACCGACTCGGAAAAAGAAGAGACCCGCAGAAAGGCCTGTCTGGATATTATTTCACTGCCAAGGGTCATCGAAAAAAACCAAATGGCGCCTGCCGACGACAGCCCAACTGTTGAAAACCTGAACCCACAAACAGCATCAAGACTGCTCGAAGCCCTGGCACAGGAAAAAAATCAGTAAAAAATGCGGATAATATCGCACAAAAAAGGTCAATTAAGGCCCAAAAAGCAAACTTTTCCCCCAAATATGACTAACTGCTAAAGGATTCGAGCACACAGTGATTGACAAACCTGCACGGTCGGTTATGCTTCATAGCGGCGAGGACACATGCACCGGGGATTAGTCTCACTGAATCGGCACCGATAGGAGGGTTGCTATGTTCCTATCCATTGTGACTCCCGAGCTTGTCACGCCGAAGCTGAAAAAGTAAAAGAACTTATACTCGCGTACCTGTTTTATCTGGATATAACGCCAATGCCGGTCGAAGAGGACCAAAAGGAGGACGTGCGGCAGAGAATTGAAGCGTGCGGATGCGCCAAGAAGATAAAGTGCATCGACACGGACTTTCAGGACGTCGCACCGATAAAAAGTGTAGTCAACTGCGACCTGCTCGAATGCTATACCGACAGGGCCAAAGGATGTAAATTCGCATTACCCTTCGGAGGAACACATTTCTGCCAATGTCCGGTCAGAGCATATCTGCTCAGTGAACTTAATATTTGAAAGGGACCAATTAACCGCCCGATAAGTTATGCGCGCAAAAAGGCAGACCGCGGCGCGCTTTAGTTTGGTTCGTTTCCGGTTCGGCCGGGTCTGCCTGCAATAGTCAATTTTATTTATTCAGCAACCCTTTCAGGGGCCTTCAATATCCGTCCTCGTAAAGTATAAGCCAACCTTGGGCCAAAGCAAAAAACGCACAGAAACTTTTATCAAAAATGCACCGCCTCAGCCGCCTGATTCCGCCTATAACGCCCAAAAATCAATGCGACGCGGCCATTTGGCCTATGACAGCCTATTAACATTCGTATCGCAAAAAAACATTTTTCGGGCAATTTATCAGGTTGACACACCGATATAATGAAAGTATCCTGTCCGCCGATAGTGATTGCTTCATCGAACGCACTTGAGCTTAAGGATTTGGGGAAGAATTTCATGGGCTTGATGCGTCGAAATGCGGTTTGAAGGAGACACCATGATGATATATTTGAAGCAAGTCGCCCCGAATTTGGGGAACACACCTTTGGAGAAAATCTCATGAAAATCGCCGTAGCCTCAGACCATGCCGGGTTCGCATACAAAGAAATCATCAAAACCACATTACTCGAGCAGGGCCATGAGGTCGTTGACTTCGGAACCCGCTCAACCGAGCCCGTCGATTATCCTGACTTCATTCGGCCGGCGGCACAGGCCGTAGCCGACGGCAAATGCCAGCGAGGTATCGTCCTCGGCGGCTCGGGCAACGGCGAAGCTATGGTCGCAAACAAAGTCAAGGGCATTCGATGCGCACTGGCATGGGACCTGCGCTCCGCAAAACTTTCCCGGCAGCACAATGACGCAAACATGCTCAGCCTCGGCGAACGAATGCTCAGCGTTCACGAAGCAATTGAAATCGTCGAGCTGTGGCTGAAAACAGAATTCCAGGGCGGAAGACACATCACAAGAATCAAAAAAATCGACGCCAAATAAGTATAACTGCCGTTCTAACCAGCCGTTATAGCGGCAGGCAAAATCCGCCAATCAACACAATATCCCGACCAGTCGGGATTCATCACATCCTGCAAATGGAGGACTCGCCGCAATGCGCTCTAATCTCACAAACACGGTACGTATATACCAGGCACTGCGCCAAACACGTCCGGCAACAAGAAAAGACCTAAAAAATTATGTCGAAGTATTCCTCCATCTGAACATCCCAGATAAGCCAATCTGTCCCGAACATAACTGCCCACTCGATTACCTCTGGCACAGCTTCAGTGCGGACTTCGCGGTAATGCCAAAACCAAACGCAGATTGTATCGTCTGGGCAAATCGCGCAGGCGGAAAAACAGAACTGGCAGCAGTCGCAACTCTGCTCGATTGTATCTTCAAACCGAATTGCCAAAGCAGAATACTCGCAGGCTCCGGCGAACAATCATTTCGATTGTATGAATACTTCCTCGGATTCTTAAAAGACGGCTTTGAAAAATTCCTCGCAACTCCTGCGCGAAAAGAAAGATGCACCTTCGCCAACGGCTCGAACGTCGAGGTGCTTACACAATCGGCGACAAGCATACGAGGCCAGCACATCCAGAAACTCCGCTGCGACGAGGTGGAACTCTTCGCAGAGGATGTATTTAACGCAGCCAAATTCACCACGCAATCCAAAAACAATATCACAGCCGCGATGGAAATCATCAGTACGATGCATCGCCCCTACGGCCTGATGCAGAAAATCGTCGCCGACGCGCAAAGATACGACGTGCCGATTTTCAAATGGTGCGTATGGGAAACAATCGAAAAATGCAAAGACCGCTCCTGCTCGCAATGCCCGTTATGGAACGATTGCCGGGGAAGAGCCAAAAACGCAGCAGGCTATCTCAAAATCGACGACTGCATAACGCAGATGCGACGCTCCAGCAGGGCAGGCTTCGAATCGGAAATGCTCTGTCTGCGCCCGTCGCTTGAAAACGCCGTCTTCGCCGAGTTCGATTTGGACCTGCATGTTAAGAGCGTTGACTACGACCCGAACCTGCCGCTCTATCGCAGCCTCGACTTCGGCTTTATCAATCCATTCGTCTGCCTCTGGATTCAGGCCGACGACATCGGAACCGTAAGGGTTATCGACGAATACATCCGCAGCAGGGCAACCATCGACACGCACGCTCAGCAGATTATCTCACGAACCCCCTGCGCCGAAGCCGCTGTAGCCGCGACGTTTTGCGACCCGGCCGGCGCCGGTGTTAACGACGTTACCGGCACAAGCGCAGTGCGCGAATTGCGGGCAAGAAATATCAAGGTCCGTTACCGAAGAAGCTCAATCCTCGAAGGCATTGAGCTGATTCGCCGGGCTATAAAAAGCGGCGACGGCCAAAGCAAACTGGTTATTTCTCCTCGCTGTGCAAAACTGATAGAGGCCCTTCGCTGTTATCACTATCCCGAGTCGAGCGCACCTGACGAGCTGCCCCTCAAAGACGGCATCTACGACCACCCCATCGACGCCCTAAGATACTTCTTCATAAACCACGAGCAAAGACATCTTGTATCAAGGCGATACTGACCCCGGACTCAAACCGAAGCGCCAATGCCTTTAAAAGCCAACATCCGTACATTGCCCTTAAAATCAAGCTGAACGACAGGCTGTAACGGGGAAAGGTAGGCCTGTACGATTCGCTCGTGTTCCGGAATCACCCAGTTGTTGATTTCTCTTATATACCGATTAGTCAATATCGTCGTGACCTTGCCTGATTCGCCGCACCGACGAAAATCAAACCGGAAATACTTTACGGGTATCTCCAGCAAATCCCATCTGTAATAATAAATCTTCTCAGTATCGTGCAAAACAACAATGGGCACTTTTCTCTGCATCGCCAGGTTTGCAACCTGGCACCTCGTCTCGGCCATACCGTCGCTGAACACAAGGTCAAACTTTACCCCCTCGTTATCAAAATAATCAAATGTTACTTGGGGGTCGGCCTCATAACGATGGTGCCAGTTTGGAGAGTTGATTTTCTCGACTGTTTCTGTATACCACTGCCCGCTTTCCTGCTCCACGCTGACCACATAATTGCAATGGCCGGCAAAAAACGGTGTGCTGTAAAGACCCATACCGAATTCAAGAGCAGAGTTTACCGGTACGCTCTCGAATATCTTTTCAAAAACATGAACGTGGCTACCATAGCCGTCGAATGGCATCTCATTGCCTCCATAATAACATTGCGCCTGACACGACAGCCTTACTAAAATATATCGGCCTGGAAGCACGATTGCCGCCACAAGAACTCACCGGTTAATGCAGGCAAATAAAAAAGGCGGTCTGGGGATAGACCGCCTTTTCAGAGCCCATCTGTGAGCCCATACTTACCGCAGAAGAGTAAGTGCCATCTGAGGTACAGCATTGGCCTGAGCCAGCATAGCAGTACCAGCCTGAGCCAGAACCTGGTTCCTGGTCAAGTTCGCAATCTCGGTGGCGACATCCACGTCGCTGACACGAGACTCACTGGCCATCAGGTTCTCCTTCTGAATGTTCAGCACCGATACGGTGCTCTCGAGACGGTTCATCATGTAACCGAATCTTGCACGAGCAGTATCTTTAATGCTGATAGCAGAATCCAGTCTGCTAAGAACGGTCTTGGCGCTCGCCGCGCCGGCAATCGTCAGAGCGGTCGTGTTCAGCCCGCCTGAAGCACTCGTCAGATTCGCTGTACTGACAGAAATGCTGTCACTGTACTCGCCGAAGTGAATCGTCACTGAATCACCGGCACTGTCGAGCATTGTGATATTGTTGAAGCTCGTCGCCCCGGCTATACGGTCGATTTCCTTACGCATTTCGTCGAACTCATTCTGCATGATTGTCCTTTGAGCCCTCGAATAGGAACCCGTCGCCGCCTGCTCGGCTAACTGCTTCATACGAACCAACGCGTCGTCAATGACTGCCATCGCACCTTCCATGGTCTGCAACATACTAATGCCATCTTGGGCATTTCGAGCACCCTGCTCCAGTACGGCTATGTCGGCACGCATCAATTCGCGTACCGCCAGGCCGGCAGCGTCGTCCTTGGCGCTGTTGATACGAAGACCTGAGCTCAAGCGCTCGACGCTTTTTGCCAAGCTGTCGTAGCTCATGCCCAGGTGCCTCGCGGCGTTTAACGCCATAATGTTGTTCTTGACTGCTAACATATTTCTGACTCCTAAAAAAAGAAACTCGTTTCTTTGCTTTCCCTGCTTACGCTAACTGTGACTTTTCCTTCAGCCCCGCTCCGTCGCTTTGTGTAACATACAAATACGCTGAAACACTTAGTCGCTTATATCGGTTTGTCAGGACAATACTTAACCTGTTTCGCAGCCTGTTTACCCCCTCACCGACGCGACCGATAAAACTGAAATCAAATCGATGAAAACCGGCAAAAAGACTCCTTTAGACGGCCTTCAAACCCGGTAAAACAACATATCACGCAATGACAGTCCGAAAACATCAAACAAGACTAAAAATCAGAACTCATGAGTTGCCCGGCTTTTTGGTTTTCGCTTCAGAGCCTCCTTTCGCTTTGGCATCGAGAATTGAACCGTGAGAAATGCGCGCAAAAAAAAGAGCCAGGTATTTCTACCTGACTCTTCCCAGACGCCGCTTGGGGGGGCGAGGTCTTCTAACCAGCTATTACTTTCCAACCCTGATTCAGCTCTTCCATGAGCTTCATAACGTCACGAATCATGTTCGGGTCGCGCTTGATGTTGGCTTGCACCAGCCGTTCGTTCATGAAGGTGTATAACTTGCGAAGATTGGCTGCGATTTCACCACCCTGTTCCATATCCAGTATCGCGTTAAGCTCGGTGATAATATCCACAGCCCGATTGATATACCGGCCCTTCGCCTCCTGATTGCCTGCCTCGAGTTCCTTTATGGCAAGCTTCATAAACTTTATAGCACCTTCATACAGCAGAACAATCAACCGTCCCTTGTTCTGTGTCGAGACCTCATTATCTTTATAAGCCGTAAGCTGACTCATAATCGCACTCCGTCAAATCTCTAATCACTGATTAAGCAAATTTGCACAGATTAATCCATTGGTGTAATCAGTAATTAAATCACTGCAACAGCTGCAAGGCCATCTGCGGCATAGTATTAGCCTGCGCCAGCATCGCGATACCGGCCTGCGCCAGCACCTGGTTTCGAGTCATCTCAGCCATTTCCGTGGCAACATCAACGTCACTGACGCGCGACTCGGATGCCATCAGGTTTTCCCTCTGGATATTGAGCACTGAAATAGTGCCTTCCAGACGGTTCATCTTATACCCAAACCTCGCACGGGCCGTGTCCTTGATGCTGATGGCGCTATCGAGCGTCGCAAGTGCCGCCCGCGCGCTTCCCAGCGACGCAATGCTCACTACCGCTGACGTTATACCAAGACCGCTTCGTGTCATATCCATTCCCGGCACCGTGATATAATCCGTGCTGCCGCCGAAATGAATCGATATCGACTGCGTCGCACTGTTGAGCAGTCTGATGTTGTTGAACGAAGTCGCACCGGCAATACGCTCGATTTCTTCCGCCATTTCGTT
Source organism: uncultured Pirellulales bacterium (assembly GCA_964518825.1). Taxonomy (GTDB): domain Bacteria; phylum Planctomycetota; class Phycisphaerae; order Sedimentisphaerales; family Anaerobacaceae; genus JBBABK01. The sequence continues at coordinate 9,570 of CAZFHM010000071.1, forward strand.
GAACTCGTTCTGCATCAGCGACCGCTGCGCGTCACTGTATGAACCGGTCGCCGCCTGTTCGGCCAATTGCTTCATACGAACCAGCGCCGTGTCCATAACTGCCATTGCCCCTTCCATCGTTTGCAGCATGCTGATTCCGTCCTGGGCGTTACGCGCACCCTGCTCGAGCACTGCGATATCGGCACGCATTAACTCTCGAACAGCCAGTCCCGCTGCATCATCCTTGGCGCTGTTAATGCGCAGACCCGACGAGAGTCTCTCGACGCTCTTCCCCAGGCTGTCGTAGCTCATCCCAAGGTGACGAGCCGCATTCGACGCCATCACGTTGTTCTTAATTGCCAACATCTTTGATACTCCTTAATCCCAAACCGGCGAATCCTTTCTGCCTGCACCTGTCCCCCCGTGTCTTGCCGTCGCCAGACAGCAACGGGGGCAGCCCTGCAGGATGTCTTCACACCACCCTTATCGCAGAACCTTCTAAATCCTTAAGCGATAACTTGGGCTTTATAGCCAAAATCCGAAAAGACCTATAAAATCACGCTTCCCCCCTCAAAACCACAAGTCGACTGATATAAAATTTGCTCTTTTCGACCGGAAACACAGGTCGAACACTGAAGGAAATCAGTTCAAGATTGGATGCCGGATATACCGATTAATTTACATATAAATAGATATATCGCGTGGCAGCTCATTAAACAGCATAATAGCCCAGGAAGGGCCGGGAGCGGCCGGTGATTTAGATGAAAACCGCAACGTTACCCCAACCGCTAATGCCCTTTTTGTCTTAAAAAAGCACTTTTTGGCGATTCAGGCCCATCTGACGGCCGTCCGGCGAGACTGCCGAAAAGAGCTTTAAGAAGTTAATAAACGAACATTTAAAAAAAAACTTGATAAACATTAATATGGCAGGTATACTGAAGCAGAGCAGAACGGTATATTCTGAACAGTATTACGGTGGACAGTTTGTCTCGAAAGGCTGGCTGTCTAACAGTATTAAAGTATAAAATTAACAACAGGGTAGCTATAAAGGCTCCCAGCGTGACAGTTGGATTTTTAAGGATGGAAAAAATGAAAAATTCAAAGGCCTTCACCCTAATAGAGTTACTTGTTGTCATCGCCATTATCGCCTTACTACTGGCGATACTTATTCCGAGTCTGAGCAAGGCCAAGGAGCTTGCTAACCGAATAGTCTGCGGCAATCACCTAAAGACCCTCGCTTCGGCA
>CAZFHM010000072.1:0-10642 GCA_964518825.1 uncultured Pirellulales bacterium
GGCCGGCGCATCATCCGCCCCGTTCCGCTGCGGTGCTGCAAAAACAAGCTTCCTGTACTCGCGCCAAAGAGTGAAACCGCCCGGCAGTTCGAGTATGCGGTTACTGATGTTCTGATTCGAAAGCTCGATGATGCGTTCAAAGTGGCCCTCGGTCAGGTCGCGTTCGCCGCTTCCGAGCCGGGAAAGTGTCTGGCGAATAAGCCCTATCTTTATCGGTTCCGGCTGCGAGATAAAGACCGGCAGGTTAATACTGACTCGGCCGTGAGAGGCTTTGGCAATCTCCTGCCACAGCGGTCCGACCTGTCGCTGCAGGTAATCCTGGAATTTGCGCATCCGGCAGGACAGCTGCCAGAGCTGCTCAACGACCGGCTGTGAGCATTCCTTCTGAATTTCGCCAAGCAGATGATGTCGAATCAGGTTTCGTCTGAACTCAACTTCGAGGTTGCTCGAATCTTCCCGCCAGGGGAATTTGCTATTATTAAGATACTGCTGTATCTGGTCCCTGCCGACACAGAGTAAGGGGCGGACGAAACATACGCCGTTCTCGAACCTGCGTATGGGATGGATTCCGGCGAGGCCGCGAAATCCCGTGCCCCGCAAAAGTCTTTGAATAATGGTCTCGGCGTTGTCGTTCTTATGGTGACCGGTGGCGATACGGGTACAGCCGTACTGCTTTGCGATTTCACAGAGGGCCTCAATCCGCCATTTTCGCGCAGCGGTCTCAATCGAGAGCTTATGTTCGCAGGCATATCTTTTCACGTCGAGCCGGCGTGTTACAATACCAAGCCCCAGGCCAGATACCTGGGAAACGACGAACGTTTCGTCAGCCTCCGATTCGGCCCCTCGCAATCGATGGTTCAAATGGGCGCAAAGCAGTTCTGTCGCAATGTGACGGTCGGCCCGCAGGGTCCAGAACGTGTGCAAAAGAGCTATCGAATCGGCGCCGCCGGAAACGGCCAAAAGCAGTTTATCCCTATCGTCAAATAACTGCTCGGCACGTGCAAAACTCAGAATCTCGTTTTCAAATTCATTCAGCATACGGCGTCAGCAAAAAAATAGGCCCGGCATCGGTGCCAGGCCTATCTCCAGTCTCATCATATCGCAAAACGATATATAAATCAGTCGGTTACACCTTTGCTCGCAGACAGTTCAGCCACTCTTTCCTGTATGAACTCTCTCTGGCTGGCGTTCAGCATATCATATTTAAGGGCCTGGGAATAAAGCTCCAGGGCTTCGTTCCTGCGGTGCAGCTTATCGTCCAAAACGCGGGCGGCCTTGTATCGAGCCGGATATATGGTTTCGGTATTCCATTGATATGTGCGCTGATAGTAAATCAGCGCTATGGAATAGTCCTTGAACTCCTCGCATATCTTGCCGGCCATGAACGCAGCGTCGTCAATCTTATCGCTGGTCGGGTACTGCCTTATAATCTGGTTGTATCTGTCGAGGGCGATACGCAGCTTTTCCGAGCTTTTAATAAAGACCAGCTTGCGGGCTTCATCTTCAATTACCTGGGCTCCGTAGTACAAATCGTCGGCTTCGGGTATTTCTTCGCTGGCTGTCAGGTCAGGTCCGGCGACACTGGCCTCGATGATATAGTTGTATTGCGGTATAGCGTCGAGAGCGGCCAGCTCCTTCTGGGCCCATTCGCGCTTCATATAGTCGCCGGTTGTGCGGTAATGCTTAATCAGGGCTTCGAGACTCTGGCGATACGCCCGGCGATGCAGTGACATATTTTCGACTATGTCAACTTCCTTGTCCTGAGCAGCTTCAATCACCGCGTGGCGGTCCGTAGCCCGCCTGGTCTTGTCAGCTACCAATTGGCCTCGGCCGCTGTTACTTTCAGTGCAGCCGTAAAGCGATATCATCAACGCCAGCAAATTTGCCGTCAGAATCAGTCTTGCCATAATGGCCTCCTTTCGCAAACGACTATTGCGTTTATTGACTTGAAAAAGTTGCCGTTGTTAATCTTACCATCCCTCTTCTGTCGCTCAAATAGAATCTATTTGAACATCACCGTCAAGAACAAAGATGTCAAAAAACTGGCCCATGCCAATTGAAAGCTTCCTGCGGCGGGTTTCGTAATCGGAGAATCAACGGAAGTAGCCGCGTAATTAGTGCCGAGCCTGTTTTGACCCTTCAGCACAAAGGCAAAAAAAAGGATTTTTCTCGAACATCGCACCAGTCCGGGCCGTATAACCGGCAGAAATCAGGAGTTCAAGAGATATCGAACCGGAGTTAAGAACCTGTGATAACGAAACTTACGAATAAAGGCGTTTTTATCCTGAAAGTCAAAAGCCATAACAAGGCTTTCTCATATTTACAGCAATCAACATCGCTTTAGAAACCGAACGGACTAAACAAGAAACTCCTCCGAGAATATCCGGCAGGCAAAAATGCCTGCCGGATGTTTTTTTGCGCAGCCCCCAAGCCCTTTGCGGCAAGAAACTGTCATAACAAATCAAAGGCACCGATAATAACCGGGTATCCGGCTTTATTTGTTGCCGTACTGCCGGGCGACATTTTTCCAGAGCAGCTCGAACTCGTCGATAAACTGCTCAAATGCCTGACGTTCGACACCGAGACGCATGTTATCCATGGCGTTTTTGCTTGTCAGGGCGGCGGTATTTTTCTCCTGTACCGCGGTCTCTTCAATCACGCCGTAAGCATAACCGGAACGGGTATCCAGCAGCAGGGCCGAGACGGTACAGGTTACACGTACATTTATCGTTGCTCCGAGTCCAAGCGTGAAAACAGTCAGGCCCGCCGATGTATCGCGGTCCATGAAATTCGTGTCGAGTGTATATATCAGCAGCATATCGGCGTTGAGCCGGGCTGCTGCGGTGCGAAGGTCCTGTTCGGACTGCAGATAGTCGGGAACAAGCAGTCGGCTCAGCGGGCCGACCTGAGCAACGTTTACTAAACGATTCAACTCCAGCCAGTCTTCTTCTTTTTCCACGTCGCGTGCAAAGACAACACTAAAAGCGCCCCTGCCTACGCCTTGCGTCGTATAAGATTTATAGCCGGGCTCCTGTACACGAACGTATACGATATTGGCGGGGAAGCTGGCCATCGGTTCACGATGTTCGATAGCGACATTCGGGTCCTGCGAAGCAGCCGAACCGCCGGGCGTAGTTGTCACGGTCCCTTTCGGCACGCCGGCAAAGATGGACATTCGGGCCGGGCCTCCGGGCGTCGTGTACTGGGTACAGCCGCAAAAGGCCGGACAAACCAATGCGATAACAGTGAATCGGAACGTTTGTAGCGCCTTTGTACTCATAATAAGTGCCTCCCAGTCAAAATGCCGGTAAAAGATGAGAAAAGTATACCGACCCGTCAACAAACTGCAAAGGCCAATCGGTATTTTTTGAACTTATGATTGCCTTTGTCAAACGACACCGATTTCGCTATAATCCGCTCTTTTGACATCGAAGCAGGATATTACAGCAAGGGCGCAATATGACGGATGATGTTTTGCAGCTTCCCGAGCGGGTAACACATATTAAGGTCGACCACAAGGACGTTTATATTGTCGGTACAGCCCACATATCAAAAGAGAGCGTGGAGGATGTGCGGACGACAATCCAGACACTCAAGCCCGATACGGTCTGCATCGAGCTTTGCCAGGGCAGGTACGACGCCCTTACACAGAAAGATGCCTGGCAGAAGATGAACATCTTCAAAATCATTCGCCAGAAAAAGGCCGTGCTGCTTCTGGCCCAGCTTATCCTCGGCGCGTTTTACCGCAGGCTCGGTGAGCAACTCGGTGCGGTTCCCGGCGCCGAGATGCTCGAAGGTGCGAAGCTCGCCGGCGAAACTGGTGCAAAACTTGTCCTGGCCGACCGAAAGATAGAAATTACCCTTAAGCGGGTATGGGGTTATTTGAGGTTCTGGGACAAGTTCCGGCTGATGATGCATCTTACGGCCAGTATTTGTGTGCCGGAGAAAATTGACGCTGAGCTGATTGACAAAATGAAACAGCAGGACCAGCTCGAAGCGGTGCTCACCGAGTTCGCCGAAAAATTTCCGGAGATTAAAAAACGCCTGATTGACGAGCGGGACATTTACCTTGCCCAGCAGATTCGGCACTGCCCGGGTTCTAAAGTCGTTGCGGTCGTCGGCGCAGGCCATACCTCCGGCATACAAAAACACATAGACCACGACGAGCCGGTCGATGAGCTGCTCGAACTGCCGCCCAAAAGCATTTGGCCGGAGGTCTTCAAGTGGGCGGTGCCCGCGGCGATTATAGGATTAATTATCTACGGCTTTTTCAGGCAGGGCGCCGCGCGTGGGGTCGAAAACATTTACATCTGGGTCCTTGTCAACGGGCTTCTTTCTGCGGCGGGCGCGGCGCTGGCGCTTGGCCATCCAGTGACAATCGCCTCGGCTTTCTTAGCGGCGCCTTTGACAAGCCTGAATCCGCTGGTCGCGGCCGGCTGGGTGGCGGGCCTGGTCCAGGCCTGGATTCGCACGCCGACTGTAGCCGATTTCGAGGACCTGCCCAATGCCACAAACACCTGGAAGGGCTGGTGGAAAAACCCCGCATTGAAAATTTTACTCGTAACCGCGTTGGCGAATCTGGGCAGTGTAATAGGGACATACGTCGCCGGAACGTGGATATTCGCACGGTCTATATGAGTTATTTTGTCGGGGCCGGTAAAATTGCTTTCGCGCAGCCCTTGACAAAGACGGCCGAATCTGGTTTAATATAGCCAATATGAACGATGGTTATCGCAACAACTACGGTTATTGGTGGTGGCCTGCTGAATAGCACCTCGGCAGGTTTGCGGTAACTCGCTAAACTTAAAATCCGGTGGAAGATTCAATCGCTCCCCTGCCGACAAAGCAGGGGAGCTTTTTTATTTGTATTTGGGCCATATAAAGGCTAAAAACAACCAGATTTGGATTACAGAATATGGAAGATTACAAACAAATAATCAATAGTGCCCGGCCAGGCCAGATAATCCCCATCGTCAAAGAGATAGAAATGGCCGACCCGATGGACTTTTTCGCCAAGACAAGCGACTACGGCAGGAGTAAAAACTGCTGTTTGCTCGAATCGAAGGAATACCTGGCCGGCACCGCTGCGCTTAGTTTCGGGACCGCACGGCCGGCACTGTACCTGACCGGCACCGGCAGGAACTTTCAAATCAAGGCGCTTAGTAAAACCGGAAAGCGGATGCTGCGGTATCTTGCCGAGCTCAAAGACAGGTTCGCCTTTTGCGAATCGGTCCGCTTCGACGAGGAACTCATCAGCGGCACCATAAAGCAAACAAGCCAAACCGTCGACGAACAGAGCCGGCTTTCAACCACCAACCAGATGGACGTATTAAGGGCGGTGGCCTTTGCGTTCAAGCTGGCCAGCAAACCCTTCAGGGTTACCTGTGGATTATTAGGCGCGCTAAGCTATGATTTCATCGACCAGTTCGAGAAGCTCCCGGCCAACAGCGAAGATTTGCTGGGTAATCCGGACTATGAGCTTTACTTCGTTGACAATATATTCCTGATGGACCATGCACACGGTAAAGGCTATGTCGTGGTAAATGTAATTATAACCAACGGCGACCGCCAGGAGGCGATACGCGAGGCACAGGACTGCTTCGACTATTACAAGAACATCGCACGCTTCGACACGCCGACCGGCCAAAGATACGAAGGCCCTTTGCCGCCCGAATCAACGGACACCGACCAGCCTGAGTATGAACAAATGGTCCGCACCGCCAAACAGCACATAATTGACGGCGACATCTTTCAGGTGGTCCTTTCGAGAACGAAAATAACACCGTGCGCCGATGAGCCTCTCGATGTTTACAAAAAACTGCGGGAACTAAACCCGTCGCCGTATATGTTTTATTTGAACACTCCCAGTACGATACTGATGGGTTCCAGTCCCGAATTGAACCTTCGGGTAAGCGGCACCGAGAAGCGCAGCGTGGAGATTCGGCCGATTGCAGGCACCAAGCCTCGAGGCAGAATCGGCAAAACAATCGACGCCGATACCGATTTTCGATACGAAGCGGAACTGAAGCTCGACCGAAAAGAGCTGGCCGAGCACATAATGCTGGTTGACCTGGCCCGCAATGATATAGCCCGCGTCGCCCAGCCGGGCAGCAGGATTGTTACCGAACTTCTGACTGCCGAAAAATACGAATCGGTGCAGCACCTGGTAAGCAACGTCAAAGGCGAACTTCGAACCGGCCTTGACGCATTAAGTGCATATCTGGCTACAATGAATATGGGGACACTTACCGGCGCGCCGAAAATCGAAGCGATGAAGATAATAAGACAGTTGGAAAAAACCAAACGCGGCTATTACGGCGGGGCTGTAATGTACCTGACGGTGGATGGGCAATTCGACAGTTGTATTACCATTCGCGCCCTGCAGGTAAAAGACCACACAGCCTATATCCGCGTCGGCGCCGGAATCGTGCACGACTCGGTGCCTAAGACGGAATTCGAGGAAACCGAGCACAAGGCCGGCTCGTGCATGAGAGCGCTCGCCGATGCCAAACAGAGGTGATACCAATGGCTGATAAAAAGATAAAAGTCCTTTTCATAGATAACTTCGATTCGTTCACGTACAACCTGGTGGATGACTTCTGCAAGCGCAACTGCGATGCGAAGGTTTACCGTTCGGATACGCTGCTCGAAGAGCTGAAAAAAATCGCCGGGCAGTTCGGGCCTGATTTGCTGCTTATTTCACCGGGGCCCGGCACACCGGACACGGCGGGAGTCAGCCTCGAAGCGATTGATTATTTCAAAGACAAGCTGCCGATATTCGGAGTCTGCCTGGGTCATCAGGCGATTGTTCAGCACTTCGGCGGCAAAATCGGCCATGCACCAGAGCCTATGCACGGCAAAGGCTCAAGGGTGACCCATACGGGCAAAGGCATCTTCGAAGGGGTCGAAAATCCCCTGCAGGTCGGTCGCTATCACAGCCTTTGCGCAATCGCGAAAGAGCTGCCCGATTGTCTGGAAAAAACGGCCCAGTTCGAGGATGTGATTATGGCGGTTGAGCACAAGACCCTTCCCGTTTACGGCGTGCAGTTTCATCCGGAAAGTATTCTAACGCCGGCCGGGGGAAAAATAATCGAAAACGTTTTGTCAATAGCATCGGGAAAGAAAAAGAAGAAGGAGTAAGCTAATGGCAAATATAACTGAATTTCTGGAAATAATTCTCGAAGGCAGGGACCTTAGCTTTTACCAGGCCAAGTCACTGCTGGACACAGTCTTCGAAGGAGGCGTTTCGGAAGTGCAGATAGCGGCGTTTCTGGCGATGATGCGGATGAAGCGGGCAACTGCCGAGGAAATTGCAGGGCTGGCAAGCTCGCTGCGGGACCATGCCGTGCCGGTAGTAACGGGAATCGAAAACATGATCGATACCTGCGGTACGGGCGGCGCTATGATTAAGACCTTTAATGTCTCGACTGCTGCCGCGCTGGTGGCGGCGGGGGCGGGGGCATACGTGGCAAAACACGGTAATCGGGCGATAACCAGCCAATGCGGCTCGGCTGATGTTCTTGCCGAGCTCGGAGTAAAAATCGACCCGGGTCCGGAAAAGGTCGCCCAGTGCATTAAAGAAGCGCACATCGGTTTTATGTTCGCGCCGATGTTCCATCCGGCCATGAAATTTGTCCAGCCGATAAGAAAAAGCCTCGATTTCAGAACGGCCTTCAATATCCTCGGCCCGCTCGCAAATCCCGCGAAGGTAACCGCACAGGTGATGGGCGTAGCCGATGAAGAGTTGATGGAAAGGATTGTCCAGACACTCGAACTTCTCGGGGCCAAAAGGGCGATGGTTGTGCACGGCCAGGGTATGGATGAAATCAGCACACTGGGCAAAACAAAAATTTACACACTAATCAATGGAAAGATTACACAGAGCGAGCTGGACCCGGCGTCGCTGGGAATAGCAGCCACAGACATCGATGAGCTGCGGACCGACGACGCAACGACAAATGCGACGATTGTTCGCGATGTCCTCGAAGGAAAGGACGATGGTCCGCGAAGAGATATCGTAGTGCTCAACGCGGCGGCGGCGATTATAGTGGCGGATATCGCCGATGATTTTGAGTCGGGTATGGCCTTTGCCGAAGAGGCGATAGACAACGGCAAAGCACAGAGCTGTCTGAAGAAGTTGATAGCGGTTTCAAACAGCTGAAGATTTTTTGACGGCTGCGGGTAAAAGAACGTGCTGATACCTAAAGTGAAAATATGCGGCATAACAAATTTTGAGGACGCCGAGGCGGCTATGAACGCCGGTGCGGACCTGCTGGGATTCAACTTTTATCCGGAAAGTTCGCGCTATATCGAGCCTGAAAAGGCCCAGCGGATAATCTCGAAGCTGCCGGCTTTTATGGATATTGTCGGGCTGTTCGTCAACGCCGCGTACGATACCATACGCCAGGTTATGGAGCGGTGCTCTCTGAACTGGCTACAGCTTCACGGCGACGAAGAGCCTGAGTTTTGCCATTCTCTCGGTTCGCTGCACCTGAACACAATAAAGGCACTGCGGGTCAAAGGCTACGAGGACATCAAAAAGGCCGAGCAGTATTTCACCGATGCCATCCTCCTGGACGCCTTCGACCCCGATAAGTACGGCGGCACGGGCCTGCGATTTGACTGGAACATAATCGGTCATATAAACAAGCGGATATTCCTGGCAGGTGGAATCAATCCCGACAATGTGGTAGAGGCGGTAAAGCTCGGCGTATATGGAATCGACATCTGCAGCGGCATAGAAACCTGCCCGGGGAAAAAAGACCACAAGAAGATGAAACAGCTTTTTGAAAACATAAGGCACTTTAGAGCATAAATACAGGTGGCAGAAAATGAAACATGACGGCAGGTTTGGCAAATTCGGCGGTTTCTACGTGCCGGAGGTTTTAATACCCGCGCTCGAAGAGCTTGAAGGGGCGTTTTATAAATACTATCAGGACAATAAGTTCGTTGCCACGCTGGACGATTTATATAAAAACTACGCCGGCAGGCCTTCGCCGCTGTATTTCGCACAGCGATTCAGCGAATACGTCGGCTTTAAGGTCTATCTCAAGCGCGAAGACTTACTTCACGGCGGCGCTCACAAGATTAATAACACCCTCGGTCAGGGGCTGCTGGCAAAATATATGGGCAAGACAAAAATCATTGCCGAGACCGGGGCCGGCCAGCACGGTCTGGCGACTGCAATGGTCGGCGCATTGTTCGGAATGGAAACAAAGATATTCATGGGTGTCTTCGACATCGAACGCCAGAGTGTAAACGTCCATAAGATGAAGCTGTGCGGCGCCGAGGTAATCGGTGTCGAAGGCGGTACGGGGACATTGAAAGACGCAATTAACGATGCGCTTCGCTACTGGACCGCACATGTCACCGACACGTTTTATGTCTTCGGCTCGACCTGCGGACCGCATCCGTATCCGACGATGGTCAGGCACTTCCAAACCGTCATAGGCACCGAAGCCCGGCAACAGTGTAAAGAACAGATAGGCAGACTGCCGGATATGGTCGTTGCATGCGTCGGTGGCGGAAGCAATGCATTGGGCATCTTCTCAGGTTTTCTTGACGATAAGCAGGTCAAACTAATCGGTGTTGAGGCCGGAGGCAGGGGCGTCGAGACGGGCAAACACGCCGCGACGCTGGTAGCAGGCAAGGTCGGCATACTGCACGGCGCCAAGGCGTATTTACTACAGGATGAGTTCGGCCAGGTAATTGAAACAGAGTCCGTAAGCGCAGGCCTTGATTATCCCGCTGTCGGGCCTGAGCACTGCATACTAAAAGACACCGGCCGGGCCGAATACGTCGCAGCCGATGATGAAGAAGTGCTCGACGCATTTGAGATTCTAACCAAAAAAGAAGGAATACTACCCGCCCTCGAAAGTTCGCATGCACTGGCGTACCTTATTAGTCAAAAGGGAAAGTTAAGTCCCGAGACGGTCGTGGTGGTAAATCTTTCCGGCCGGGGCGATAAGGACGTCGGTATCGTGGAAAAGTACAGACCGGTGAAATAAAGGATATCTGCAATGATAAGTTACCGCGAATTATTTTCACAACTTAATCGGGCGGCCTTGATTCCATTCTTTGTAATCGGCGACCCTGACTACCAAACGTCCCTGGAGCTTATAAAGGCTGCGATTGACGCAGGCGCCGATGTGCTGGAGCTGGGCATACCATTCAGCGACCCGATTGCCGACGGGCCGACCATCCAAAAGGCCGACATTCGCGCAATTGACAGCGGAATGAACGTGCATAAGGCGCTCGAGTTCATCCGGCAAATCAAGGCTTACAAAGATATACCTATCGGTCTTTTGATGTATTACAACCTCATATTCCAGTACGGCACGGACAAATTCTTCGCCGATTTCCACAAGGCGGGCGTTAACAGCATTCTCATTGCCGATTTGAGTATCGACGACGCCGATGAAGTCCTCGCACCTGCCAAAGCGGCCGGGCTTGATACCGTCTTTATGGTGACGCCCAACACCGAAACCGAACGGATAAAGCTGATAGCCTCGAAAACGACCGGTTTTATTTACACCGTCTCTCTGCTTGGTGTGACCGGAAGCAGGGACAGTCTTTCCGATGCGGTCGGGGGTTTGGTCAGTAAACTCAAGAAACTTACCAGCGTGCCGGTATGCGTTGGATT
>CAZFHM010000073.1:0-10391 GCA_964518825.1 uncultured Pirellulales bacterium
ACATGGTGGCTATAAAATATCTATAGAAAATAGCGGTTTTTCAGAGGCCCCTATTCTACAAGTGTAGAGAATCCTTTACAAATCCACCTTTTTATGCAAAACAAACCCAATTTATCACGGCGAAACGCAGTGAAGACGGATTGCATCTTCTTTTATTACAAGGAGATACGACATATTCTACAATTTTGTCGAAAGCCAAAAACAAACCCAATCAAACCCAATTTTTACCCGAACAAACCCAAAACAAACCCAATTTTTACCCTCCAAAGCTTCAGCGACGGAGGGCAAACCCAATTTGGCGTTTCGTCCATACTCATCTTGCAACGGGTCCCGGCATTGCCATAATACTTGACAAAGCAAGCCCAAAATGGTACACTGATTTCAACATCGACAGGGGGTTGATGGAAGTTGTGATGATGCCTCAGGAGGGTAATTGTCGTGAGAGGGAAACGAAAAGGCAAATCCATTTTAGGGATTTGCATCGTGTTGAGCATTGGCGGTCTTCTGCTGATAGTCCAGGCCGGTTGCTCGCAGCATCCTGCGGGTTACGCGACGGCGCCGGGTATAATCCCAAAGTCAGCAGACTGGCCCTACTCCATAGAGGTAGTAGAACGAGCTGACGGCACAAAGGATTACTTCTGGGAGATAGACAGCCACATCGAACAGGGTGACTGTACCGCAATTAAATATCATCAGATGAACACCCAATATAAGTTCGCGGTTGTCGAAGGCTCCATTGGACCCGGCGGTCGCAAGTATCCGGTAGTGGTTGATACAGGGGCGTCGCAGCCAATTTTGGTCAAGGACATTCACGTCCGTCAAAACCACCTGCGAGTGCAATCATTAAAAACGGCGGGACCCGACGGCAGGAAAATCGGCCTGTGCTATCTGCCTGAACTCGACCTTGCCTCAATCAGGCTGATAGACTGGCCTTGCCTCCAACTGGCATCACAGTCGGCAGGGTTTGGTGTCAGGGACGATTTTATCATCGTCGGGTTACCCGTTCTGCGCGAATTCAAGTATATAGTATTTGACAACATTCTTGGGCAGGTTGAGTTCTCCAGGGACAAGGTATTTGAGCCGGGTGAAGCAGATTCGTGGGCGCAATTTCCTATCTGGCTGGAAGAGGACTTCAGCGGAAATATCTTTCTTTTCGTAAGAATCGTAGTTGGCGGCCAGGAGATGGAGTTGCAGCTCGATACCGGCAGCGGCAGAGGCCTGGCGATATCGCAAGAGCTGTGGGAGCAGATGCCGCCTGATGTCAGGCAGGTTCGACTTAAACGTGCAAAGGAACTTTACCCGTATATCGGCAACCTGAGCTGCCGCAGAGGTGTTGTGGCTGAACTGGCCTTAGGTAACAGGAAGATTCACAACGTGCCGGTATCCGTCTTTGCGGATGACAGCCCACTGGTCGAGGATTGCGGCGGCCTGATGGGAATGCAGCTTTTCCGTGAGACTGTAATGGTCCTGGACTTTGAAAATGAGCTGATGTGGGTAAAGCGGAATTGATTAACAGCACAGTTCTACTTTTATGTTCTAACTCAAAAATGTGAATTGCAATCAAGGTCCGATAAATTTAAGCATCTGTCCGTTTTATTCAACCTCTTCCATTGACCGCGATTTTCCACTGAGTATGACGGTCAACACCACCTCGGTCGCTACAAAAGCGATGGTCACATCCCCCTTTTGGCCGCTGATTCATACCACAAGGTCCGATAATTTTCAGCAGGTGTCGGTGGATGCTGAAAATAAATAGGTCCGCATATTATTTTGTCTATTTTCCCCGTTTTAGCTAATTTACCTGTTTTTACATGCCGACGATTGGTCGGGCTGTATGGTTTGTAACGGGAATGCAGGCCTTGGGGGCTACTGCATCATCCTGTAAGTGTAAGCAGAATAGTAAGTAAAAGGAGCCAAAAAGATGAAACTGGTCTGTCAGAGTATCCTTAGATTCCCATTCTGGAAAAAATTTCAAAACGGAAGTTTCCTCACCAGTAAAAGCTTTTCGATTATCGGAATAGCGGGCTTGCTGTTGTGTCTGGGCGGATGCGGTCAGCCGAGTGTTTCTTCCGAAGAGCAGATTAGAAAATTCGACCGTGTAGGTGCTATCCGGCATTTGCAAGACTCGCAAGAACAGGTGCGGAGCAAATATGATTATGTGTATCGCGTCACATCGGGAGACATCCTGGAACTGACGATGCCCACAACCTTGCAGGAGATGTCATGGGATTCGGTAAGGAGTCATACTAAGGACGAACCTTACTACTGCCGTGTGAGCGAGGATGGCACTATTACCCTGCCGGTGGTCGGCATAATCCCTGTAGCAGGGATGACGCCGGGCGAGGTTGAGGCAACAGTCGTACAGGCGCACTATCCGAAGTATGTAGTCAGGCCTCCGGCGGTGGTGTGTAACATCAGTGAGCACCGTGATGAAAGAACCTTCGCGGTAATAGGCCTGGTAAAAAAGGCTGACAGTTTTAAGTACCCGCCCAACGCCCACCTTACCCTGACCGACGCTTTGGCGATGGCAGGCGGGACGGATGTTGTCGCAAACCCGCACTATGCAACAATCCACCGCCAGAATGGAGACGGTGAAATTGTCTCAGCTACATTCAAGATAGATTCGGCACACTTGGCGGAAGCTTCAAAGGTATTGGTCGAGCCGGGTGATATTGTATCGGTCGACAGAAGTATGGGTACAGAGATGAACCTGGCGGTGAACCGGCTATTCAATGTCGGTTTCGGGGTCGGGGCCAGCGTAACTCCGTAAGAGGCCGTTTCAAAAGGAGCTTTATCGCGAAAGGACTTATATTTATCAGGGGCTAAATATGAATACGTATAGAGAGAAATCGGTTGAACAAGAAAACATGGAGCAGAGGAATATTGCCAACAGTGATATTCAGAATGAAAGCCTGCTGGAGATAATGCTCCGACAGCGATGGACCATTATTATTATGGTCGGATTTTTTTTGGCAGTTGCGATAATTTACCTCATAAAGGCGGTTCCAATTTATACGAGTTCATCCAGCCTCTATGTAGAACAGACAGGACCTAAACTCATAAGCGAGTATGAAGGCGTGATGACTCGCTCCAAGAACTATCTAAATACGCAGGGTGAGATAATAAAATCAACACCAATTCTTGCGAAGGTAGTTGAGGACCCCGAAATACATCAATTCAAGACCTTCGAGGAAGTCGATAACCTGGTTGCTAACTTAAAGAATAATCTGCAGGTTGTAATCGGCAAGAAGGACGACATTATAACGGTTTCGTTCGATAGTCCGTATCCACCGGAAGCCGCTGAATTAGTTAACAAAGTAGTGAGTGAGTATATTGACTATCACGCCAGCCAGAAACGCAGTACCGTCAGCGAGGTCCTCAGAATCCTGCAGAAGGAAAAGGTTAAACGTGACAATGAGATTTCCGAGCAGTTCGACAGGCTTCTGGAATTCACCCGCACTAACGGCGTTACGGCATTTGAGCAGCAGGGCAACCATATAGTCGTGCGACGATTGGCAGCCCTTTCCGATGCGTTGACCAAGGCCGAGCTGGAGACTATCAACGCAAGGGCAGACGTCGAAGCGGCTGAAAAAATGCTGGCCGAGCCTGAGAAGCTGAAGTACCTGGCGCTATCGAACGCGGAGGGAGCAGCATCAGCCATATCAAACAGCGAAGAAAGGGAGATACGTTTCAAGCTTCGAGAACTGCAGCAAAGACTTGAAGAAGCAAGACGTCAATGCACCGATGAACATCCACTTGTGACCGAACTGGTGGCTAAGATTGACCAACTGGAAGAACAGCTTGGTTTGGGCTCTGAAGAATTTGCAGACGCTTACATCGATATCCTTCGCCAGAAATATAAAATGGCCCGCCAAAGGGAAGGAGAGCTGCTCGTCTCTTTCAACGAGCAACAGGAAGAGGCACAGACCCTGGGTTTAAAGGCTACGGAATACTCGGTGCTTCAATCAGAACTCAAACGCACCGAGAGACTGTGTGAGATTCTGGATGAGCGTATCAAAGAGCTAAATGTTACAGAAGATGCCGGCGCGCTTAATATCAGCGTGCTGGAAGTAGCCCAGGCTGAAGACAGGCCTTCAAAACCGCAGAAGGCCAAAGTCATGGCGGTGGCTTTAATCATCGGTTTACTGTTCGGATGCGGCACCGCGATACTCCGTGACTGGCTCGATTACAGGCTTCGCTCGGTCGAAGAGATATCGGCGATTCTCGGTGTACCGGTCCTTGGTATCGTACCCAAGATGGCGGCTACCGTGGAAGATACCATTGCGGCCCGCGGGAAACGCTTCTGGCATAATCTCAAGGGTTCTGCCGCTGAAGGCCACAGGAAGGTCAATCGACAAGCTATTGTTGCCGGCGCCGGTAATACAAGCGGCTCTTCCGCACGTGCGCAGAACCGCTGGCTAATAACACAGCTTGTAATGGATTGCGGGAAAAAAATGGTCGGGCGACTGATACCAGTCATAACAGAGGCATGCAAGAGTGTCGGGCTGAATTTAAACTCCAGTCAATCAAGCCGTACTAACGATAGTGAAAATTCAGTTGAGTCAAAGACACATATCGTATCGCAGGAAGATACTAACGGAAAGGAAAAAGGCTGGCTCGAATCGCAGGCTACGGTCGCGCAAGTATATCAACAACGGCTGGACCTCGCATTATTCGGCCGGGCCGATAAAGAAGCCAAAGACGAGGCAAGTAAGCCGGAAACAGTTCTCCACGAGACATCCGGCAGCGTAAATACGCGGCAGCCTGACGGCCAGATAGCATCAGAGCACGGTCAGGAGATACGTCATAAGCCGAAGTCGGCTGTTGCCGAGGCATACAGGACAATTCGCACGGCTGTGTTCTTCGGAATACCCAAGGATGAGGCCAAGACCATTCTTGTAACCTCACCGGCGCCCGGCGACGGCAAAAGCACTCTCGTCAGCAACCTTGCCATTGCAATGGCACAAGCCGGCCAGAAAACGCTGGTTCTTGACTGCGACTTCCGTAAGCCAACACAGCAAACAATCTTCCACAGCAACAATAAGAAAGGTATCTCGAATATTTTCGCAGAGAATCTCTCTCCGGATAAAGTCATTCAGCGTGGACCTGTTGCCGGTCTTGACGTCCTGACGCGCGGTCCTGAAGTTCCGAACCCATGCGAGCTTTTGAACAGTACGGCTTTCACCGGGCTTCTCGAGAAATTATCCGAGCGATATGACCGGATTATCATAGATTCGGCGCCGGTGACAGCGATCGCCGACAGCCAGATTCTCAGTGCTATTTCAGATGTTACTATTCTCGTGCTCAAGGCCGAGAAATCGACGCGAAGGCTCAGTCAGCTGGCAATGAATATGCTGCTGAGTGTCGGTGCACGTGTTCTCGGTGTTGTAGTGAACGGCGTCTCGATGGGAGGCGGTCATTACGGATACCACTATGGTTACGGGTACTACGGCAAATACGGGCATTACGGTTACGGCCATGAAAGTAAGAATGACCACTACAGCGAGCCCGACCATAAGACGGTCGGCACCGAGCAGTTTCATCAAAGTGAAGTGAAAGTATGAACCAATCTGTAAACAACCAGACAGAATTACAGAAGGTACGTGAATTTGTGCCGGGTCACGAGCGGTATATCGATATCCACTGTCACTGCCTGCCCGGTATCGATGATGGGCCGGCAAATATGTCGGAGGCGATTGAGCTGTGTCGAGCTCTGGTCCGTGATGGGATTGGAACCGTCATAGCAACACCACACCAGCTCGGCCGATTCGACAACGCGAATGATGCCGAACAGATTAGAGAAGCTGTCCGCATTATGAACGAAAAGCTGCACGAAATGGCTATCGACCTTGAGGTCCTGCCCGGCGCGGACGTTCGGGTGGACGAAAGGCTTTGCAGTCTGCTCGAAACAGATAAAGTTATGACTCTGGGCGACGGGCATCGTTATCTGCTCCTGGAGCTTCCGGCGGAAGTACTGATAAATATCGAGACTTTGCTGTTAGAGTTAGAACGAGCCGGTATATCAGTGATTATCTCTCACCCGGAGCGTTATCGAATGGTCGCCAAGCGGCCGCAAACAATAGAGAAATGGCTGGAACATTCGGTAAGTTTGCAGATAACGGCGGGCAGCCTGCTCGGCGAGTTTGGCCTGACAGCAAAGGAAGCGGCATGGTCGTTTTTGGAGCGAGGCTGGGTGCAGTTCGTAGCTACCGACGCACACGACATACATCAGCGTCGTCCGTGTATGACCGCCGCATTCGAGTGTATCGCAACTCAGTTGAGTCCGCAAACCGCACGGGAAGTCTGCATCGAGAACCCGATGCGGATACTGCATGGAGCGGACCTGCCAAATACATATCAGCTCAGTTCAACAAGGTATTGCCATGGGGGCTCAGACAATTAAAAATGGTCGAGCGGTCGACTCTATCGGATTAAGTGCCGGCAGCAATGCGGCGCCAGCGGCAGTCTTCATCGATAAGATAATCGAAATATTTTTGATCGGTCTTTTAGCATTTATGCCCCTGGTGTTCGGCGCTGTTCAGGCCTGGAGCGAAGAATTTGTCATTCTTGGAGCAGGTCTTATAGCAATTCTGTTTTGCTGTAAGCTTATACTCTTTCCACAGCAGCGGTTAGTAAGAACATGGGCGTATGTCCCGGTGGCGATATTTGTACTTATCGCGGTACTACAGCTTGTGCCGCTTCCAAGAGGCCTTATCAGTGTTATCTCACCGAACACCGTGGCCCTAAGGACGGAACTGCTGGGCAACATTCCGGGCAGTGACAGTTATCTTGAGTGGATGCCGCTCAGTCTATATCCCGCCGCTACAAAACAGGACCTTCGGCTCGTACTGGCGGTTGGGGTGGTGTTTGTTGTGGTTCTTAATGTTTTTCGCAAACCGGCACAGATAAAACGGCTGCTCTGGTCAATAGCTATCATAGGAGGTATGGTCGGAGCAATCACGCTGGCGCAGAACATTTTCGGCAACGGCAAAATTTACTGGTTCATATCCACACCGTACAGCCAGGGATATTCGGGTCCGTTCATAAATCACAGCAATTACGGCCAGTTCGTAAATTTGTCAATTGCAGCGGCACTGGGAGCATTGATAGTACGTCTGCACGAGGTGTTTTCTCACAGCAAAGTCGGCGTCCCTGAGGTTTTTAACTATATAGGTTCGTCGGCTTCGCGGGGAATATGGCTTCTTGTCGGCATAATCAGTATCTGTCTTGCAACCGTGTTTTTGTCCCTGACCAGAGGCGGAATAATCAGCATGCTCACAGCGATGGCCTTTACCGCCGTGATACTGGCACGTACAGAATCTATCAAGCGACAGTCGTGGCTGTTCGTGGTTATTGCTCTTTTGGCATTTAGCTGTGTTCTTTACACAGGTTTTGACGCGGTTTGTGAACGACTGGCGACACTGAGAAACCTCTCAGAAGCCGACAGCGGACGAGTCCAAATACTGAAAGATATTGCAGTATCATGGTCAAGATTTCCTCTGTTGGGGACCGGCCTTGGAACTCACCGTTACGTCTATCCGATGTTGGACCGCTCATATATTGTGGCACTGGCAGTCCACGCTGAGAATGAGTACGCCCAGGTACTCGAAGAAACCGGATTGCTCGGCCTGGGAGCGTTGCTGGTATTTGGAATAATTACCGGGTGGCAGTACTTGAAATCTATCAGGAACAAAAGCAGCCTTATTTGCCCGGCGGCCTACGGTCTGGGTTTCGGCATTATAGCGATACTGATTCACAGCATGTCGGACTTTGGGCAGCATATTCCGGCAAATGGTTTTTTAACGGCAATACTCTGTGCGGTACTGGTGGTCCTCGGCGGCCAAAAGTCTACCAGCACAGTATTGTCGAAAGTGGCGATACCCTGCCGCGGCTGCAGATGGCTGCGCCTGACGGCGATGGTGCTTGTTTGTACAATATTGTCTTGGGCGGTGCGCGATGCTGATAAGTGCAGGATTGCCGAAGGACACTGGAACAAGGCGCAGGCTGTCAGGAAACAACTGGCCCAGACAGACCAGCCTGGTACAGAGTATCTATACAGCAGGCTCATTCGTCATGCCAGGGCTGCGGTGGACAGTGACTGCGAGAACATAAGATATCGCTACTGGCTGAACGTTTACCTTTACAAAGCACTCGGTGGAAGCAACGACCCGTACAACGACGAGATTATTATCAATTCGGAACAAATGCCTCAGGTTTACGAGATAGTCGGCCAGCTGCGTCAGGTGTGCATGCTCTGTCCGACGTACGGTCCGGCGTATAGTATGCTTGGTCAAATTGAGAAATTTGTGCTTTATGATGAAAGTGGTTCAGAACAAATCAGGAAAGGTTTTTGTCTCGCTAAGAACGACCCAATTATATGTTTTGTTGCAGGATGTTCAGACGCTTCCGAAGGGGACATTGATTCTGCGGCACATAAGTTCGCCAGAGCAATTAAGCTGGACGGCCGGCTGTATAAAAAAGTGGCGATGATATATATCGACCAACTAAGCCGGCCGGACCTGGCGATCACGGCAGCGGGACAAAATACAGGGTATTTGTATCAGGCATTCACGGTCCTGAGTGATGCCCAATATACCGATTACGCCCAACAAGCCCAGCAGAAGATGATAACAGCACTGGAAAAGAAATGTAACAATGGAAGTGCAGCGGCATGGGAATCCAGACTGCTTGGCAGCAGCTATAAGACACTGGGACGAAATGAGGAGGCCATAAAATGTTATCGCCGGGCACTGCGATTAAAATACGACCAGGTCCAATGGCGATTCGAACTGGCGAATTTGCTGGCTGAATGCGACGAGGCCAAAGAAGCGATGGATGAGGCGAGGGTCTGTTTGCAGTTAAAACCCGGATTCAGCGCAGCTAAAAACCTGCTGGCTGAATGCTCGGTCCACCCTTCTGTCCTGAAAGAAGACGTTAAGCAACGTTGACCTGAAAACGCATGAAAACATATTTGGCGGTATATCTTGGTTCGTTTTTGCTGGCGGTATTATTTACGCCGGCCGTAATCTGGGTTGCTCACAGGTTGCGCCTTTACGACGGCCACAGCATACGCAAGGTTCATAAGCATACCATCCCAAGAATCGGCGGAGCGGCTATCTTCCTGTCAACTATGGTTTTAGTGGCTGTTATACCGTTTATCAACAACAACGTCGGCAAGGCCTTTGGAGAAATCCGAACTCAGTTATTCGCCCTGCTTGGAGCCGGGGCCTTTATATTCTTAATCGGCCTGATAGACGACGTGCGGGGACTCCGGGTGCGACACAAACTGCCAGCACAGGTGGCGGCGGCGACGGTATTATGCCTGGCAGGAGTGCGAATTGAATCTATAGACATCGCGGGAATTTATGCGCTGAATCTTGGATGGCTGTCGTTTCCGGCAACGATACTCTGGATTGTGGCCGTCACGAACGCGATGAATCTCATAGACGGTCTTGACGGACTGGCGGCAGGAATTGCAGCAATAGCTTGTGGGACGATTGCTGTCTTCTCAATATTCGGCGGTCAAATAATAATGGCTGTCATCATGCTTGCGGTACTGGGTAGTTTGTGCGGTTTTCTAATTTTCAATTTTAACCCGGCGCGTATCTTCATGGGCGACTGTGGAAGTATGTTTCTGGGGTTTGTTCTGGCAGGAGTGAGTGTTATCTGTTCGGTAAAATCCGGGACGGTGGTAGCTCTTGCGCTTGCGGTACTGGCACTGGGGGTGCCGATATTCGACATGGCCTTTACTATGCTCCGGCGCTATTTACAGGGAAGACATATAATGTCACCGGATAGAAGTCATTTACATCATCTGCTTCTTGACCTGGGATTACGTCAGAGACACGTTGTAGTTAGCATGTATATAGTAACAGCGATGGCTGCGGGAGCCGGACTTCTTATGATGCTTTCACATGGCGCCGGAGCAATACTTATATTTATCTGCTCAATAATGCTGCAGATACTGGTGTTCCGGCTGGTCGGCGCCGTTAATCTCCGTCAGGCACTGGGGCAATTAAGACAAAAATACGCAAGTGAGCGTCAAAGAAATCACGAGGTGGAAAGCTACGAGAAGGTGGAGCTTCATTTCCGACAGGCAAAAACGTTTGAAACATGGTGGCACGCAGTTTGTTTTGCCGCAGAACAGATGGACTTTTCTCGAGTAAAGCTTCCTCTGACCAACAGGGATGGTTCACGACGAAACCTCGTCTGGCAAAAAGACAATGCGAATATCGGCCCTGAAGAGCTTGTTGAAGTGACGGTTCCAGTGCGAGACCGCAGAGAGGGTAAGCCCCTGCAGCTCAATGTCGGGATAGCCGCGAATAATTCACTCGAGTCAGCCGGTCACAGAACGGTTTTGCTTACCCGGCTTATGGAACGATATGGCCCGA
>CAZFHM010000074.1:0-10363 GCA_964518825.1 uncultured Pirellulales bacterium
GGCACGTGCATCTTTTATAAGGGTCTCGCGGAAATCGTCACTTTTGACCACACCATCCGATGCCTGAATCTTTCGCTGGGCCTCGCTGTCTTTAATAGCCTTTCTGAAATCGCCCTGCTGGTCGTATTTACCCTTTGAGACGGTCAATTCCGCCGACAGCCTTTTGTACTCATCGCTAAGCTCATGGTCCGAAGGCCTAAGCTCCGAGGCCCTCTTACAGGTTACAATGGCCTTTTCATACTCACCGATGGATGCGTAGGCGTCCTTCAATAATACGTAGGTGTGTACACTCGGATTCTCCGAGCCGTTCGTAGCCACAAACAGCAGGTCAGCCAGCCACCGCGTAGTCTTGGTGTAGCCGCCGGTGTAAGCGGCCTTGAGCATGGCCTGCAAATACGGCAGATGGTCCGGGTCCTTGGCAAGAAGATACTCGGCGTTGAGCATTTGTTCGAGCGGGTCCTTGCCCCGAAGGTACTTGACCCTCTCTATTATTGTGGGTTTCCTGCCCTTGCGTGACTGACGCATAAGCGCAAGCTCGCGCAGAGGCAGATGGCCCTGAATGAGATTGTCCGGGTCCAGGTGCAGACCCTCGATGTACATATTGATAGCGTAGTCGAAATTGTTCTTCTCCGCTATCTCCTTTGCACGAGCGAAAAAGGTCCGGGCCTTCTCTAAATCTTGTTCCGCGGCACCCTGGTCCATAAACGTAACCTGCTGACCTTAATAGAGCTACAGTCAAAACAATTATCCTATCGGCAGGTAGGGCACTGTCAATAAATAAATACCCCTGCTGTATCGGACCTTTGGCAGATAAGTACCCCCTTTTCTTTGTTGTTAATGTCATTGCCGCTGTATACTATGCGCCATCTACCCCCAAAGTACGCGGTACGATTTCTCATTTCATCCAGACATGGTCCTGCGATTGTCGCAGTCCGACACACTTGCCGAATATCTCGCAATGTAACATCGCCGCCCGAAGCTGCTCACTTGTCCCTATCTCCACCCCCGGCCATTCCGCAACAGCTAATGCCCCCTTCGCCGCTTCGACGGCAGGTTTCTCTTCCACAAACATCTCAGGCGTTACCCCCCTGTGCTGATAGTCGACCGACCTGACTTGCGCACGCTGTTTTGCCGCCTTATCCAGTGCAAGCTGCCGGGCCGTCTTCGCAGCTCGCGCCTGCATAGGCTTTATCCGCGATTTTTCCGGCTCACTTCGCAGAAGCCGCTCAAAGCTCGGACGAGGACGCGGCTGCGGCCCTGGCTTTGACTGCTGCTTTTGTTTCTCTCCCTGCGACTTTGCCGCGCGGGCTTTTATTATACCGCCGACCGCCCAGAACACCGCCAGCACTACGAAAACCAGCAGCTGCATCCAGCCGCTCTCTTCTCCGTCAGACCGCCCAAGAACAATCGTTTGCCCAATCAGCCAATTCATCCGCTAAACCTTACCGCAAATCCCGTACTACTTGCCGTTCTGTTTTCCGTCCTCTGCCTGCCGTCTTCCGCCTGCCCGGCGTAGCATTAGCGAAGCCGGGTCCTCTGTTTTTACTCTTTCTTCTTCGGCTTAGACAATGACTCACGCATATCCGTATCGGCGTTGATATTCTTCATCCTGTAATAATCCATCACGCCCATATTACCCTTCTGAAACGCCTCCGCCATCGCCAGCGGCACCTTCGCCTCATTCTCGACCACCATCGCTCTCATCTCCTGCTCCCGCGCCACCGCCATCGCCCTTCTTTTCTCAGCCTCGGCCTTTGCCCGCCTCATATCCGCCTCAGCCTGTGCCGCCTGCAGTTGAGCGCCCACGTTCTCACCGACGTCCACGTCTGCAATATCAATCGAGAGAATCTCGAACGCCGTCCCGGCAT
This sequence comes from uncultured Pirellulales bacterium, assembly GCA_964518825.1. Lineage (GTDB taxonomy): Bacteria > Planctomycetota > Phycisphaerae > Sedimentisphaerales > Anaerobacaceae > JBBABK01. The sequence goes on from CAZFHM010000074.1 coordinate 1,869, forward strand.
CCAGTCCCTTAGCCAAAACACTCTTGGATATGTTGTCAGGATTCTCCAGCACACTCTTATAAGTTATGGCTGAACCAATCGTGGTAACTATGCCTTCGCCCACACGCGCGATGATGGTTTCTTCTGTTGCGCCGCCGATGAGCCGGTCAATATTCATTCGGACAGTTACCCGTGCTTTGGCCTTAAGCTGAATCCCGTCCTGGGCAACAGCATCGACCGTATCCCTGCCGCGGGTCGGGTCGGGACAATCGATAACCTTGGGCTTTACCGACGTGGTCACCGCGTCCAGGATGTCACGCCCTGCCAGGTCTATCGCCGTCGCCGTCTGAAACGATAAAGCGATATTGGCACGGTTCGCCGCAATCAGCGCCCGAACTACGTTCGGCACACGGCCACCGGCCAGGTAGTGACTTTCCAGGTCCTTCGTCGTAAGCGTCAGTCCCGCCTGAATCGCGGTAATCTTGCTTATGACTATCGACCGCGGGTCTACCTTGCGAAGCCACATACCGATAAGCTCAGATAGCTTCACATTGGCGCCGGCAAAGAAAGCCTGTATCCACAGCCGGAAAAACTTGATAAACAGCAGCCCCAATACCAGGGCCGCTATGATAGCCCCCACCACGAGAACAATGACTATTATCCTTGCCGGGTCCATCGTTTCCAAAAGCACTAAATTTGTCAGTTCAAACATCTCCCTATCCTTTCATTAATTTTCATCAACAACTCGTACCGTAAGTTGAGTACTCTCAACATCAATTACTTTTACCTGTGTTCCTTTATCTACATACCCGCTCTCAGCCACACATTCGACCCTGCGACCGTCGAAATCCACCATGCCGACAGGCCGAAGCGGAGTAATTACCTCACCAACGGCGCCCAATAGTCCTTTGAGTTCTTCACTGTCCGGAACGCCTTCACCCGCCTGCTTCTTCGGCGGTGCTAATGTAACAGATTTGCCGAAGCGGGTATTGGGAAATATCTTGTACGTCACAACGAGAACCACGGGTATCTCGACCAATGCCGTGACTATACCGACCCATCGCGGAACTCCTTCGAGCTTGAAGAATATCATCAGCCCAACTACCAGACAAGCAAGAGCCGCAATACTTATCAAACCGCCGCTGGGCACAAAAATCTCGGCAACGATAAGGACCGCACACGCGAAGTACAGAAAAACCGCAAATCCAATCCACCAGACCATTCAATCTTCCTCGCTGCTATTCGCTGACTTTCGCACTATAACGCGATTGCCGCGGATATCAATTATCTCCACGACGGTGCCTTTGTCAAGAAACTCAGCCTGACAGACGACATCCACTATCGCCTCACCGAACTTCGCCCTGCCGGTCGGACGAAGCTTGGCAACAACCTCACCCTTATCACCGACCTTCAGCTTTTGTCCCGCCGCTTCCGGCGATACCGTCATACTCGCCTCGAACTCGTCGCCTTTCTTCCCCGCCGCAGGGACCAGGGCAAGACCGGTAAACGCGCCGAGTTTCGGCAGATACCTGGCCAACAGCCATGCCGCAACCAGGAACAATCCGAACCCAATTAAAAGTCCCAACGCCCCTTCCGTAAACAACTGCCACTCGAAATCGCCCTGCGGCACCGGCCATTCGCCGGGACCGTTCCGAACCAGCATACCAACCAGTCCGGCAATGATAAATACAATACCGAGTACCCCCGTAATCCCAAAGCCCGGTATTACAAAAAACTCTATCAGCAATAGGATAATACCAACTACAAACACCGCCACCTCGACCCAGTTCGCAAGACCAGTCAGGTACTTCGAGCTGATAATAATCACGAAACAGATGACAGCAACCAGACCGGGAAGCCCCACTCCGGGAGTATTAAATTCCATATAAACACCAAGCAGCGCAAGCAACACCAGTATGCTCATCACCGCCGGCGAATTTATCAAACGAACCATCTCCTCCGACCAGTTCGTCTCGAATACCTCCGGCTGTTCCGTAAAAATCACGTTATCCCGCTTCTCGAAAAACCCAAGCGCTTCGTTCACATCGGCAACCACCTCACGGGCTATTCTATACTCCACCGCCCTTTTGGCTGTTAATGTGAGTATCTCATCGTCGCGGACCACCAGCTCTTTATTATTGAGGTCCCATTCGTTGACGTCTTTGGGCAATTGCTCTTTTTCGAAAAACTCGAACTCTCCCGTCTGAATATTTTTGACCCGCCACACCTCAAGCTGCATAGTCACCATCGCCCGCAGCAGCGCCTGTGGATACCTGTTCGCCTCAGAAGCCCTGTCGAACGCCGCACGAGTAAAGCTCTCCGCCTTTTCGCGCTCCACCCCTTCCAGCTTGCCGGCCATCACTATCGGCGCACAGTCGCCGATAGTTGTATTTTCGCGCATGATAATATCCTGGCAGGATACGCTTATCATCGCCCCTGCCGAGATGGCCTCGGTGCGGATATAAGCAACCGTCCGCGCCCTCTTGCTCACATCGTGTATAAAGTACTTCGCGATATCGTCCGCCGACTGCAACAGCCCGCCGTATGTCCCTATCTCGTAGATAAGATAGTTCGCCCCGTCGGCAAGCGCCATATCCGTCCGCCGCTGGATGGACTTATAAAGCCCGTCGTCAATCATCCCCGTGCAGATAATCCGCGCAGCCTTGACCTCTTTAGGCTGCGCCGTAACTACGTTCGGCTCTGCCGGGGCCTCGTTCGGCTCCGACAATGCGAACGATATTAAAATGAACGTCAGCGCCGCTGCAATCAGCTTACGAGTATCAAGCATCCGTCTTCGTTCCTTCGGAACTACGCCACGACAAGTCCAGCATCGAGTATCGAGTACATCCCTCATAGGACGGGATTTTAGCACAGCTAATTACCGCTGGCAACTGTTTTTAATGCCCAAACACTCCTTCGACGCCGTATTGACAAAATACATATATTAAGGTAAGAGATGTAAGCATACTGCAAGCTGATAATCCGGTTTCGAGGAAGGAGCGCCGTCATGCGAAAGTATTCGATTCTGCACATCCCCGTAATGTCGTTTTTCTCGAAGGACCTTTATCGTGACGTCGGCCTCAACTGGCGGGGGATTTGCTTCGGCTATCTACTGCTGCTGCTGGCTGTCTGCTGGATACCGGTAATGGTGAAGATTCACCTCGGCCTGTCCGAATTCGTCAAAGAAGAAGCTCCGAAGGTTATCACTCAGGTCCCCACACTCACTATCAAAAACGGCATAGCTTCTATCGACGAGCCTCAGCCCTATTACATCATGGTCCCGGACAGCAACGACGTATTTGCTATCATCGACACCACAGGCACGGTCACGTCACTGGCCGATAGCAATGCCCTAATGCTGATTACAAAAACAGAAGCTATATTCAAAGAGAATGAGGCTCAGACAAGAACTTTCAGCTTCGCTGACATTAAGGACTTCACGCTTACCCAGGCCAAACTGAACAGATGGCTGGATACATCTCGAAAACTGGCTGTCCCCGTGATGTATCCGCTGGCCCTGGTCTTCTCTTACGCTTGTCGAATCGTTCAGGCACTGATTTACGCGGCAATAGGACTACTCTTCGCACACGGTTTCAAAACGAAGATTGAATACCCCGCAATGCTCCGCCTTGCCGTCGTGGCCGTCACGCCTGCTATCATCATCAAGACCATCATTGACCTAGCCGGCGTCGCTTACTGCGGAACGGGGATGCTGTATCTCGGGATAGCTATGGCGTATCTGGCCGTCGGCGTACACGCGGTATCCGAAGCGCAGCAGCCGGCCGACGAATCCACATTCGGCCCGCCGCCGGAACAGTTCCAAGACCGGCTATAAAAAAACGACAGCAGGGCCCGGACTAAACCGGCGCCCTGCTGATACATTTCGACCGTCTACCTCATGAAGCTGGCCACGAACGGCGAAGTTTCGCCCCTTCGCAGGAAATGCCCAGACGGCCCTTCACCCAAAAACTCCGAAAACCAGGATTCGTGCTCGATTTCCTCGTTGAGAATCGCCTGCACCAGCGCGTAGGTGCGATGGTCCTTGCCCGCCGTAAGATTGCAGATATTGGTGTAACCGCGGACAGCGCATCTTTCTGCGTTGACCAGTACAGTCAGTATCGCCTTGACATCGCGCGGGTCCTTCGGAAGCGACGCAGGAGGACAAGACGACATGTCGTGGAACTCCTTCATATCTGCCGGCAGCTCCCCGCCCAGCTCATAAATTCGCGGAACCAACGCCTCGAAGTGATTGCGGTCCTCAATCCTCGCCGTCTCGGCAATCTCCTTGATTCCCTCACCATCCAGGCCGATGAGGTTCACACGAAGAATCGTGTAGTAGTAAAACGTCGTCAGCTCCGCCGCTGCATTCGTAACCAGCAGCTTAAGCAGTTCATCAATGTTAATGCCTGCCTTTTCGACCATTTCCCTTGCTACTTTTCCCATTTGAAAATCTCCTTTCCTAAAGCCCTGTTTATCTGAAAAACATTGCCGATTAAACACTTACATACATGACACTTACTAAATGTTCCTGTCTAAGAATTATTCTTATTCCTGCTTCAAAAAATTTTCTCTTTCTTTTATGCACACTTGTCGCACAGCCCCTCCAGTACCACCTTTATACCAGTTACTTCAAAACCTCTCCGAAATGCCCTCGGCGCCCGGAGATTATCATAGCTGTCATCGTGAAAGTCCACAATTTTATTACATTTTCTGCATCTGAAATGGTGGTGGGCCGTCACATCCGGGTCATAGCGTTTGGCCTCTCCATATCCTTCGACGATATTTACAATCCCAATCTCCGCAAAAGTCGAAAGCGTCCTATAGACCGTATCGAGCGAAATATCCGGAAAGGTTCGCCTTACCTGCTCGAAAACATCTTCCGCACACGGGCGCTCCTTTGATTTGGCTAATTCCGTATAAATCGCAACTCGCTGCGGAGTTATACTCAGGCTATGCGCCCTGCATTTCTCGCGGAACTGGGCCATAATCTTCGAACCAGCTTGTCTTTGCGCCATCCTTATAAACACCTCAAATGCTCGATTTTAGTCAAGCAGATAGTTACTATATAGGAATATTTCTTATTGTTCAAGTAAAAACTCAATTTTTTTAAAGGCCCTGATCAGACATCTCATACTCATTTGTCATCCAAACTGATTCTTACAAATCCAGGACTATAAGTGCTTATTTTAGAAATGGTTAGACGAGGGCATCATGAGAGCCAGTGACGCAACAAACAAGTTCAATACTAATGATTGTTCCTTCTTGCCTTCTGACATCTACAGGAGGATAATACCTGTCACAGCGAGACAATGTACCAAGATAAGCCTTGGCCGATTATAGGAAAGTAAATAATCCTAAGGGGAGTAAACAAAAATGAAAAAAGCAAAAGGACTCATGACAGCTGTTGGGATAGTCTCAATTGGTCTGGCCATACTGGGTTTATTGTACAATTCGCAAACCCTGTTCACGGATTTCTCTGATATTGAGCAGGAAAACGAACTTCCATATTTTTATCCTGCATTTTATATCATGTCCGTTATCTGCATTATATGTTACCTCACCCTCCTGATTTGCGGAGTTCAATTTGTCCGTTTGCACACGGGTGTGTTTTGGATATTTACAGGAGTAATAATTTTCGAAATTATTTACTTCTTTTCTATAAGCACTATGTGGTTGATTCCAAAGGTCGGGATGAGTATCGCAGCAGCAACTGGTGTTGCCAATGGAGGCTTGAGCTTTCAACTTTTTATTTTGTTTCCATTATGGGCTCCTTTTCTCGCAGGTTGGGCGACAAGAAAAATCTCAAAATCTCAAGAATCATCAAACCGAGAAATGCGACTACCTGTAACCAGTGATTAAACAAATACTTCGGCTTCAACTTCTCTGAACGTGGAACACAGAACACAGCACGTTTTAAATTATAATCTTTTCCGCCAGTTGTTCCGGCAGTTTCTCGTATGCCAAAGGCTCCATCGTAAACGTCCCCCGCCCCGCCGTTGCGCTTCGCAGTTCGCTCGAATATCCGAACATCTCGACCAGCGGCACCTTCGCATCGATTACCCGCATATTCCCGTGCATCCTCGTATCGGTAATCAGTCCGCGCTTAGCAAGCAGGCTGCCCTGCACCGCCCCGAAGTGCGCCTCCGGCACAATCACCTGCAGCCGCATCACCGGCTCCAGTATAACCGGATGCGCCTTTTTCAAAGCGTCCTGCACCCCTATCACCGCCGCCTGTTCGAACGCAATATCCGACGAATCGACCTCATGAAACGACCCGTCGATTAATGTCACCCGCACCCCGACGACCGGATACCCGGCGACCGTCCCGCTCGTCAGCGATTCCTTCGTCCCCTGCTCCACCGCTCCGACATATTCTCGCGGCACCTTATCTCCGCCCGCCATATTTATAAATTCATTCTCTCTGCTCCGGTGCCCGTCCTGTGTCATCAAAGGCTCGACCTTCACCACCACGTGTCCGTACTGCCCGCGCCCTCCGGTCTGCTTGACAAACTTCCCCTGCCCCTCTGCCGTTTCGCTTATCGCCTCTTTATACGCCACTCTCGGCTTACCCACGCGAACATCGACTCCCATATCACGCGTCAGCCGATGCTCGAGAACTTCGAGATGCAGCTCTCCCATCCCGCTGATAATAGTCTGTCCCGTCTCAGGGTCCAGCTTACACGAAAACGTCGGGTCTTCTCTCCTCAGCACACCGAGCGCCTCAGACAGCTTTGGCCTGTCCCCGGCCGTCCGCGGCTCTATCGACATACTCATCACCGTCTCAGGGAACGTAATACTCGGCAGCGAAATCGGATGCCTCGTATCGCAGATAGTATCGCCCGTAAGCGTCTGCTTCAGGCCGACCACTGCCACTATATCACCCGCACTGGCCTGCTCCAGAATCTTACGCTCTTTCGCGTGCATCTCGTAAAGCCTTGTAATATTCTCTCGATGGTCCCTGTTCACATCCAGTACCCTGCTGCCAGCCTTTAATGTCCCCTGGTATATCCTCAGGAAGTTCAAATCGCCGTGCACATCCCCGGTAATCTTAAACACCAGCGCCACAAGCGGCCCTTTCGGGTCACACTTGACCTCAACCTCTTTATCTTTGTCCAGCCCCTTGTGTCCTACAATCACAGGCCGCTCCAGCGGCGACGGCAGGTACGCCACCACTCCGTCGAGCAGTCTTTGCACCCCGATATTCTTTAGCGCCGAACCACAGAACACGGGATAAATCTCGCAGTTTAGCGTCCCTTTCCTTATCGCCCTGCGAACAATATCGGTAGAAGGCTGTTTATTATGAACATACAGGTCCATCAGTTCTTCGTCGTACTCAGCCACCTGTTCTAAAAGCTCGTGCCTTTTAGCCTCTGCCAAATCTTTCATATTCTCCGGTATCTCTTTTTCCTCGAAGGTCGCGCCAAGCTTTTCAGCCTTATAGAAGACCGCCTTCTGCTCAATCAGATCGATTATCCCCTCGAACAAATTGCCCTCGCCTATCGGCAATTGCAGGACTATCGGATTGGCAACGAGCTTATCACGTATACTCGCGACGCTCATCTGGAAGTCCGCGCCGATTTTATCCATCTTATTGATAAAGCACAGGCAGGACAGCCCGTATTTTTGCCCCTGACGCCACACCGTTTCACTTTGCGCCTGCACACCCTCGCTCCCGTCGAACACCGCTACCGCCCCGTCCAGCACGCGCAGCGAGCGTTCCACCTCTGCCGTAAAATCGATATGTCCCGGCGTATCGATAAGATTTACTTCATAACCCTTCCACGGACACTTCGTCGCCGCCGAGGTTATGGTAATCCCCCGCTGCTGCTCCTCTTCCATATAATCCATCACCGCCGTCCCGTCATGGACCTCTCCTATCTTGTAAGTCTTTCCGGCGTAGAACAGAATTCTTTCGGTCACCGTCGTTTTACCGGCATCGATATGGGCCATTATCCCAATATTGCGAAGTTTTTTAAGGTCACCAGCCATAATCGTTACGTTTAGCCCTGTGTTTTACGCAGGGTTCTTAGCCCCCTGCATTGCAGGGAGTTTTATGTCTTTTCGTTTAGCCCCAACCCCTGAGGGATGGGTTATTTTATAGATACAAAAAAAGCGGATAGTAAAAACGTTTCCCTATCCGCTATAATTTTTAATTGTTTTTACCACGCAAAGTGGGCAAACGCCTTATTGGCCTCCGCCATTCTGTGCACGTTCTCGCGCGTCGTCATCGCGCCGCCCTGCCCGTTATACGCATCGAGCAGTTCCCCCGCCAGCCGTTCGCACATAGGCTTACCCTTTTTGCCCCTGGCTGACTGAAGAATCCACCGAAACGCAAGCGACTGCTGCCTCTTGACGCTTACCTGCATCGGCACCTGATAACTCGCACCGCCGACTCGCTTGCTGCGGACCTCAATCATGGGTTTGACGTTGTTGAGCGCCTTTTCGAATACATCCAGGGGCGTAGCGTCCTTAACCTTACCTTCTATAATACCCATGGCATCGTAGAAAACCCGCTG
>CAZFHM010000075.1:0-10314 GCA_964518825.1 uncultured Pirellulales bacterium
ACAACAGGCGAACCACCGTGGCGCTGCACACAGGTATCGGGCAGTTCGTCGGCTCATCGATGAAGCTGATGGTCGGAGTGGTGATATGGTTTGTTGTAGCAGTGGCGGCCTTCTGGCCGTGAGATAAAAGACTAAGCGACGGCGGCGACCTCCTCCTGCGGCTCGTACTGGTCGAACTGCACGCTGATTTTCTTGCTCACGCCTTTTGTCTGCATTGTGATTCCGTAGAGCACGTCGGCGATGCTCATTGTTCGCTTGGCGTGCGTAATGACGATAAACTGCGAGTCTTTCTGAAACTCTCGAATCATCATATTGAATCGCTCGTTGTTTGCTTCGTCGAGCGCGGCATCGACCTCGTCGAGAAAACAGAACGGCGAGGGCTTGGTCTTGAAGACGGCAAAGAGCAGGGCGATGGCGGTCATGGATTTTTCGCCGCCAGACAGTAGTGATATGCTTCGCGTTTCCTTTCCGGGCGGCTTGGCGATGATTTCAATTCCCGCTTCGAGGATGTCGTCGGCCTCTTCGAGAACGATGTCGGCCTTGCCGCCTCCGAACAGCTTGCGGAAGACCTGCTGGAAGTTGGCGCGGATTTCTTCGAACGTCTGCTCGAATTTCTCACGGCTGGTCTTGTTCAGGCGATTGATTAGCTGCTGGAGCTGGCCCTTGCTGCTGTTGAGGTCCTGGACCTGGGCCGAGAGGAACTCGTGACGTTTTTCCAGGGCTTCCTGCTCGTCGATTGCGTCGAGGTTGACGTTGCCGAGCCTGTCAATCCTGCTGCGAAGCTCGGTAATCTCCTGGCGAACCGCCTGCCAGTCAACGTCCTGGTCCTGGTAATTTTCAAAGGCCTCGACGAGGTTGATTTGCAGCTCGTCGTTTACCCTCTCGACGAGGTCCTGCTGCTTGACTTCGAGCTGGCCGAGCTCGATTTTGAGCTGGCTGATTTGCTCTTCAATCTCCGCCTGTTCGGCGCGCTTGCGGCGGATGAGCTCCTGGGCCTGTTTCTGTTTTTCGAGCAACTCTTCTATTTGACCGTGCAGATTTTTGCTGTTCTGCTGGGTCTGCTCTTTTTCGACGTAAAGCTGCGAAACGGCCGACTCCGAGCTGAGAATATCTCTTTGTGCCTGCTCGGCCTGTTCGGTGCAGGTTTGCATCTCCTGCTGCGCGCTTGTCTCGGCGCCGTCGCTGCTGGCCAATTGTTTTTGCAGCGATTCGATTGTTTCGTCAAGGGCCTTGGCCTGCTGTTCGGTCTGGCCGAGCGAGATTCGAAGCTCGGTGAGACTTTCGTTTTGCGATTGCAGCAGCGAGCGCTTCTGAGCGCAGTCCTGCTCGAGCTGCTTGATTCGGTCGTTACGCTGCTGGTTGACGGTTTCGAGCTCTTCGAGCTTCTGCCTGGAGTTGTATTCCCGCTTTACGGACTGTGCGATTTGCTCTTCGAGCATTTCGATTTCGCCGCAAATTAACGGCTGTTCCTCGCGGAGACGCTGGATGCTCTTTTCGTAGAATGACATCTTCGAGCCGATTTCAGTTTTCTCCGTGTTGGATTCGTAGACTGCTGTTCGCAGTTCGGTCTGCAATCTGGCAAAGTGCTCTTTCGACTGATTGGCCGCGGCGAGTTGCTGTTCGAGGCCGGTTACCTCGGATTCCATATTGGTGATAATGTCCTGCAACTGTCGTATGCGGCTCTTTCGGCTGATAAGACCTGAGGCCTTGCCGAGCGGGCCGAGCTTGACACCGCCGCCTGCTGTTACCAGCTCACCTTTGAGAGTGACAAACTGATATTTGTGGCCGAGCTGGTTTACAAGGTCTATAGCGGACCGGACCGAATCGACCAGCAGGGTCCTGCCGAGAAGCTGCCAGGCAAGCGGAGCATATTTATTATCGTATTTGACGAACTCGACGAGTCGGCCTTTGATATTTTCGTATTTGCCCAGGTCGGCCGAATCGGCGAACGGCTCGGTACGGTCGAGGCACAGGAAAGTTACTCTGCCGTCGAGATTATTTATGGTTTCGGTATCGGCGAAGAGCTTTTCCGTGCTGTTTACGATTACCGAATCTGTTTTGCCTTCGAGGCAGGCCTCGACGGCCGCGGCGTAGTCGACGTCGGCGCTGATGCAGTCGGCGACCAGGCCTTCAACGTAATCGAACCTGCTGTCCGAGCGGCGCTTTTCGAGGATGGTTTTGACCGCAGGGGCAAGGCCTTCACAGCGGCTCTCCATATCGGTCAGGATGGAAAGCTCGCTCGTGATGGCGCTGCGCGCTTCCTTGACGTTGGCAAGGCGTTTCGTATCGACGCTGATTCGCTCGTCGAGTTCCTTAGCCTTTTTGTTCTGCACTTCGAGGCTCTGGGTCAGCTCGGTTATGTTCTTTTCGATATCGGCTGCGCGGGTCTCGTACTGGGCCTTTTCAGTGAGCAGCTGTTCGAGCTCCTGTTGGGCGGTGTCGGCCCGGCCGCTGAGCCTGTCTTTCTGAGTGGAAAGATTGCTGCGATAGTCGCTGAGACTCTGCAGCTCGTTATGCAGTTGTGCCGTCCTGCGGACGATATCTATGATTCCGCTTTTTTCATCTTCGAGCTCATCTTCGAGCGAGGTGCATTGGCTGTTGCTCTGATTTATTGCCGCCTGGAGCTCTTTTAGCTGTGCGGTTTTTTCTTCCAGCCGGACCGAGCATTTCTGCCGGTCGTCTTTACAGCGGGCAAGGTCTTTGACGAAATGCTCTTTTGCCTGGCGGAGCTTTTCAACCCGCTGTGCGGCGTTTTGTTTTCGTTCGCCAAGCTCGGTGATTCGCGCCCTCAGGAACTCGATGCGCTGTAAGTGCTGCTCGATTTTACTTTGAGCTGCGACAAGTGAATTGTCGGTCTGGTTGATTCGGTTCTCCGTGTCGATGATTTGCCGGCCCATCTCGCTTATCATCGCATCGTTGTTGGCGACTTCGGCGGCTACCGCGGCGAATCGCTGCTGCACTTCGCCGAGCTGAGCCTTTTTCTCACCTGCGGCACTGTCGATTCTTGCGTACTCGACGAGTGAATAGTTGACCTGCAGCTCTTTTAGCCTTTCGGTATATTTAAGATAGCTGCGGGCCTTGCCGGCCTGGTGCTTGACGCTTCGAAGCTGTTTTTCGACTTCGCCGAGGATATCGGCCAGCCTCAGCAGGTTCTGCTCGGTCCTTTCGAGCTTTCTCAGCGCTTCTTTTTTATGTGCCTTGTATTTACTGATGCCGGCCGCCTCTTCGAAAATTGCACGGCGGTCGACCTTCGAGGCCTGAAGCAGTTGTCCGATTTGCCCCTGCTCGATGATGGAGTAGGCCTTGGCGCCGACGCCGGTGTCCATGAACAGTTCCTTTATGTCCCTCAGGCGGCAGAGCTTGTTGTTAATGAGGTATTCGCTTTGACCGCTGCGAAAGATTCTGCGTGTGATTTGTACGCCGTCGGACTCGATAGGCAGCGTCCCGGAGGTATTGGCAAAGAACAGGCTGACCTGGGCCGAGCCGAGCGGCTTTCTTATGGTCGAGCCGCCGAATATCACGTCTGACATCTGGTCGCTTCGCAGGCTTTTTACGCTCTGCTCGCCGAGCACCCACTTGACCGCGTCAACGACGTTACTCTTGCCGCAGCCGTTCGGCCCGACAATGGCGGTGATAGCTCCTTCGAAGTTAAGTTCCGTTCGGTCGGCGAAGCTTTTGAAGCCGTCAAGTACAATTTTCTCAAGTCTCATTTGTTCCCTGCGCTGGATGTCCGATAATAATAAAAAAAGTATTCATTTTTCCGGGTTTTACCTCGACTGGTACTATTCTTATCGGCCCGTACTTTGTTTTCACTTGAGGGCGATTTGCGGCATCGGCCCGGCCCTGAATTGACAGTCAATCGCGCCCTTTTGGACCATCTGGTTGAGCAGCGCGATGATGTCGGAATACGGAACCGCCAGTCCGACGCTGTCGGTCGGGCTCCTCCTTGTCGGTTCATCGCCGAGTGTACGGATAATGTCACTGAGTTCGTAAGAGCAGTTAAGAGATACCGGCGGTATATCCGGTCGGCCTGGAATCTTGCGTATTACGGTGACACGTTCCTGGCCCTGCGGCGCGTTCAGTGTAATGCTCCCGTCCTCCGACTGGATGAACATATTGGCCCGGCAGAACAGCGGTCCGCCGAACAATGCGATTCTCGGCTGAGCGCTTCTTGAGACAAAGACGAGTTTCTCCTCGGCCAGTGAAATATTCTCAAGATAGAAACAACGGCCAATCGGCTCATCGCTGATGGAAAGGTCGTCCATTTTTTTCAGGTGTTCGTAGGCAGCCAGTATGATAGCGACGTCGTTGTCTCGAAGCAGGCGGCGGCAGACGGCGATAGCATCACCGCGCTTGCCGGAGTTTCCAATGGCCTCGAGGGCTTCCATTCGCCGGTTCGACGCGGGGTCAAATGCGACGACCCTGAGAATATCGAGTCCCATGTCACTGCCGAGGTTGAGCATAATTCGGGCGACACGAAAGCGGGTATCGGCATCGTCCGAGCTGAGAAGCTTTTCGAGCGGCCCGAGCGCATCTTTGCCGATCGCCTCGATAGCGATTTCGGCGCCGGCCCTGTCGCCGGGGCCGGCCAGTGATGAGATTAGCTCATCTATTTTCTTCTGCCTGTCCTGACTGCTCAGGCTCAGGTAAGTTACTTTTACTATATTAATGAAGTGCTGTTTTCGGCCTGCGTATTGCGCCGGAAGCGTCATTTCGACCTGGCCTGCCGAAATGGCTTTCGCGGTGTTCTGGCCGAAGCGCTCGATGAGCTTATTGCGGATGGCGCTGGCAACGAAATAGTCCGGCTGGCGCAATGAAATCATCATTCTGTAGTCATCGAGGGCCCGACCTCCGCCGAGGATATAGCCTACCCTTTTTTCCCCTGTGGGTTCGATTTTATCGATGTAGATGGGCCCTTCGACCCGCGCCAGCACCTTGGTGGTAAGTCCGAAGCTGCCTGCCGCGCGGAGTTCGGCGCCGTAAAGCTGGCCGTGTTCGAGACTTCTCGTCTGGGCGGCGCCGGGGACAGCAACACGCACATCGAACAAGGCGTCTTTTCCGGTGGTGGGCATAAGACCCTCGGCGATTACAATGGAAGTATCAGGGCTGTTTATGAACTTATCGATGTCGGTACTGGGTATGTAGCGCAGAATGTACTGCTTGAGGTAATCTCTTATATTCGGCGGACAATCGGCTGAGCCGGTGCCGGCCAGCCCGCCGATGATGGCGTAGTTCTGCACGGGTATATAATCGGGCGAAAATATCCCAGCCACCTGGCCTATGGTCGTTCCGGATTCGGTAACGGAAGCGGGTTTTTCGAACTGGCGACGACTGGCCGTGGTTACGTCTTTGTCGGATTCGTTACAACCCGCGACCGTCATAAGGGTAGCCGCCGTCGAAACGTAAATCAGGATTTTGAGTAAGCCTGCTTTCATGTCCGCGACCCCAAAAAGAACATTGCTCTAAAAATAAGCCGTTAAATCGTAAGCGTTTGCGTATTATCAGTCAAGCCAATTCTACCCGCAGGCTAAAGTACGTCTGTGGTCGGGGCAGTGAAAGGCCGGGATTAGTGAGTTTGGACCGGCCGAGGCTCGGAATGTAAAAAGCCGTCGCGACTTTTTTCGCTAACAAGTGTTTTTTGCCAGAGCTGCGTCGAAGATTTTGTTGGCTGCGGCGATGTACTGAGCGGCAGGTATAAGCGGCTTTTCGAGTCGGGCTTTCAGTTCCTCACTAAGCTTGCCGTCCTCTACTACCTCCCGACCTGCCTTGTGCAGTAGGTTTTTGTATTTCCAGACGACCAGCTTTAGAATCAGCGGCGCATCTTTAAGGATTGCCCCTCCGCCCCGGTATATCTCGCAGACGACTTCGCTGCCTGCGTTGCGCGCGATGCGACTAAAGAGCAGATGGAGCACCTGGAAATGTGATTGCTCGGGAAAGCCGCAATTCGAGATAACGCCGATTTTCGGCAACTTACGTTTGATAATGTGCCGGGCCTCGCCGCTGCCGTCGGTTTCGATGTGCGGCTCGGCAATCGGTATTAAGCGGTCCATAAAATTCTTCATCAGGCCCGTGACATTATCGACGTACAAGGGCGTAGCGAAAATAACAAGGCCGGACGACTTAATCTTTTCGAGCATTTCCGGTACATCATCATCGAAGATGCATTTGCCCGGCGTTTTGAGCCAGCAGGCAAAACAGCCGACGCAGCCGCTGAATTTTTTGTGCGACAGAAAAACAGTTTCGACCTCGGCGCCTGCGGCTTTGGCCCCGTCGGCAAAGGCCTCGACCATAACCTGTGTATTACCTTTTTCAGCTTTGGGTGAGCCGTTAAACACGGTGATTTTCATTGGAACTCCTTATTTTTATTCAGGGCGCCTTCCACTCGCCTTCTTTCTGCTGGCGAGCTTCCCTTATCCATTGTCTGTTACCAACCTCTCACCTTGAACCATCCGGGCCTATAATTTTTGCTGTGACAATCGTTTTAATTTTGCCTAAGCATGGGCCAGGCCGTACATACTGTCCGCTTCCTTCTGCTTGGCCAGCACTTCGGTAGAGACCCTTCGGTAAACAGCCCGAACGTCCAGGATCCCGAGATACTTGTTCGCGTCGTCGGATGCCGTGACCGGCAAAAACTCGGTGTCGAGCTTTTTAGCTTCCACCAAAGCGTCCGAAAGTGACATATTCGGGTTAAGCGATTCCGAAACCGGCTCGGCAATATCAAGAGCTATCAGCCATTCGTTCAGCTCCTGTGTCGCAAAAGTATTCCTGATACCATTGAGTGTTACCAGCCCGGCCAGCTTGTTGTCGTAATCTATAACGGGGTAACACGGGCTGTCCGTACTGCCAACAACCTTTATCATCTCGCTCAGCGGCGTTCCAGCATCTATAACAGGTACGGCGGTATCCATTATATCCGCAACGGTATAAGTTTTTATAAGGTCGTCCTCGGTGATATTCAGGCCGAGCTCACCGGCCTTTCTCGCGCCGAACTTGACGCCCAGCGGACCTATCATCTGGAGTATAAAGGCGCCGATGATGACAACCAGCAGCATCAGCGAGCTTATCTGGCTGTCGAATTTCTGACTGGCCATAATGAGAAGGCCCACGGCGATTCCGCCCTGCGGGTAAAGACAAAATCCGAGGTATTTTCTGATGCTCTTAACCGCCCCGGAATACAGCGACCCGAGGTACGCACCGGATGTCTTGCCTGCGATACTGCCGGTGACGTAAGCGGCGATAAGCAGCCAGGTCAGGACGTTGCCGAGTTCGAATTTTAGCATCGCGCCGACAAAAACAAAGAAAAGAATATAAATAGGCACCGAGAACCGACGCATAAGATTAAAGCACGAAGCCATTCTTTTACGCCCGACGTTGACCAGTATCACGCCCAGGGTCATAGTCGCCAAAATTACATCGAGGTCAAACTTGATTGCTATGCCGATAACCAGCAGAGTGGAACCGACCGTAAAGGACAGCACCTTCTCCGGGTCGTCAATTTTCTTGAGAATACGAATCAAAATCAGACCCGCCGCGCCGCCGAGCAAAATCGCAACGGGAACATGATAAGCCAGCCCCGCCAGCGCATGTGACAGCCCGCTCTGCTCGTGCCTGGTAATAACGCCTGCCACACTGACGCCCACCGCGTATAACAGCAGGGCAAGCGCATCGTCCAGTGCGACGATTGCCGTCAGCATCGCCGTCAGCGGCCCACGCGCCTTATACTCCCACAGCACACTGACCGTCGAAGCCGGGTCCGTAGCCGAACAAATGGCTGCGAAGACGACTGACACGGCAAGGGCCGTTTGCCAGGTTGAGAAAAATATCATGACCGAAAAAGTCAGTGCCCCGACAAACAAAAAGGCTGCCAGGCCTTCGAATAGCAAAATCATCCAGACCTGCCTGCCGAACTTTACGAAGACCTCGCGCTTGAGCTCGCCGCCGACCAGAAAACCGATGATTCCCAGTGCAAGAACGTTGAAGGCCTCCATAACGCCGATGGCTTCGGGCGGGATGACGCCGAGCAGGGGCCCGACGATTACGCCCACGATGACATAGCCGATTATCTGCGGAATGTGGAATCGCTGGATAATCTTCGCGCCGACAGTCCCGCAAAAAACCGCAATGCCAACCAGCAGGATAATATTTAATTCTTCAGTCTTCACGGTAATCCCACCACTGATTGCACACCCGAAGCTTTCGGCTAATGGAATTTAGCCCAGTATCTGGCATATGATGGTCCTGTTCCTCGGTCGAGTGTCGAAGTCGACCAGAATAATCTGCTGCCATGTGCCGAGTGTCAATCGGCCGTCGACAATCGGTACGGTAATCGACGCGCCTAGCAGGCTGGCCCTGACGTGGGCGTGGCCGTTGTCATCGTGCCATGTTTCTTCGTGCTCGTACCGCGCGTTCTTCGGCGCAATTTTTTCAAAGGCCGTTTCCAAATCGTAATTGGCCAGGCCAGGCTCGTATTCGGTGGTCGTTATACCCGCCGTCGAACCTACTACAAATACGGTTACAATGCCGTCTCTTATTCCCGACTTTGCCGCCGCGGCGACAACGGAATCGGTTATATTGATTACGTCGTTGTTGCCTCTACTTTTTACCTGAAGTTTTTCTGTTTTGGTCATAGACCGGCCTTTAACTGATTATGTCAATAATAGCCGGTCAGGCCGAACTCATCAAGTGACCATTCTAAAGGGGCATTAAGATAGAACGGGGACCTTTAAAAGAGCCCCGTGGAATTTGGCTTTTAAACGCGGCGAATACGAATCGTTACTTCTCTGTAGGTCCGACCGCGTCCCACTCGTAAATGTCCGGCGATTCGCTGCCCGCTGAGACTATCCAGAGCTTGCCGAAGCAGGTGTGGTCCTCGTTTACCCAGCCGTTGACATAACCGAATCCTTCGATTCGTTCGCCGTTTTGGCCGGCTGCCGAAGCCTGACCGCTGGTAATAAAGTACAGCTTGCGGTAATGTCTTTCGCCGGTTTCGTCCACGTAAACTTTCAGCGGCGCAACATTTCCCCTGAAACAGTTGGTGGACTCGAGCCCGAGGTCTTCGCAGAGCACTTCGTATTCGACGTCGTTAAGTGTGAACTTTCCGTCCCATGCGGCCACGACGTCACCGTCCGGGCTGATGCGAACGTTGATAGTCCCGCGGGCTTTTCCGTCCACGGCCAGGGACGCGTCGTAATATGTCGTGCCTTCGAGCTTCGGCTGAACGGGGAACGGCTCTCTTCTTCCGCCCATTTTGTAGGCGTCCAGGGCTTCGCTTATAAACAGGTGGCCTTCGTCCCAGGGTGCGGCATTCGGGTCAACGTATCTGTCGGCGCCGGAGCCGTGAAAGGCGGCGAACGGGTCCATACTTACCATGGAAACGCCGAGAATCAATAGGCCTAAAGCCAACGTCACGAGGACCAGAATCAGCAGAAAACCGCCGTTGTGATACCTGGCTCGACCGGATGAGAAAACGGATTTCATTTTTTCATACTCCGCAACAAAGTTAATCTGAAATAGCCGAATTATAATTTATTTGCAGATGCCCGGCAAAGGCATTTTTCTCAGGGTCAGGTGACCATATATTTATTAATAGCTCACCTGGCTCGGCCTTTGAATGTAAATTCCTTATAATCCTTGTGATTGCTGGTGATAAAGATACTGCCGGTCAGCATGTTCTCTTCATCCAGCCAGCCGCGGACGTAAATCTCGCCGGTGAGCACCCTGACTATCTGCTTGCCGAGTTCCTGCATCTGAAATTCACCCTTGCACAGAAAGTACCGCTTCGAGGGGTCTTCATTTCCGTCCTCGTCCACGTATTTCTTGTCGAGATAGAACTCGCCAGAGAAACCGGAGCCGGAAATATCGTATTGCTTTTCAGGGCCTGCATGATACGTGCCGAGCCACATACCTCCCACGCCCCCAGGTCCGAGATAAAGATTGATTTCACCACGCGGCTCTCCGGTCCCCGCCAGCCTGACGTTGCCGTCAAGCTGAATAAGAGTAGTCAATGGCGATTCGGCTGATGTTGACTGCGACTGAGACTTGAGCATCTGGCGCGCATTCCATTCGGCCCACGGCGTAATGCCCGGCATGTTGGGGTCTTTGGGCCGGGGATTAAATACGCCCGCCTTCTGCAGTACGAACAACAATACTCCCAGCCCGATGACTACCAGCAGAATAATAAGAGCATAACCCCTGTCCCGGCCGGCTGATTTTTTATTGAGTCCCGCCACGTCTTTTCCTCCGAAAAAATGGTTGTAAATCTGGCCCTTTAATATAGGTTCTAAAACGCCCTGAACAAACACATTTTTTCAAAAA
>CAZFHM010000076.1:0-10251 GCA_964518825.1 uncultured Pirellulales bacterium
CGGGATTTCGGCAGATGCCCTGTAGCTACGCGATTGCCAACAGCTTTGTGGCCGGTGGCAGGTAGCCCCGCACTGGAGCGATTACTTGTAGACTTAGTTGAGCAGGGAATCAACAAGGTTACAATTTGCTCTAACGGCGACTCTTCGCTGCTTCAGGAATCGATAAAGTCTTTCAATCAGATAGAGGTGGATTTTCTCGATGAGCCCCTGCCGGTTGGAACCGCAGGTGCAATCCGCGATGCCTGCCGTGATGCTAAAGAAGATACGATTTTGGTCCTGCCTGCTAACATAGTCGACGCCCCGACAGTAGATGAAATTGTCGGTGCTCACCTCGCAAATAAGGCAGACTTGACTGTTATGTTTAATCCGGCCGGCAGCAAAGATGCGGCGTTTGGCAGGCCTGTCGGTATTTACGTGTGCAAATCTTCTGTTTTAAGATACACCCCCAAAGACGGCTACTTTGATATTAAAGAAGGCTTGATTCCGGCTTTAGTTCAAGCCGACAAAGTTGTTCAGGCTGCAGTATTATCCATGCGTGTTGACGTTTTTCGCGGCCGTAGAGAATACCTTAACGCTATCGGCGATAGCCTTGTACATGCAGGCGATATGAGTGGAGTCTTTAAACTTTGCAGGCACAACGGCACGGAGGAAATATGGAAAAGCGGTGATGTGACCATTGATTCGCAGGCTCGAATACACGGGCCGATAGCAGTAATGGACGGAACGCACATCTCAAAGGGTTCCATTATTTTTGGCCCGACCCTGATTAGTCGCAATGTCACTATCGGCGAAGGAACTTTGGTGTCAAACAGTGTACTTTGGGACGGTGCCGAAATCGGTAAAGGCTGTTTTATTGACAGATGTATCGTCGACTATAATGCGAGAGTGAGAACCGGAGTTTGTCTGGAAGAAAAAGCTGTGGTTTTCAGACCGGAGAGTATGATGAGCAGAACAAGCCGCAGAACAAGCCAAAGCCTCAGGGAAAATACAGGTCGCTTTGTCCAGGCAATTAACCAGAGTCTAAAGCGAGTAAGCGAAAGAATGCCCGAAGGCATGACTTTCGGTTTCTTAACTGCGATAGTAATACTCGCCGTGCTGTGGTCATACTGGCTGGGCATCGTGGACCTTTGGACCGTCTGGCAAAAAAGCGATGAGTATTCATCAGGTCTTCTAGTGCCTTTCCTCGCGGTTTATATCCTATGGTCCAGACGTAAAACGATTGCATCAGTTCCCTTAAAACCATGTCTGCTGGGAGCGTTAGCTCTTATCCTGGCCCAGGCTGTACGTTTCTTCGGTCTGTTTTTTATGTATGGCTCGGCTGAAAGATTATCCATCGTCTTAACTACCGCGGCACTTGTTCTTATGCTGTTCGGATGGCAGCTTTTTAAAAAAGTGGCAACCGTACTTTTATACTTGTGCTTAATGCTTCCATGGCCTAACAGGGTTCAGGCGGCTGTGGCGCTACCAATGCAACAATGGGCCACGTCATCGGCTGTATTTTGCCTGGAGATGTTAGGTTACGCCGTGGTTCGGGAAGGCAACATTATTCATATCGGCCAGGCATCGGTAGCTGTGGCCGAGGCGTGCAACGGCTTGAGAATGGTTATGGCCTTTTTCGTTATTACGGGCCTGGTGGTCTTACTGGTAAGGCGAGCATGGTGGGAAAAGCTCATAGTTTTAATTTCCAGCCTGCCTATCGCCCTGCTCTGCAACACTATCCGTCTGACCGTGACTGCCATCGCTTTTACGTTCGTAAGGGGGGAGTATTGGGAGAATATATTCCATGATTTCGGGGGCTATGCAATGATGCCGATGGCCCTGGCGGCGGTGGTAGGAGAATTTTGGCTTTTAACAAAACTGACCACGGCTCCGGAAAATTCGACGCCCTTCACAATAACCGGGAAAGTCAAAACATAAAATAGTCCGGCATTTGTATAGAGAAACTTTTACCGTTAACGAGGTATTGCGGACATTTTAATGGCTGCTTTAAAAGTGTATGGGACTTTGAAGATGTCCTTTTCAAAATAATTGTAAACTAATGATAAAGGCGGTGTCAGAATGAGTGATTTACAAAAATATCAAGGTGATTTGGTCGAGCGAGGGGCGGGTGTCTTTGGAGAACCTGAGGCAGGTGAAAGCTCCGCTAACATTGCTGTAGGTGTTCTGCGGAGATGGTATATTGTACTGCTGGTATTTATAGTTACCTGTGCAATCGGAATCCCGGTAATATGGCTTGGCATCAAACCCGTATATGTCATGACCGGCGCAATAAGAGTCGCTCCAATCATTCCCAATATCCTGACCGGCGAAGCCGATAGTGGGATAATATCAAATTATAGAAGTTTCGTTAACACTCAGGCAGAGATGATAGTTAGCGGACGCGTCATTGAGAGGGTGGCTGATGAACTCGTAGAGAAAAAATCAAGCTTCCTTAAGAATTACAAACCGGACATACAAACCAGGCTGAAAGAGGAATTAAAAGGCAAGGGAACGGACCAGGAACCGGCAGCCCTGTTGAAACACGCTATTAACAACGGAGTCATCAAGGCCCTTGCTAATAACCAGACAGAGCTGATTGGCGTGATTATGGAAAGCGCAGATGCCGAAGAGGCCAGACAAATAGTTGACGCCTTTATACGAAACTATATGGCAATTGAGGGCTCGAGTTCCGCCCAGGATGAAGACCGAAACCTCAGAGTGCTGGAAGACGAGCGAAAGGTACTCGCTGGGACCCTGGACAGGCAGCGTAATTCAATTCAGCAGTTAGCGCAGGAATACGGCAGCACCAGCCTAACCGGCCGACAAGATATGATGCTGCAGCGGGTTGCTTTTTTGTTGGGGGAGCTTACAAAGGCAGAGGCAAAAAGGATTAATCTTGAAACACGAATTCAACTGGCGGAACAAACCACAGAACAGCCCATTGCCCCCGAACAGATGCTGGGTATGCGCAACGAATACATCAATTCCAACCCAATGGTTCAGGAATTAAATCGAAATATCGTCCAGCTTGAAAAAGACCTGATAGTGGCCAAACAGGTACTCGCCCCAACGAACCCGGCCCTGGAGCAAAAGCAACAGCTTGTTGAAGCGTTAAAGAAAGTACTCGAGCAAAAACGACAGGAGGCCTCTCAAAGTTTTAATGACGTCGTGTCCGAACAGATTAGTCAGACCAACCAGGAACAGCTCGCAAATATGCAACTGGAGCTGGAGCAGGTCGCGGCATATGAAAATCGCCTTAGAGAAAAGCTGTCAAGCGAAGATGTGCAGACTATCGAAGTCGGCCGAAAGCAGCTGGCCATCCAGGACCTCCAGGACCAGTTAGCCTTGACTAAAGAGATGTACGAAACCATTGCCCGGCGAATAAAGGAGGTGGAAATGGAACGCAAAAGGCCGGCGAGAATTTCGGTGGCTTATAACGCTGAGATATCTGAAATCAAAGATAAACGAGTAAAGTATTCAGCAGCATTGGTTTTCGGCGCATTGGCATTCGGAATGATGCTCGCATTTTTGACAGACAAGGCGGACAAAAGTCTTCGAACTCCCGAAGACGTCACCAGGCGTATTGGCATCCGAATAATCGGTACTACTACCAGCCCTGTTGCCGCTGAAAAGTTTCTTCTGCCCAGCCTTGTAGTCGAGGACTACCAGAACATTCGAGCTAACCTGGGCCTGCTTAACGGAGGCGGGCTACCAAAAAAACTGGTAGTTACCAGCCCGTCAATGAGGGATGGTAAAACTACCTGTGCTATAAATCTGGCAACCAGCATATCAAAATCAGGAAAGAGAGTATTGCTGATTGACGGTGACCTTAGGAAACCTGATATACATCGCTTATTAGGCATCCCTGAGGGAATGAAAAACATCCAGGAAGTGCTTTTGGCCCAGGCTGACAAGAAAGCCATTTATACTTTAGCTGCGACCGGCCTGGATGTGCTCACCTCCGATTCTCATGAAAACATCGACCCTTACGAGCTTTTGGCATTACCTACTTCATCACAGAATATAGAAAAATTCAGCCGTAATTACGACCATGTGATTATTGACACTCCACCGGTCCTGGCCTTTCCAGACGCGCTGATATGGGCAAAAATGGCTGATGCCGTGATACTAACCAGTCTTGCCGGCCGGACAACCGCCCCCGACCTCAAAGAAGCCATGAACAAACTGGCTGGAATACAAGTCAAGGTGTTAGGAACCGTTCTAAGCAACGTCTCTGCCGGACACAATTACTATCGCTATGGGTATGACTACTACACTCAGGCAAACAGAAAAAACCGAACCAGGCGCGTTGATGCAAAACTTCTCCTTATGCCCCACAATCAGCAGGATATCGGCCCTGATATCCCTAAGTTCTGACATAATGTATTCAATCGTCTCAATTTTCTCATGTCAGTCTTGAATCAAAGCGCAAAGTTAATACTTTTCCACAGAGGACAAAGCCCCGCGGATACTTGCGAAAACGGGGCAGGTCCGCATTGTCCGACCCGAAATCAGCTGTTGCGGTTAGCCGTTTGCAACGAATCTTCGGCTGGCACAATTTTTCGGTTCTTCGAAGAACAAGTTAACCATATCAACAAGTGTTGTAGATTACAGCATCACTTAAATTCTAAAAGTGATTTGATTGCTATCCCACACGACTGGTTATGCCCTTCTTATAATGGTCAATTCAATACCGTGTTCTACCGGCAAGACCTGTTGCTGCCTGAAGGAGTCGCCGAACAATGGAAGAAAAGCCGCTGGCTGACGGTCCCTAACGGCAGGTTCATAACTAATGTTAACTACGACTTGCTCCGGGTGCCATTGCACAACCTCCAGGCCGATGTTCTGGCAGTTAACGTCGATGCGGAATTGCAGGTCGGCTGCGACAAAGTATTGATTACACGTGACAACAAAATAGTGGGCTATCGGAGACACTACGAAGACGCAGCAGAGCAGGTGTATGCTGGTGATGATTGGCCTCATCTGCTTTTCATAAAGACCGATGTTCTGAATAAAGTCATTACCTCAAATACACTGTGTCTTTCTTTCTCTTCTTTTGTCAGCAAATGTCACTCCAATTCATTGCACTTTCGCAGTGTTAAGGTCGCCGGTCAACCGCTGGATTTAGACAGCAGGCAGGGGTTGCTTGGTCATCTCGAAAACCGCGCTAACCCGTGCGAAGGCGGTGCTGAAATAGACCAAAGTGCAAGATTAATCGGCAAGGTGTTCCTGGGGCGAAACGTAACCATCGAACAGGACGCGGTAATCATAGGGCCGGCCCTGCTCGGCGATAATGCCACAATTGCAAGAGGCGCTTTAATCAAGGCATCAATTATCGGCCCGGGCGTATGTGTCGAACGTGAACAGGTTATCGACAGCCAGGTTGTTATCAATAAAGCTTCTGGCCTTTCACGCCTTGCAGAACGGAAATCTTCTCCCGCCTCCACTAAATCAGGCAGACCAACCTCTGTTTTCAAGACCGGCAACAACGGCAGTCGGGCCCGGACGAGTAGATATCGAATCTGGCCGAGGTTTTCCTATGCCGGGTGCTTTAAGAGGCTTGCTGATATTATTGCCGCTACTGTAGTGCTCCTTCTTTTCGCACCGGTACTGCCAATAATCGTCCTGTTTGTAAAGCTAACCAGCCCGGGACCGGTTCTATTCAAAGACAAGCGGCAGGGCCTTCATGGTAAAACCTTTAATTGCATGAAGTTTCGGACCATGGTGGTCGGTGCTGATAAGATGCAGTGTAAACTGAGAGTGGTCAGCCAGGTTGACGGCCCCCAATTCAAGATGAAAAACGACCCCAGGGTCAGCAGGGTGGGGCAGTTTTTACGGGACACCTATATCGATGAAATACCACAGTTTTTCAACGTCCTGATAGGACAGATGAGTGTAGTCGGCCCTCGGCCGTCACCACAGGCTGAAAACACTATGTGTGCTTACTGGAGGGATGCTCGACTTTCCATAAGACCGGGAATAACAGGCCTGTGGCAGGTGTGCAGAACACGACAGGAAATGAAAGATTTCCAGGAATGGATATATTACGACACTAAATACGTCAGGAATATGTCTTTCAGATTGGATATGTGGATATGCTGGCGAACATTCAAAAAAATAGTCATGAATTTTGCCCGGCGGTTTTAAATGTTTAAATGGGCAGGATTAGGAAAGGTTTAAGCAATGCGTCAAAGACGGTTTAACTGGAAATTAGCGCTCGTGTTGTTGATAGGTATTGTTGTGCTGGGAACATCAGCGTACGTGCTGCGTCTATGGCATAGAAGCAGACGAGCCGAACAGGGGTTGATACTCGGCAACAAGGCTTACCAGGAACAAAAATGGGAAGAGGCGGCAAGCTATCTCGGCCGCTATATCAGTATGGTTCAGGATGATGTGCCGGCACTGCTGAAATATGCCGAGGCACAACTTCAAATTCGACCTCTAAAACCAGGCAACCTGACTCAGGCCGTATCGGCTTACCGTATTGCTTTGCGAGTCGAACCGGACAACCTTGAAGCTGCGACCAGGCTGGTTGAAATCTATTTACAGATGGGAACACCAGGGGAAGCCGAGCTGATTGCCTCTCGAAGCCTGTCCGGCAATGAATCAGTGAAATTAAGGAGATTGCTGGCGATTTCTCTTATCAGTCAGAGAAAAATCCGGGACGCGGCAAAAGAATTAACAGATATTATAAATGAACATCCCGACCAGGTTATGGCTTACGAAATATCAGGTCAATTGGCTGAGCAATATCCTGACGATTTCCCAGAACCCGCTGAATACTGGTTCGAGCAGGCAATCGAAAATAATCCATCGTCGGCCTTGGCATATATAGCCCGCGGTTCTTTCAATTTCAGACGGGCAAATACAACCGAGGCAAAGGCGGATTTCGCTAAGGCTGAGACATTAGATTTATCAGAACCACAAGTAAGGCTCAGGCTCGCCGGTGAACTCGTTAAAATGAATGAGTTCGAAAAAGCTGAGCAGCACCTTACAGCCGTTCAGGAATCTGAGCCTGCCAATCAAAGCCTATGGCAAATCCGGGCCGGGTTGGCGATAAAGTCCGGCTCACAACAGCAGATGCTGCAAGTTGCACAGAATGGCTTGGAGGCACTGGTTTCTCAACCCTGGGATTTTATGCCCGTTGCGGCTGAGCTTTTTATAAGGGCTGACAAGTTCGACCTTGCCGCACAGTGCGTTGAACAGCTTCGCCAGAAAGAGATTGCCCCGTCTTCGACTTTATTTTTAGAGGGCCTTCTGGCTGACAGACAAGGACGTACTTATGAAGCGGTAAGCTTATGGCGACAAGCTATGCAACGGGGTAATAAATCTCCCGACCTTCGGGTGAAACTGGCATCGGCTTTGTGGCGTTTAGGCGACCGCCAATCAGCTCTTTCTGAGATGCGTATGCTGGTATCCCAAAGTCCTGACCTTCTCGAAGGGCGGTTCAACCTCGCCCGGATGTTCGCACAAACCGGCAGCTGGCAGGAGGCTGCCGAGCAGGCTCGATTAGTTTTGGGGTTCGTTCCCGGCAGCGTTGATGCCGCGCTACTATTCGCTCAGGCCCGGATACATACGCTGGCAGAAAACCAAATTGAGAAGGATTCCCCGCTGTGGACCGACCTGCGGAACCGACTGGCAAAGCTCGAAGAAGCCACGGGCAAATCTGTAGAAGTCAAACTCTTACAGTTCGACCTGGCGATGAAACAAGGCGACTTAGCCGAAGCCGGGACCTTACTGACAGCGATAAAGCAAGATTACCCCGCAGACGTACGAGTTTTTATGGCAGAGGCTGACCTGCTCGTTCTGCAGGAAAAACAAGAGCAGGCGATAACTGTATTGAACGAGGCGATAGGCAAGTTCACTGATAAAATCGAGCCCGTCAGATACCTCGCCGTTCTGCTGTCCCAGAGCGGAAGGATGCAGGAAAGTGAAAAGGTTGCTAAAGACGCACTGATGCAAAATGACGAGCCGGTCGCCCAAAGAACCTTGTGTTTGCTGCTTACGGAACTTTATAACCAGTGGGGCCGACAGGAGGAGGCTTATCAACTGCTCAGCTCAATGGCTGACAAATACTCCAGTGACATTCCTATAAAACGGCGGCTGTTAGACTGCAAACAGCTCATTGGAAACCCTCAAAAAGCTCAACAAATTGTTGCCGATATCAAGTCGCTCGAAGGAGAGGACGGCTGGCAGTGGCGGTATGAACAGGCGAAACTCTGGTTCAACCAGGACGATTTTGAGCTGCACTACTCGCAAGCAGTTTCGTTGTTAAAAGAAAACCTGCTTGCTAACCCGGATGACCAATCCAGCCGAATGCTTCTTGCCGCCGCCCACGAGAAAACCGGACAGTTACCTCTCGCAATCTCTTTTTATCAGGAGGCTCTAAACCGCTCGCCAAAGGACCTGCGAATAATTATCCCTGCTATAGCTGCTTTATATAAAGCAAATGAATTTGACCGCGCCGACGAAATCCTCCATCAGGCAGCCAATCAAAATCTCTCTCACCCCGAATTAACAAAGTTCGAATTATATAGCCACTTCAGACGCGGCGAATTGGCCCCCGCCGGTGATGTTCTGGAGGATATGCTGATACAGGACCCCAACAACAGGTCCCTCTGTCTGTCTCTTGCTTTACTTAAGATTCGACAAAACAGCTTTACCAAAGCAGAGGAGCTGTTAAATAAACTAAAACGACAGGAACCGGAAGATTTGTCTGTAACGGCAGCCCAAATTGAGTTAAATCTTCGCCGGGGAAACTCCGCCCAGGCCTTTCGGCTTTGCGATGATGTAGTAAGCTCGCGCAACGATGCCTCCGCCTATCTGCTTAGGGGCAGAATCTACGCCAGACTCGGGCAGATTGAGCAGGCCCAGGCAGATTTCGATTATGCAAGCTCTCTCGAACCAAACAATGTAACGGTTTGGGTTGCCAAAAGTGATCTTTATAGAACCGCCGGTAATTTCGCCGAGGCTGTCTCCTGCATTCGTAAAGCTATTTCGATACAACCTGACAACCCGGATATCTGCAAGCGTGCGATACTGCTCTTGTTAGGCTCAGACCAGCCCGAAATGATTAGTGAAGGAAAGAACCTGCTGGATAAAACCCTGGCTTCATATCCTTCAGACGTGCAATTGCGTATTTACAAAGCACGATATTTGCTCTCAGAAGAAACGGCTCCGGGTACCCGACAGGCAACGGATATCCTCGGGCAGATAACACAAGAGCAGCCCACGCTGAGTGAACCGTGGCTTCTGTTAGGCGCCGTCGCTCTTAAGCAGGGTCAACCGGCCAAAGTAATTGATATTTCTTTGCAGGGACTCGCCAATATACCCAACGACAAATCTTTGTTGACGTTAAAGGCCCGCGCAGAAGCAATGCGCTCGCCTGCATTGGCAATTCCTACACTCAAGGCCGTACTTGAACTGCAACCTGACGACATGGATGCCGCCGTGCTTTTAGCCGAGGCTTATATCAAGGCGGACCAGGCGGCAAAGGCCGTGAGTTTACTCGAAAATTACCTGGCCGAATATGACAACAACTCAGACGTGCGAAGAATAAATTTAGCCCTCGCCGCAGCCCTGTATAAAGATGGTAAACACACCGACGCCCAAAGTAAGTTCGATTCGTTGTACCAGTCAGACCCTTGCGACGCCATGCCGCTGTTGATGCAGGTAAATCTGCTCAAGGAAGACCGGCTCTGGGACCAGATTGACCAAAAGGTCACACATTGGTGTAAAAATCATCCACAAGACAATCGCATACCCGTTTTAATTGCCAATGATTTGGCCGGCGACCCTGATGATAAGGCAAGAGGACTCGCCGAAAAGTTGCTCCGCACCTCTCTTGAAAACAACCCGCAGGACCTCTCGGCAATGAGTTCGCTTGCAATACTCCTGCAAACCACCGGCCATAACTCAGAATCTGTGGAACTCTACAAGCAGATTCTCAACCTGCAGCCTGATAACACAATCGTCATCAATAATTTGGCCTGGATATTATGTCAAGACCAGGGGCAGTACGAACAGGCCCTCGAACTTGCCCAGATGGGCCTGGAAATAGACCCCGGCTACGTCGACCTTATTGATACACGGGGAGTAATTTACTACAAGCTTGCTCAATACGAAAATGCTGTTCGCGATTTTTCAAGGTCTCTGGAGCTGTATCCTGATACCTCGCCTTCGAAAGTTGCCACTCATCTTCATCTGGCGAAGGCTTTTATTAAGCTTGGCCGCAAAAGTGAGGCCCAGGCAAATTTAAAACAAGCCTTGGAG
>CAZFHM010000077.1:0-10161 GCA_964518825.1 uncultured Pirellulales bacterium
TGCTTCGCAATACGCTGTTCAGAGGCGAGACTATGCCTTTTGTGATGGAGCTGCCTCCCTACCGGTTGCCGACGGCTCGCGCGGTACTGATACATATGTGGCAGCGTGCGTGGATGTATCTCAAAAAAGCAGGCACTATCATTCTTGGCGTATCTATAATCCTGTGGGCGCTGGCCAGCTACCCCAGCCCCAGCGCAGAATCACTGAAAGGGCTGTCGCTCGAACAGGCCCACCAGGCCCGACTCGAGTATTCCGTCATCGGCCGCATCGGCAAGGCAATTGAACCTGCGCTGTCGCCGCTTGGCTTTGACTGGAAAATCGGAACCGCGCTTATCGGCGCAACTGCTGCCAAAGAAGTCTTTGTCTCGCAGTTAGGAATTGTCTACGCCGTCGGCGATGCCCAGGAGCACTCAGCGACACTCGGTGATAAATTGAAAAAGGCTTACACGCCTTTGACCGGTTTTTGCATCATGCTCTTTTGCCTGATTTACGCACCGTGCGTTGCGACTTTGGCAATCACGCGTGCAGAGACGCGCTCATGGCGCTGGCCGATATTTCAGTTTACGTACCTGACCGTGCTTGCGTATATTCTTACTCTGTTCGCTTATCAGCTCGGAAGACTTTTGTAACAGTAACTGACAAGTTACATACAAGGTAACGGCAATGGACTTCTTTAAAAAAGTCATAATGTGGCTGGTGCTTATAATGTTGATAGCGCTGATTGTGCTGAGTGTTTACGGAGCATTTATCGGGGCCGAGCGTGCCGGGCGGCTATTCAACAGTGTGCCGATGCAGATGTTCTGGTCTGTGATTACTATCGCATTGGTTGCGTCACTGATTCTTTTTCCGTCAATAGTTAAACGCCCGTCACTTCTGCTGATTCACTTAGGCTGTATCGGGATTCTGG
Organism: uncultured Pirellulales bacterium; assembly: GCA_964518825.1. GTDB lineage: Bacteria > Planctomycetota > Phycisphaerae > Sedimentisphaerales > Anaerobacaceae > JBBABK01. Next base: position 908 of record CAZFHM010000077.1, read on the forward strand.
CAGGGTCAATTCAGGCGAGCGAGACTGGGCATAAAATTCAGAAGCGATTGTTTGGCAGAGAAAAGATACGCTCCGGAGTGATGGTTATTAACGAAGGAGAGATGAGCAACAAAGTAATCCTTCCGGCACAGCCCCGATTTATCGGGGTAGAACTGCCGTTTCATATAGGGCTTAAGGATTCCCGAATCGAGTATTACGATTCGCCTGGTCCGGACGGACTGCAAGTGCCGCGAGATTATTTCAGTGACATCAGTGTAGTCAAAGACGGCAAGGTTGTTAAGACAAAGACAATCGAAGTAAATAAGCCGCTACACTACGGCGGTTATTATTTTTATCAGCGCTCATTCGAGGAACGTGGCGGTGAGTACGTAGTCCTTGCCGTTGCTTCGGATAACGGCTTAATCGCGGTTTTTACCGGATATGTGTTTTTAGCTGCGGGATTGTTCTGGCGATGCTGGCTGAGGCCGATGATAAAAGAAAGATAAATAATGGCAATTAAGTACTCCATACAGGGACTTCTGATTTACGCTGCTATGGCAGGGTATCTGCTTGCGCTTTTGGCGCAGCTTTTTCATCTTCGCAGAACGGCAGGCGGGATTTTCACTGCGGCCTTTGTTTTTTCGGCAGGGTCATTCATTTATCGCTGGTTCAACGTCGGTCATGTACCGCTGCAGAATCTGTTCGAGCTATTCGTTACAATGGGCGCCTGTTTATATATTCTTTCATATTTAACCGATAAGCTTCTTGGTATAAATCAACGGGCAATAGATATGCTCATAGGCGCGGCAATTCTTTTTCCGGCAGGATTTGTTTTCAGTGAAGCGCCGCAGCAACTGCCGCCTGCTTTGCAGAGCCCGTTTTTTGTTCCCCATGTTGCGGCATATGTGCTCAGCTATATCTTCATGTTCAAGGCTGCTGTGACGGCGATACAAACACTCGCCGGCGCGCAGGAAAAAAGACTTGTTAATGAACAAAACACCTATCGTTTGGTTCGTACCGGTTTTCCGCTGATGGTTCTGGGTATGGTTCTGGGCAGTATCTGGGCGCAGCTCGCCTGGGCGGACTATTTCGGATGGGACCCGAAGGAGCTGTGGTCGCTTGCAACGCTGCTGGTTTATGCCGGGTATTTTCACTGGCGGGTTATATTCAAACAAAAGTTTTCACGAATCAACAGTCTGTGGGCGCTCGGTGGTTTTGCGGCTGTGATGATAACGCTGTTGTGGGCGAACCTATCGAGGCTTTTTGCGGGATTGCATTCATACGCCATATAAGGTTTAATTTCAACGGCAGAAATCGATTTTTGACTGGTGCGCATTTTACAGAGATAATCGGCACTTGATTAAGAAGATGGTTATGAAAGAGATTTTGGGCGGATTTATTTTAGTCGTTTTTTTCTGTTTTTGCGGGTGGCACGCCGGCGCCGATTATTTGAATCCGCCGGACTGGAGCGATTCGAGAGACTTTACGCACCAGAGCTGGGATTTCAACTATCCGTCCGGGCTCGAACCGGACGGCCCGGAGCTGCCCGTACTGCCTGACGGCAAGCCTATCTGGACGAATGCTTTCGGCGAACCCTATTTGATTAACGTTCAATTCGATGATTATCCTGAAATTATTCCCGGTATTGTCGGCTGGAGGTGGTACTATTCGGCAGAAGGATTTGAGACCGAGAGGAGAGGATATTGGGGGGGTATGGGCAACGTAACGCTCACCTTCAAAATCCCCAATAAACAGCGTGAACCTTTGTGGCAAAAGCAAATCTGGCTTCAGATGAGCTATCTTGCTCGAAAAAACGGCGGCAAAACTTATGATATAGCGGTCGCCACGGACCCAAACTTCACTGATGCAAATGAGCTTCAGCCTGCTTATTTGCAGCTCGACGAGATAGATGAACCGCAAGGCAACGTCAGTAAATGGTATCGCCTGACCGCCGCGTATGTTTTTGCCAATCAGCCTCAGGCGGAATATGTCCGCTTAACGGCTTACCACCTCCCTATAAGTTCAAACCCTCCTGTAGGCGGGGCGGCAATGATTGACCAGGTGGATATAGATACGCGGGCCGTTAATCCTAATTTTATTGATGTTGTTGATTTCAAAGACTACGCATCTCTCGCCCGCGAATATAAAGGCAACTCTAATCGGCACGACCTTTGCCCGGACGGTCAGATTAATCTTAAAGACCTGAGTATCTTTCTGGAATCGTGGCTCAAACAGGGCTCCACGCAGTGAGGCCCGGAATGGAAATTACAGTCAGATGGCTATGTTTAACTACAGGTTGGGTTTACGTAAGAGGCGCCGATGGGCGTTTACCCTGATAGAATTGCTGGTGGTTCTGAGCATTATCAGTCTGCTTATGGCCATAATGATTCCGGCCCTGGGCAAGATACGTGGTAGTGCCCGCCGACTTTATTGCGCGGCTCAGCTTGAGCAAATCGGGCTTGCGGTCAGGACGTATGCCGAAAATCAGAATCACCGCATCATCACGGCCTGCGAGATAATGTACGCACACGATGTGAACGAAGTGCTCAGCGCATGGTTTGTCAGGCTGCTTCCATACATTGACAAAAAACCTAATGAAAAAGACATATTAAAAAACACCGACCCAATGTGGATTTGCCCCGAAGATAAAGACGCTTATCCGAGAGGGTTTTTGAACTGTCCTCATGAACCGATGGCGACGTACGCGCTAAACGGCTACTATCCGCAACAAAATGCCGTGGATGTTCCCAAGAACCTCAGGCTGGGTCCTGCCGGCGGTTATACATTAGAGCAAGTAACACGTCCTTCGGATTGCTTTCTTATGGGTGAGACAAGCTACGCGTCGCAATTTTATGATGCGGACGCACCTTCGGTGGCCGGTTATAACCTTCCACGTGACGGGCACCATCGCTGCACCAGCGGCTTCTATCACAGCGGTACAATGAACCTGCTTTATGCCGACGGGCACGTCGGAAATATCAAAGGGCGCCGGACCAATGAGCTTGTCTGGCCGGAGGGATTCGAGGCGGATTACAAATCAGGGCGATATATGTACTGGGCGGACCTGAAGCTGCCGTCGGCGAAAGAAGAGCCCGCCTTTTGGGGACCGGGTTACTAAAAGCTGGAAAGCCGCAGATTTAGTGCCAAGGGTAGAAGCGACGGAACGGCCATTTGTGAGAATTGGGCTTTGTGATTCTGATTATATTAGCACCGCAGAAGTACCGGCCGGGCTGTAATTGGCTTGCCACTTCGACCCGATGCCGTCCAGTACACAGGCAAGCAAAGGCATTTCTTGACATGGTCTTGCGCAAACCTTACTCTTTTGCCGATGGAAACGGAAATAATAAAACTCAATCCAGATGAGCCGGACGTAAATCAGATAAGAAAAACGGCAAAGGTGGTAACTTCCGGCGGGTTGGCGGCGTTTCCAACTGAGACCGTATATGGGTTGGCGTGTCGAGTAAGCAACAAAAGTCTGGCAAGGCTAAGCGACCTCAAGGGCCGAGACGATAACAAGTATTATACACTGCACATCGGCGATAAGAGCCTGCTCGGCCGATATGTCCCGCAACTTTCGCTGCGCGAAAATAAGTTAGTGCAAAACGCATGGCCCGGCCCGTTGACCATAATCTTCGAGCTCAGTGACGATGAGATTTCAAGGTTGCGAAAAACCTTAGATAAAGAAGTGGTGGAGAATCTCTATATACGCAACTCGATTGGAGTTCGCTGTCCGGATAATGCGATTGCCGCGGCCCTTTTGACTGAGACGCCTTGCGCGGTAGTCGCCCCAAGCGCCAATTACAGCGGCGCCGAAGCTGCGGTTACGGCTGAGCAGGTAATAAATGTTTTTGACGGCAAGATTGAAATAATACTTGATGGGGGCCCAACGAAGTACAAACAGAACAGCACCGTTGCTAAGATAGGTAAGAAAGGCGTCGAAATTCTGCGCCAAGGGGTCTATTCTCAAGAGCAAATCGTGGATTTTTGCACCGTGCAGGTGTTGATGGTCTGTACTGGTAATACGTGCCGCAGCCCTATGGCTGAGGGGGTTTTCAAGAAGGCTGTTGTCGAAAAACTTGGTTGTGCAGTTGACCTGCCGGGGCAAATGGGGTATAAAGTTAAGTCGGCAGGTACGATAGGTGTAACAGGCTGGCCTGCAAGTTCGGAGGCTGTTTCTGCTTGTCGGGCACACGGTATCGACATCAGTGCTCATGCCAGTTCTGGTTTGACCGAAGAGCTAATACGCCAAAGTGACCTGATATACGTAATGAGTTGCGAACACGCCGAGCACGTGTTGCGGCTTTGCCCTGACAGCGGCGAGAAATGTTTGCTGCTGGCGGGAGATGAAGATGTGCCTGACCCGATTGGGCAGGACGAGGATTTTTATAAAAAGTGTTTCGCCATGATAGAAGGTGCCGTGGCGAAAAGAATAAGCGAGCTTAAATTATGAAAATAGCGGTAGGCAGTGACCATCGCGGTTTCGAGTCTAAAGAGCAGATTAAAACCATAGCCGTTCAGCTCGGGCATGAGGTTGTGGATTTCGGGACGGTTAGTAATAACCCTGTGGATTATCCCGACGTGGCCTACTTAGCGGCCAGGTCGGTGGCCAACAAGGAAGCGGAAAGGGCCATACTGGTCTGCGGCACAGGAATAGGCATGAGTATTGCCGCTAATAAGGTGGCGGGTGTTCGTGCGGCACTGTGTCATGACGAACTCAGCGCGCAGATTTCGCGAGACCACAACGACGCCAATATTCTTTGCATATCTGGTGACCTGACTGGTGAAGTTCTGCTGCGCAAGATTGTAGAGGTGTGGCTAAGTACCGACTTCGGCGGCGGCAGGCATAAAAGAAGGGTCGACAAGATTTCATCAATAGAGCAGGGCAAAGACCCCAAGGACACTAAAACATCAACTCAGTGACATCCAGACGCAAGTACTTCGTTCATCCATTTTGACCGCTGACAAGAAAAGTAGAAGGTTTCCTTTTTTCATTTCCCGGGGCGAAGCAGATAAAGGCGATTAGAACCAGGCCGCAGCCGCAGATAAACATAACAATTCGATAGCGGGGTCGGCCGAGGCGCTGCAGGTATTCGGGAAGGGGTTGCTCGGCGGTTTTTTTCTCATCGTATTTTTCCAGTGCAAGCCTGGCGGCGGCAAGTTCTTCGGCGGTGGCTCGCGGGTAAACAGCGTTGGCATCTACGGGCTCGGCGCCGATGACTGCGGGAGCTACGCGGGACAGGATGTTGGGGTCTTGTTCTATATTTTTCAGCAGTGCATCGTACCGGGCATTTAGCGATTCGAGCTGTGTGACTGATTTGCGGGCGGACTGTAAAATCTGATTGTACCTGTAGTACCGCAGCAGGTCGGGATAGAGGGCGGCGGTCGCAAGCGTGACAGCGCCTATGCTAAAAAGAATCACAAAGAGTAAAAGTCTGGTAAAGTTTCCCATACGAATCGCTCAAAACAAAAACGGCAGATGCAGCGTCTCGAAAGCATTATAAACGCTGTACCTGCCGTATCGCAGTATTTTTTTTACGGTCGTTATTTGAACATAAACCCGGCGTAGCGAGCGGCCGGTCCGAGGTCCTCGTTGATTCTCAGCAACTGGTTGTACTTGCAGATTCGGTCGGTCCTGCAGAGTGAGCCGGTTTTAATCTGGCCGACGCCGGAGGCCACGGCCAAATCGGCGATGGTGCTGTCCTCGGTTTCGCCGGAACGGTGGCTGATAACGGCGGTCCAGCCTGCGCGTTTGGCCATATTGATGGCATCGAAGGTCTCGGTCAGCGTTCCTATCTGGTTGAGCTTAATCAGAATGCTGTTTGCGCTGCCCTGCTCGATGCCCTTTGCCAAGCGTTCGGTGTTGGTGACGAACAGGTCATCGCCGACGAGCTGGCACTTGTCGCCGAGCTGCTCTGTCAGCTTTGCCCAGCCGGCCCAGTCGTCTTCGGCAAGGCCGTCTTCGAGTGAAATTATCGGATACTTTTTGACCCAGCCTGCCCAGTGCTTAATCATAGCATCAGAAGAGACTTTTTTCTTCGGAGCCGACTTAAAGAATTTGTAAGATTTGGTTTTGGCGTCGAACATTTCGGACGCAGCGGGGTCGAGTGCGATTGAAATATCTTCGCCGGGTTTGTAGCCCGCCTTTTTTATGGCGGCGGTTACAACTTCGAGCGCTTCTTCGTTGGTTTTCAGGCTCGGTGCGAATCCGCCTTCGTCACCGACGGAAGTCGAATAGCCTTTGCCCGCGAGAATTTTTTTCAGTGTATGGAACGTTTCGGCGCCCATGCGAAGGGCCGTTGGGAAATCTTGGGCTCCGATAGGCATAATCATAAATTCCTGGAAGTCGACGTTGTTGTCAGCGTGCTTGCCGCCGTTGAGGATGTTCATCATCGGGACGGGCAGGATATTAGCATTGCAGCCGCCGAGGTATCGATAAAGTGGAAGTCCCGCGGAATCGGCAGCGGCCTTGGCGACGGCGAGCGAAACGCCGAGTATGGCGTTGGCGCCGAGCTTGCCCTTGTTGGCGGTGCCGTCGAGGTCAATAAGGAGCTTGTCGACGTCTTCCTGCGCGGTGGCGTCGAGGCCGAGAACTTCGGGCGCGATTTTTTCATTCACATTTTTTACCGCGGTCAGAACGCCTTTGCCCATGTATCGCTTAGCTTTTGTATCGCGAAGTTCGACGGCTTCGTGTGCGCCTGTGCTGGCGCCGGATGGTACGGCGGCGCGGCCGAACGAGCCGTCGTCGAGCAGTACGTCAACCTCGACGGTGGGATTGCCACGGGAATCGAGGATTTCTCTTGCGGTTACGTCAATAATCGTTGCAAACATGTCCGGTTTTCCTTTCGTTAAAGAATCGTTAGCCTGTATTTTATAGAGCCACAGGGAGCACAGAGTACACAGGGACCGCTCAAATTTCAATCTTCATTTTTGAAAGCGGCTGCGATTTGTTTTAATCGCACCAGGTCGAGCTTGCCTGAGCCGAGGGTGGGTATTTTGTCTATTGCGAAGTAGTTTTCGCGTCTGGGCTTATAGAGGTTCGGCAGGTCGCTTTGGGAGATTATCTGATGCAGCCGGTCCGCATTACAAACATCGACCTGATATATCACGACAAGCTCTTCGCCTTTTTTAGGGTCGGGTACGGAGGTTACTGCTACCATTGTCCCGTCGGCGTCATAAACCCTGTGGCAGAGATTTTCAATCACGACGTGGGGGACCATCTCGCCGCCGATTTTGCTGAATCGCGCGAGTCGGCCGGTAATTTTTATAAATCCGTCGTTATCAATACAGGCAATGTCACCGGTACTGTACCAGCCGTCCTCTATTACTTCGCGAGTCTTTTCTTCGTTGTTCAAATAGCCGAGCATTACGGTCGGGCCTTTTATCATCAATAGACCCTCCCGGCCTTCGGTGAGTGTTTCTGCGGTTTCGGGGTCAACGACCCTGGCGGCTATGCCGGGTATTGGGTGGCCGACCGCACCTTCCTTTGTGCCGGTCTGAGTCAGTCCGTCAACCGTCATATCATCTATACAGAACGAGGCTGCCGGAGAAAGCTCTGTCGCGCCGTAACCTTCTCGCGGCCTGATGCCGTATTGTTTTTCAAAGGAGTCGGCTATAGTCTTTTTGAGTTCTTCTCCACCTGTCATGACCAGCCTGAGACGCGCAAAATCCTGCGGTTCAACCCGTCTGATATAGTTGAGTAGAAACGACGGCGCTGCAAACAGCACGGTCGAGCTGTTCTGTCGCGCGGTCCGTCCAACCGTCTTGCCGTCAAGAGGATTAGCCACGAATGCCGCTGATACGCCGTTTATGATTGGCAGCCAAAGTGAGCAGGTAAAACCGAACGAGTGAAAGAACGGAAGCACCGCACAGAGATTGTCGTTGGGTTTGAGTTTGAATATCGAGCACATGCTGTCGATGTTAGAGATGATATTGTGATGGCTGAGCATAACGCCTTTGGGTCTGCCGCCGCTGCCGGATGAGAAGATGATTGCGGCTACGTCGTCGCAGCTATGGTATTTAATTGAAGCAAGATAACGGGCCGGGCAGAATCTGGATTTGAGCACGGCTTTGAATTTGTCGGCGGAACTAACGGCCTTGTGAATATCCTCGAGGAAAACGAGGTTTGGAACGGTCTTTAGCTCGGGGAATTTTTCGAGAAACTGCCTTGAGGAAATGACGCACCTGATATCACACTCTGTGATAGATGAATCTATAGCCTGTAGTGACAAAGTATAATTGAGATTAACCGGCACTTTGCCGAGCAAGGTGACGGCGATATTGGCAAGGGCAGCACCGATTGAAGGCGGAAGCAATATGCCAATCCTGTCACTGTTAGCTGCGACGGTCCTTAACTTATCAGCCAGGACCAGTGAGGCGGTAAGGGTCCGGCTGTAGTTGAGTTCTTTGCCTGAGGCGTCGGATATGCAGCGGCGGCGGCGATTTTTTCGCGCGGTCCTTATGAAACGGTACGCAAGTGAGCGTTTCGATGATTTGAGACTGTTAAAGTAATCGCAGGAAAGCTGCTGTACCTGCAGTTTGACCTGTTCGGCGGAGGTGCCGTCGGGCACAGCCGAGCCGAAGTGAACCGAGACGGGATTAGCGAATTTTTTGGGCAAGGTTGAAAAAGGCCTGCCGTGATAATAGCCGAGTGTGCTTCCCCACATGCCTCCGATGTAAACTGGTATTACGGGTGCGCGGGTGCCCCTGACGATTTTTTCGAAGCCGGCCTTGAAGCTTAGCATATTTCCGTTTCGGGTCATATAGCCTTCGGCAAAGACGCAGATGATGTCACCGGCTTTGAGGGCGTTGCGGGCCTGCCTGATTGAGGCAGCTATTTTTTTCGGCGGGTCTTTAGCCAATATTGGTACAGTCCGGGCGAGTTTGCAAATCGGTTTGAGATATGGAATTTCATAGAAGTCTCGGTCCATAACAAAACGAACCGGCCGTGGACAAGCCGCGGCGAGCAATGGTGCGTCGGCGTATGAGACGTGGTTGCATATTAAAAGTGCACCGCCGCGGGCGGGGACGTTTTCGACGCCGGTAAATTCCGGATGATAAGAGATTTTGACAAGTACGGAGTTCAGAAATCTTAGCAGGAATTCGGCAAGGTAGATTGTAATTATTATGGCGGCAAGCAGTGTAAATATGCCGAGCAGCATCATTATCTTCGGGATGGTCATGTTGAGAGTATTATTGCAAAGCAGTATCACGCCGGATGCGACGAGCATTGCGAGCCAGCCGAGAAAAGATGAGGCTGCGATGATTTCGCTGCGGCG
>CAZFHM010000078.1:0-3358 GCA_964518825.1 uncultured Pirellulales bacterium
GACTTACGAAGAATATTTGGAGTTCCGCGAAGCCATAAAACTCTCCGCCGAACAGCAATACTGATACCTCTATCGTCTGTTATATCAGGTTGGCGCGATACCACTTGATGGCCTTTTCAAGGCCTTCTTTGAAAGAGACAATTGTCTTGTAACCGATTGTCTTTCGGGCAAGTGTAATGTCGGCCAGCGAGTGCTTGACGTCACCGGGCCGGGGGTCGGTGTAAACGGGCTTTACATTCTTACCAACAATCTCGTTTATCATGTCGATTATCTGATTGACCGTGACCGATTCTCCGCAGGCAATGTTTATAACCTCACCGGCGGTCTTCTCCGCACGGGCGGCGAGCAGGTTGGCTTCGACGACATTATCGATGTATGTAAAGTCCCTGCTCTGTTCGCCCTCTCCGTAGATAGTTGGCGGTTCGTCCTTCAGGATAGCTGTAACAAACGCCGGTATGGCGGCGGCATACTGGCTGGCCGGGTCCTGGTACGGGCCAAAGACGTTGAAGTACCGCAACGAAATCGTCTCCAGGCCGTAGCAATTGCAAAATACCGAGCAGTAATCTTCTCCAACAAGCTTGGCAACAGCATAGGGCGAAAGCGGGCATAGTTTCATTGTTTCAACCTTGGGCAGGGTCGGCGTATCACCATAGGCGCTGGAGCTGGCGGCATAAACGAAACGCTTTATCTTCGCATCGCGTGCGGCTATGAGCATAGTAACAGTGGCATCGACACAGTGCCTGTGCGTGGCGGCGGGATCCTCGACACTTTTCGGCACGGAAGGCAATGCCCCCTGGTGCAGGACCACATCAATATCTCTGACGGCATCAGCCGCGACGGCCGGGTCGCCCATATCGGCTTCGATGAATTCAACCCGGTCGATGCAATCGGCGAGATTGCTCTTTTTGCCGGTCAGGAGATTGTCAAGTACCCGTACGAAACAGCCCTGCTCTACAAGCCTTCGTGTAATGTTTGAGCCAATAAAGCCTGCACCACCTGTGACAAGGAATTTATCCATTAGCATTTTCCTTTGCTGCACAAAGAACTCAGGAAGGTAGGATAGCTATACAGCGGCAGATTAGCAAGAGTTAACCGACCAAAAGCGGCTGCTGATATCGCTGGTAGGAGCGGTATTGTTCGTGGAAATAACCGCCCTTAAGAACACGGACTCCCATAAGCACACATCCGAGAATAGTAACGTTAATCGCTCGCAGTTCCCTGACAGCCCTTTGCGCCGCTCCCCTTCTGGTCATATCCGCATTGAAGACCAGGATTGTCCCGTCGGTACATCCGGCAATGACTTTGGCGCCGGTTACGAGCAGAATAGGCGGCCCATCAATGATAATACGGTCGTAATGCCTGCGATAGTCGGAAATCAGCCTGGTCAGGTTGGCAGAGGCAAGAAGCTCTGTCGGATTGGCCGGCATGGGACCGGCGTCAATAACATCAAGATTATCAACACCACTTGGGCGTATCACCTGCTCGCCGGTAGCTTCGCCGTAAAGCAGATTCGTCAGACCGAAATCTGATTTTGCCTTTTTATCACTGATTGTAGTAATATCCCCATTAGAAAACTCTTTATGCATCATAGAGCGCCAGAAGTTGGCGTCAATGAGCAGCACTTTTTTGCCTTCACCCGCTAAAACAGTAGCAAGGTTTATAGCCACCGCTGTTTTGCCTTCGCCTGCACCACAGCTACTCATGAAGATTACTTTCGAATCACCATTACTTTGTCCCAGCGAAAGCCTGAGATTGATCTGGAGCTGCCTGTATGATTCGCTGACAATTGAGTAGGGCGCTGAGCGCACGATATGGCACAGGTCAACTCCACGCAAATCGTGGTCATCCGACGCGTTGGGCACCACACCAAGTAGCGGGACATTCACATATCTGACGACATCCCGAGGTGTACGAAGCAGGTCGTTGAGCAATTCAACCAGGAAAGCCAACCCAATTGCACACGCAAAACCAAGCACCGTTCCGCCGGGAAAATAAGTGTACCAGAGAGGACCACTCATTTTCAGAGGCTTAGGCGCCCTGCCAACCGGCATAACCTTTGGCGTTTCGGGGTCTTCAGCCTGTATTCTGCGCTGCTCAATCAATTCCTTCATGGCGTTGAGCTGGCTCTGAAGCTGGTCTTTTATTCGCAGGCGCTGGTCATACTGCACTTTAGCCATGTCAAGCCGTCTCTTGCCGGCTTCGGCTTCTTGTTGCTGTCTTTCAGCCTCCTCCAGCCGCCTGCGCAGAATGACAAGGTAGTCTTTGGCGTTTTCGAGATTTGCCCTTCTGGTCAGATCACCTATTTCCTGCTTGCGGATATTTCTTCTCTCCTGAAGATCCGAAACCCTTTCTTTCATCTCGCGAACTGTTCTGTGGCCCTCTCCAAATTTTATCTGAGACTGTGCAAGAGCGGTCTTCGTGACAAACAACTGCTGAGTAAGCATCAACATGACAGGGTCGCTCTCAATAGTATTTTCGACCTGTATTCCAATCGGTCCGACAGCCATCTTCTCAAGATTTGCTATGTTGGCCTGAAGTTCGGAAACAGTCAGCCTCAGGTCCTGCGCTTCCTGGTCCATCGCGTTCACTCGAAGTGTTATAGTATTCTGGAAATTGTGCTCTTCCAGGTCGGTAAGGCCGGTACTCGCACGGACCTCCTCCAAAGCCCTTTCTGCCAGGTCTAATTCGCGTTCGAGTGAACTACGCCTTTTTTCCAGCTCCACCAGTCTATTTCGGACTCCGGATACCGCGCTGTCGCGTTGCGAAGCTATAAACAAATCCACCATTTCGTTGACTATATCAGCAGCTTCCTGGGCACTGCCGCAGGTCATACCGACAGTAACAAACTCGGCATCCCGTGAGGCGAACGCACCCAATTTCTTTTCCAAATCTTCAAAAGCCTTACGTATCCTCAATCCCTGATTGGTGTCGCTGCCAAAACTTCTGAACCACTCGGTCTCCTTAATCTTGTCACGATTCAGCAGGTTCATCAGCATACTTTGCTCTTTCAGCAGCGATGTAATATACACACGACGCCCATACTGGATGTCTTTTGCCACAATCGGACTGCCAATTTTCGTCGGGTCGCTCTCAACTGGAGGCAGTACCCTGATATAAGTCCGGGCGGTATACTGTGGCGCATACCTCCTAAGCAGGTACCAAGTCGCGCCTCCCCCGAGAAAACCAATACAGGTTAGTATGATAATCAGCCATAAATGCCGCTGCAGTATCGCCACAATGTCTTTGGGTGTAAGTACAGATACGCCCTGGCTCGGCCTCGGCACAGGCGGTCTGGACATAGGCACGATTTGTGTCGGCTGCAATTTGTCCATCTCACTTTTCATAATACGTTTAGTAA
>CAZFHM010000078.1:3368-10137 GCA_964518825.1 uncultured Pirellulales bacterium
TGTATTAATTGCGCGGCTTGGCCCGGCCTTGGGACCGGAGGCCTAGCCATCGGCTGCATCTGGGTTTGCGGTAACTTATCCATTTCAATACAAGTATTACGTTTTGTGAACCGCTTTGGTTCACAGGTCAACTCACGGCTATCAGCTCCTCAATCCCTCTATAGCCTTATTAATCAGCTCCTTACTCTTTTCTGATAGACTGTCCTTGCCGACTTCCAACGCTCTTTCATAGGCTCCGACAGCCTCGTCTTTTTGCCCAAGTGCTTCCATAATCATTCCCAGGTGCTCATACACCTCAGCAGGGGCATATGCCTGTTCTGCTTCGAATTGCTGCAAAGCTGCCCGGACATTTTCGGCTGCTTCATCAAATCGGCTGTTTTTGTAGAGGACATAAGCATACGTATCCCGAACTCCCGGGTTATCCGGACTCAGTTCCACCGCCTTTTCGGCGTATTCCAGCGCCACAGGCAGCTTCTTCTCATCCGCTGCCATAAAGTAGGCTATATTATTGAGCACACCCGAATTATCAGGCATCTTTTCCAGAAGCTGTTGCCATGTAGTAATAGCCTGCTCGAGATAGATATTATCGGAGTATTTTTCGTAAGCTTCGACCAGCAATTTCCCCTTTTCGACTAGCGCATTAACGTAATCTTCTGAGTCAGGTTCACTAACTTCGATACATTTATCTATAAATCCCATAGCCTTGTTGTAATTTCCGGAGCTGCGCGACACATGATATAAGACGTAATTAGCAACCAGAGAGTCGGGATTCTCGGCAAGCTTTTGGGTGCAATATTTTTCTACTTCCGCAGGTCCCACAACGTCATGCATAACATTAAGAATTCTCGACATAAGAAACGGGTTATCCTGTTCCCTTTCAGCCGCCGCCCTGAAATTCTCAACAGCAGCAGCCTGGTCATTCATTTTTGATTTTGCTATACCCATATTGACAAACGCAATTGATGCAAATTCAGAATCGATGTATTGTGCACATACATCGATGGCCTGTTGTATCTTGTCGTCTCTGATTAGGGACATGATGTAAGCATCAAGGGCGGATATATCCGGCCTGCCCTGCTTAACACCGGTATCCCATGCATGCAAATACAGGCGCTGTGCCGTTTCGAAATTCTTAAGTTGTTCGGCAAAGGACGCCGCCTTTATCACCCACATCATATTATCCGGATACTGACTTATCATCCGCACGTAGAACGACTGAAGCAGATTTTTATTGCCCGAAAGTTTATATATGCTTTCCAGCAGTACTCGTGCCTGGTCAGGTGTTGTTGGCTCATCAACAATTGTTATCAGTTCTGTAACGGCGTCTGAGGCCCTATTTGCAGCCAGGTAAGCCTGTGCCAGAGCGATTCGGACTTCGGCATTGTCGTTGAGAGACTTGCTTTTCATAAGGTCGTTGATAGCCTGACTGGAATTTCCAAGAAGCCTGTTTATCTGGCCTCGTAACCGCCATCCGTCAGCGTTGCCTGGGTCGGTCTCCAGGCTCCTGTTGACCAGCTTCATCGCCTCATCCAGCTTGCCCTGTCTCATGGAAAGCGAAGCACCAAGCAATTGCCCTCTTGGCTCGTCCGGATACTTCTCCCTGAAACTCTCCAGCTTGAGCTGCGCTTCACTGATTAAACCAACAGTAAGGTAAACCTGTATCTGGACCAGCCTATTTCGAATGCTGTCATTGACTTTGCACAGGGCTTCGGAATACTTCTTCGCATCATCCTGATTAAAGGTCGCCTGCGCGATGCTGAAGAACCCGAGAAGCAGTTGCTCATTCTCCGGCTCTGCGGCATAAATCCGGTCCATAATCACCTTGGCTTTGGCGTACTGTCCGGTGTTAAGATAGTATCGCCACTGCAGATTTTCGTCCTGACTGTCACTGATAATTTTTTCGGCCTCGTTCGGTCGACCGGTAGCGCGACAGAATTCTGCATAGCGGGCAAGGGCCATCTGGTTGCTTGGGTCCAGCTTCAAAGCCTCCTGGTACGACTCCGAGGCAATTTCCATCAAGGCCTGTTTTTCATTCTCATCTGTCTTATCTTCGGCAATCTTAAAGGCCATGCTGCCAAGCAGAGTAGCATTCTCAACAGTTGGAGATGCGCGGAAAAGGCGTTGCCGGATAGCCAAAGCATTCTGAGGGTCGGAATCGCCGATGAACTCAGCGTAGAAGCTAAGTAATTGAAGGTCGGATTTGTTACTTGCTATTGCCCTTTCGATTGCTTCTTTAGCCTCCATAAACTGGTCCGTGGTTACATTGCTTCCCAGTGCCACATTGCGCTTGTATAACGCCCCAGCCAGCATTTTGCTAATGTTGCTATTAAGAGGGTTGAATAGCGCCGCCTGTTTAATATCAGCAATAGCTTCACGGGTCCTGCCGAGGGATTCCTTGATTTGGCCTCGCAAAGCCAAGACCTGCGATGAAACCGGATTCTGCTCGGCGCACCGCTCTACAGTCTGTATCGCCGGTTCATATTCAGCTTTAGCCGCGCTGAGGCGGGCACTGAAAAAGTCTCCATGAAATTGGTCGAAGTTGTACTGTCGTGCAACAGCAATCAGCTCTTCCGCCATATCCCACTGATTGGCTTGCAATGCATACTCAAAAAGAAAGCTGGCGGCAATACGTGCCCAACGGCCAAGATCATCATTCTTAGCTAATCCTGCCGTTTTTGCTTCAAAAACCTCAAGTACTTTCCTGAATTGAATCACAGCTTCGTTGGGTTCATTTCGCTGCGAGTAGAATATCCCCAGCGCAAATGCCTTTTCACATGGGTCTGAAATCTCATCAAGCAACTGCCTGTGGATTTCTGCCATCTGCTCTTCGGAAACTTCTTCACCTATATCAAGGGCTTTGAGATAGCTCCGTATCAACATATCCTTTGGAAACACCTGTAAATAAAGATTCGCATACTTTCGAGCCAGATCTTCCCTGTCCTGGTTCTGGTAAATTCTACAGATGCCTAAAATTTGAGTATCGGTCACTGAATTAGGGTCGACACTAAGCAGTTCCGCGACAAGCTGTGCAAGATGGTCGTTATCGGTCTGAACTTGTCTCTCGAGCTGGTTAACGTCAACAGGCTCCGAACTTTCATCAGGGCTTTCATCAGGCATGTTGATGTCCTCGGCTATACGCTGCCTGCCAAGTCTTATCTGCGCTGAGTTAATCTTTCTTTGAAGCAGTTGCGCTTCGAGCCTGAGACGCTCAGTCGAGTCGATGTCGCCCTCAGCTAAAGCTGCCTCGGCATCCTCGAAATTGCCGGCGGCACTGAGAGCACGGACTTTAAGCGAACGACTCCTGGAATTTGCTCCGTAATTATTTTCGAAGTAGTTCACTGTCGTCAGCGCAGGCTGCGGAGCCTGCAACTTGAGCATAACCTCGGTCAGGTCCAGCACGGCGGAAGGCTTGCGGCGGTCAATTCTGTCAACACGATTGTTCCGGTCTTCCGCTCTGAATCTCAGCGCGCTCATGAAGAATTCGCCGGCAGCTCCAAGTTCGTTTGTATTCTCAAAAGCCTTTGCCAGCACATAAGCAAGCTGCGTATCCACACGAGCCGAGGCTTCGAGCCGCTGGTGAACAACATAGAGTTTTCGAATAGCCTCTGTCCTGTTCCCCTTGGCTAGAGCAAGCATCCCCTGCCATTTCATAACGGTGGGGTCCTCACCGCTGCCAAGAATCTGTTCGATTTCGTGCACTATACTTGCCGACTTATCAAGCCACTCCTGCCTTTGCTCAGGGGTTAGGCTAACAGCAGGATCCAATAATCTTTCGAGATACACTGTGCCAAGATACAGGTAAACCGATGCCCTGTTATTTCTATAACGGTACTGTTGTGGCCCCTTTGTCTCTTGCACACCAGGCATTTTCAGGGCGTCATTTAATATCGAGATGGCTTTATCCATCGCTGATTTATTGTCCTCTAAAGCAGCCTTAATATTGTAAGCGTCTGCAGCGCCAACCGCATACGACACACTATTAGGCTCAAGCTCCCTGGCCCTGTCGACAGCCTCGATAGCCTGGTCCAAATAACGTACTCCCATGCTGCGGTAGTAACTTGCAACAAATGAATGTACTACAGGTTCCTGAGGAAACATTTCTGCGAGCTGCCGGTACTGTGATTCGAACGTAGCCAGATTCTCCAGAGTTTCTTCTTTGCTTAATGATATATTTTGTTTAAGCGCGAGAAGATTAATACGGCCTTGAGCATCCTGAGGAGAATTCTCAACAGCCTTTTCCAGGATTTCCAGAGCCAGCTGTCTGGCTTTATCCTGCTCCTCAAAGCTGCCCCTTGAAGCAAGCAGATCTCCTTTAGCAATAAACGACCGAGCAAGCTGCCACGCCACAGTCGTATTCGTCGGGTCAAGCTCCTGTGCCTTCTCCAGATCCCGGACAGCTTCTTCCAGGACCTTATCCGGCTCGGTGACGCCGCCCCTCGAAGCCATTTCGAGTTTTGCTCTTCCCCTGAGTAAATATAAATACTGCCCTATGCGCTGGACACCATCGGCGCCGCTTAAAGCCGTATGAACAAGACCAACCTTCTCGTACTGAGGTCTTTCCCACTTCGCCGTGTCCTCGTTAAGCAACCCCTCTCGTTCAACAATCTCCAGGAAATCCGAAGTTTCTTTTTCGATGTCCTGCCAAAGCTGAAAAGCACCACTGTCGGCAACAATGTACAAATACTTCAATTGGGCGTACCTCACCGCAAGGTTTTCGGGGTCTATAGTAAGAATCTCCCGCCACACACCATTAAGGGGAGGCCATTCCTCCGTCTCAAGATAAAAGTCAACTAGCTTATTAAGCGCAATAAGCCGCACCTGGTCATCCTCGGCTTTCGCCCTGGCGCGAAGATACTTCATTTTCGCTGACTCATAATCCTGATTCGCCATCGCGGCGTCGCCGTCTTCTATTAGTTTCTCCTGGGAAGTAAATATGTCCTTCTCTTGTACAACAATAAGCGCGACGACAAACATCACCAAAAAAACCGCCGTTCCTATCAGAGCAACCTTTTTGTTAAGTCTCTTAGCCATTTGTTCTCCTTTCCTTTAATGGCTGTAAAACGATACCGCCTAAATTAAAACTCACTCTCAAACTTGAGCCATGCACTTTAGCATGATAATGGCATTTGACCTTTCAGCCGGAACTGAAAACCAATAATTTCCATGTACAGAACCCGCCGCAGCTTCACTGCCTCATCAAATCATTCACATCAGGCCAGTGGTCCCGCTCTAAAACGGGTAAAAGTACACTTAAAAGTTTTTCACACGTTGCGACCGCCTCCGCATGGTCAGGCAACTTTCTCATCTGATTAAAAACCATCTCAATCTTGCAGAAATATGAATGTTTGCCGTGAATGTTTTTACTCAGAATAAATCTTGCATCAGTTCTCGTATTGGCATAGGTGCGATTGACGTTAAAGCAGTACAGTACCGGAAAACTCAAACCGCTCGACCACAGCTTTGAATTCGCACGAGCAAAAATAACATAACGGCCCGGTATCTTCCGCTCGGGACCTGTTCCGCTATCAGCCGTCGCAGGCACTTCGAATGTGATTGGGTCAGAGCTCTCTCTACGATAGCCGCCGCCGGTATAACACTCTTCCGGAACATGCGGCACCGAATCGGCCTTGCCGTAGTACGTTATAAACAAAAGCAGTGAACCGGCGGAACTCTGAGGGTCGGCCTCGCTGTCAACCAAAACCCACTCCAGATAATCCTCGGTCCCGAGACTGTCAACAATATCGTTAGACTGTATCTTGCGCTTCTCCTTTACCGTGAAAGGACCAAGCTTTGATTCATCCAGCTCATCGAGCGATTTTTTAAGTGCGACAGGCTCTTTCTCCAACCACAGCTTGAAATAAGATTTGACCCACGACATGCCGCCTGCCACAAAAGCCAGTAAAACTACACACAGCAAGAATGCCGGTTGTGCGTAATATTTCAGGAGCCTGTTCATTATCCGTCTTTATCCTCTCTTTTGCGAATTATGACGTCTTGCCTTGCAGGCTGCAGCTTGCCTTCTTCGACAAAGACATTAGACATAAACCAGGCCAGGGCCCCGTACAAACCGAACGCCAACGGAAGCATTAATATACCCAGTACGTCATGATAAATGCCCTGAGCGTACTTTGGGTCTATTAAAACATGTATGAACCCGGTAACCGTAACCCGTACGATGTTACAAAAAATCGCAATAGGAACAGTGCTGGTCAAAAGAGCCAGCCGCTGCCACACAGGTCTTTTATGCAAATAGGCCATAGCCACGCCAAGTGCCAGAAACGCCATCAAAAGACGCATTCCGCTGCACGCCTCGGCGATATCCAGCGCCGGTTCCAGATGCTGGCCCTTGTAGAATATATCTATAATAACACCACTGGCCGAGGCATGCAGGTCTTTAACCATGCTAAGCATACTCGAAGCAACAGATGCCGCCCATATACGCATGGGTATTGTTATGCCGCGATAATAACGGTCCGGCAAAGGAACGGCGAAAACCAGAAACGAAATCGGAAGCCACGTGTATTTAACCAGCTTCCAGCCGCCAAGAAACAAAATAACAGCACCCAGGGTTGCAATCATTGACAGGGGGCTTAAATAGCCGAATCGGAGCTGGATTATATTAAATGGGTAAAAAGCAAGACCGCAAATAAGAAAAAACAACCCAAGGTAATTAGGTTTGAACCTTTGGTTAAGTATTTCATCCTTGGCCTGGTAAAGAAAATATAAACTGAAAAGCGGGATTATGAATCCATGTGACCAGCTTGGGTCG
>CAZFHM010000079.1:0-10117 GCA_964518825.1 uncultured Pirellulales bacterium
CAGCAGGCCTGAGCGGGCAAGGACTCGACAGCTACGATATCGGTTTTAGACTTGCCCCGATGCTCAACGCCGCAGGCCGAATGGGCCACGCACGCCTGGCCGTCGAGCTGCTTACCAGTGACAATGACGCTCGCTCGATGAATATTGCAGAGTATCTAAAACAGCAGAACGAGCAGCGGCGACGCTGCGAAAGAAAAATTCTCAAACAGGCCTGCGAAATGATTACACAGCGGCACCTGAATCATCCCGACCGAAAAAGCATCATCCTCGCAAGCCCTGACTGGCACGTCGGAGTAATCGGAATCGTCGCCTCACGCATCGTTGACAAATACCATCGCCCGACAATACTGCTCAATACCGCCGAATCCGTCGCCCAGGGCTCCGCACGCTCGGTCGATGGTTTCGACTTGCTCGCCGGTATAAAAGCCTGCTCGAAGGACCTTACAAATTTCGGCGGTCACGCTATGGCCGCCGGCGTCCGGCTGCCCGCCGAAAAAATCAGGCAGTTCGCGCTCGATTTCGAAACCTACGCCGCCGACAACCTCAGAGACGACGTCTCCGTTGCCCAGGTGCACATCGACGCCGAAATACCGCTCGAACATTTCAGCCGCGATACGGTAAAACAGCTTCAAATGCTCGGACCATTCGGCCAGGGCAACCCCAAACCGCTTTTCGCCACCAAAGGCGTAAAGCTCGCCGCTCAGCCGAGACGCGTCGGCGCACGAAGCGACCATTTACAGCTCGCCGTAACCGACAATACGAATTCCATCCGCTGCATTGGCTTCGGAATGGGAAAACTCGAAAAGAAACTCTTGGAAAAGGACTGCTTCCACGTCGCATACGAGCCCGACATCAACCACTTCAACGGCTCATCAACCGTCCAGCTCGTCCTGAACGACATCCAATTCGATTAAAGCTGCCGCCTTATCTCTCAATCCTCACCTCTTCTATCTCGAACTGCCCTATATTGAAAAGCAGGCTGAAATAATCTTCCAGTTCGCCGCTGCCCGACGCAAGCGCTATATGTCCCGCGTCATATCCGCCTCTGCCGGCGGCCTTAAATGCCGCATCCAGCCCGACCCACCTGTTGCCGATGTAGGCCTCCGTCCACGCGTGCCCGCCGAACACGTTTTCGTATCCCATAAACTCCTCGACGTACGCAACGCCTACCACAATCCGCGCCGGTATCCCCACAGCTCTGCACAGCGCCGCAGTCAAAACCGCAAACTCCGTACAGTCCCCCTGTTTGCTCTCGGCAACCTCCGCCGCCGACGCATAACCCACAGACAGGGTCGTACCTTCGATATAATCGCCTACGAACGACTCGATTTTCCGCGCAGCCTCAGCCGCGTTCTTCGTCTCGCCTATGGCCTGTTTGGCGAGCTCTTTAATTTTCTCGTCGTCGCTTTGCACAAAACGATTCGGCTTTAAAGCTTCGAGGACCTCAGGGTCTTTACCGCGATAGCCTAATCTCGCCCTGTTCGGCATGTACACAGGCTTTACGATTACAAGCACCGTCCCGCTTGCGGTCGTCTTGGTTTTTTGATTATCGTTCGAGGGTATCTTAAAATCGTTTGCATTGTCCTTCGGCTTTATTCGGTAATGTGCCAGTTTCGCCGACTCGATTCCCGGTAATGGTTTCGGGCTTGCAACAAACGTCTTGTCCATAAAATCAGCCGGCGTGGTTTCACTGAGCGCAAATTCCTTCGAACACGCCGTCATCTCGAGCTGCATACCTATCATTGTCGTTTGTGTTTTCATCGCGGCCAGTTCGTCGTCGACATACGAAGTGCTTTTCACCTCTCCCGCCATAAACATATTTGTAATGCTGGTAACTTCCGTAAGAGTCACCGTTTTCCCCAACAGGTCGACTTGTTTCTTCGGGCCGATTCTTATCTTGCTGTCCAGAGCCTGCAGCATTGACGGACTGAAGACCTTAGCTGAATATTCCGTCCCCTCCGCCAGCCCTTTTCTTTCCTGCAAAAGCCGAAGCCCTTCCGCCATCAATGCCCCCTTCGGCCATTCGAAGCTCTTCTGCTGTTCGAACTGACCCGTAACCGAAGTTACGTTAATTGTACCGTCCTTTGAGACCGTCCCGCTCATCGTTGTTCGCAACATGCTCATATCTTGTATCGCTTCGAACCCAATGGGCTCACCCTTGTTCGTCTCGATACTGGTCTCGGCAGTGCTCACCGTTACCGGCACACCGAGCCTGTTTATCGTAAGCATGACCGTATCCGTAGTTCGAACTTCCTGCTCCGAGACGACCCTGCTGTGCACCGCATAGCCGGCCCTTTGCCCGTCGATGAATATAGCCAGGTACTGCTCTTCGCCAAATACGCAAAATTGAAACGAAAATACAATACCGACCATAAATGCGAAAATTATGCTTCGAATTCTCATATTCGACCCCATTGAACTGTAGAGTGGCTCTTCTTGTGCCCGCTGCCATATACAATAGCAGATTCTTGGCCCTTAATAAAGACAGACTTATTGCAAATTTACCTGTTTTAACTAAAATAGCCAAAAAACAGCGCAGGATGTGCGATGGATTTTGATAGCTTGCTTGAACTTGTTCGCGGAAAGGACGCCCCGCGTCTTTGTATCGACTCCCGCCTCGTCCGCAGGGGCGATTGCTTTATAGCCATCCCGGGCACAAATTTCGACGGCCACGATTTTATCCCCCAGGCCCTCGCCGCCGGCGCTAAATACATCGTTCACCAATCGGGTTTAGCCCCCGGACCTGTGCCGGGGGTTGTCTTTATTACCGTCCCTGACACTACCACCGCCGCAGCACTACTCGCCCAGGCCCGCAGCGGCAGCCCAGCCTCGAAGCTGACCAATCTCGCCGTCACAGGAACAAACGGAAAGACAACCATTACTTTTCTGGTTCGCTCAGTCCTCAACAGCACAGGCCGAAAGTGCGGACTGCTCGGAACCGTAATTTATGATACCGGCGAACAGATTACCGAAGCCCCGCTGACTACTCCCGATTGTTTGACCATTGCACAAGCTCAAAAGCAGATGGTTGACGCCGGCGCCAGCTATATGGTCATCGAGGCAAGCAGCCACGCCCTCCACCAGAACCGCCTGGCAGCTATCGACTTTATCGCCGCAGCTTTTACCAATCTCACCGGCGACCATCTCGATTACCACAAAACCGAATCAGCCTATCTCGACGCAAAGACTAAACTTTTTGAAAGACTGTCCCCTGACGCTACAGCCGTCCTTAACAGACAATCATCACATTCGGACGAAATTGCAAAACGAACCGCCGCAAAAATTCTCTGGTACGGTATCGATAGCCCCCGCGTCTTGCTTTCACAAGAAAGCAGCGGGGGGGACATAACCGCCCGTATAGAATCAATGACAATCGAAGGAACGCGCTTTAACTTGTCTTACGCAGGACAAAGTTGTACCGTTTCGACTCCGCTTCTCGGTTTATATAATGTGAGCAACCATCTCGCCGCTGCCGGCCTGTGTCTTGCCGCCGGCCTGGACTTGAAAACTATTTGCTCCGGCTTATCGACCCTTAAAAACGTACCAGGCCGACTCGAAAAAGTAGATTTCGATGGCGACTTCACAATACTCATCGATTATGCCCACACCGACGACGCCCTCAAAAACGTACTTTCAACCCTCAAACCGCTTTGCAAAGGAAAACTCATAGTCGTCTTCGGCTGCGGCGGAGACCGCGACCGAACCAAGCGACCAAGAATGGCCGCAGTCGCCGAGCAGCTTGCAGACCTCGTCGTCGTCACGAGCGACAACCCAAGAACCGAACCGCCGGAATTCATAATCGGCGAAATTATGACCGGATTCGAACGCCCGACCGCCGACAAAATTAATGTGGAACTCGAACGTGATGATGCAATCCGTTATGCTGTCAGACAGGCCGAAAAAGACGACATCGTCCTCATCGCAGGCAAGGGCCACGAGAACTACCAGATAATAGGCAAAGAAAAAATCCACTTCAGCGACAAAGAAATAGCCCAGCAGCTTGTTGCAAGCCGACTCGCAGAAAGAATGGGACACCAAACATCGTGATTTGACGAGGCTATCGCGAGGACGCTGTGTTCTGGGTAATTCCGAAATACAGCCGCGTGTTCTGCTACCACTCGAACATTTTAAGGCGGCTTCTCGGTACTTTGTGATTCAACCCGCCGTATCGTGACTTAACATCCAATTCGGTACCTTTGCGCCAAGACACCTTCACATTGCATTGTTGGGTGTCTTTAAGAATCTGCAATTCCTTCACTTCATCAGCATTCAACAGACATATGTGCTCATGATCGCAAACCAGACAAACCAATACATTCCGGTTTTTCTCAGTGAATTTTCTCATTCTTTGGATGTCATCCATAGAAAACGTGAATTGACTGTAGTAAGCGGCATAAGGTCCCGTGTGAATATAGGAGGTCGATTTTACGAAAAGCACATAATCCTTGGAATCGGAATATACCTTGTATGTGCCCCAGCCGTCTTCCCTGTTGTTGGTTTCAACTATCTTCAGGCTGAACTCCGGTTTTCTGACCATTTGCAGTAATGCCGCCCCATGGTACATTTCATATTTGTGCAGCCCCATTTTCTTCGCTCCTGCCTTGCACGTGTCTGAAATATTCTACCTCGATGTTGAGCATAACTCGCTTATCTAAATCGTGCGAGCAGAAGTAATATTGTCAATAGAACCATGTGGAATAACCGCCATCTTGATAGAGATTCGGTTCTGTTGTTGGTGCATGTGGGCAAAGTCATACTTCGCCAACCTGATTTTCCACGTTGTTGTGGCACAATAGGGTGCAGAACGTAAAGATTGCGACCAGCGAGGCGACCGTGATAGGTAATTATAGGACGATTATGTACAAACCAGCCTTTTTACATCCTTTTCTATTTGGGCGGCATGTTCGTCCATTTCTACGTCTAGGTCGTAATCCATCTGGAGACCCAGCCAGAACTCGGCCGAATTGCCGAAGTAGCGGCTCAGTCGTAATGCGGTATCCGCTGTTATACTTCTTTTCCCATGGACTATTTCATTTATCCTTCTTGCCGAAACGCCCAAGTCACCGCCCACCTGATTTTGGCTCAACCCCAGCGGCTTCATAAACTCTTCAAGCAGCACTTCTCCTGGGTGCAGCGGTGGAATCTTATTCTTTCTCATTTTCACACCTCAGTGATAATCCACTATCTCCACGTTAAATGCGTTGTTCTCGTGCCATTCAAAACAAATACGCCATTGGTCGTTAATGCGGATGCTATGTTGACCTTTGCGACCACCCGTCAGCTTTTCCAGGTGATTGGCCGGCGGCGTTCTTAAATCGGTTAATGACTTACTGTTATGAATCATACGAAGCCTTCTAAAAGCTACTTTTTGAATATCAGAAGGCAACTTCCGAGAATAACGTCGGGTAAATATCTTTTCGGTTTCATCGCACTTAAAGCTTTTTATCATAGGCTGGTTGTATTATATAACGCGTAACGTTATAAGTCAAGCGGAATTTTAAAAATTTTTCATTTTTTTCGCGGTTAGTTAGAAATTCTTCCCTGGGTTATGGTCTTGATTCTCAACCCCGCGGAACATATGCTGTACTACATAAGCCTTGTCTTTTCATAAATTTGTACCCCTAAAGTTTGGCCGAAAAGCGAAAAATGGCACAATTTTCAATAACAGATTTGGCCCACATCATCAACGCCCGCGCCTTGCAGCGAGGCGGTAAGATAACCGCCGTCTCCACCGATTCACGTTCGGCAAAAAACGGCGATTGCTTCTTTGCTATACCAGGCCCGAACTTCGACGGCCACGATTTTATACCGCAGGCCCTCGCCGCCGGCGCCAAGTACATCGTTTATCAATCAAATTTATTTAGCCCACAGGCCTGCCTGGGGGGTGTCTTTATCAAAGTTGACGATACGGTAAAAGCCCTCGGCGGCCTCGCCGCTCAATACAGAACCGAGTGCGGTTTTAAGGTCATCGCAATAACAGGCTCAGTCGGCAAGACAACCACAAGACACATCATCACGCACGTCCTGAGCAGCAGATACCGAACGTTCCAGGCCCCCAAAAACTTCAACAACCAAATCGGCCTGCCGCTGACTTTACTCGCCGCCCGTCCCGACGACCAATTCGTCATCGCCGAGCTCGGCGCCAATAAGCCCGGAGAAATCGCTTACCTTAGTAAAATCGCCCGGCCGGATTTGGCCGTCGTCACCAACGTCTGCCCAGCACACCTCGAAGGTTTTGGCAGCCTCGACACAATAGTTGAAGAAAAACTGTCAATCGCCCAAGGCCTTTCACCCGGCGGCTGCCTGTTCATAAACGGCGACTATGAAAACCTTATTGATGTTGCACGCCGCCGCACTCTCAGCTTCGTTACCTTCGGCCTTTCAGATACCTGTGACATCCATCCGCAGCAAATTGATTGGAATCACGCGAGCAGTCGGTTTACCGTTGGCTCGGTAACGGTAAACGTGCCGCTCGGCGGAAAAGGCAACCTCGAAAACACCCTCGCCGCATGGGCCGTCTGTGACAAATTGGGCTTTACTGCCGAACAATTCGCCGAAGCCGTTAAGAATCTCCCACCCGTACCGATGCGGGCCGAGATTAGGCGATTTGGTACAATTGAAGTTATCGACGACTGTTATAACGCCAACCCAGGCTCGATGAAAAATGCACTCGAGCTGCTCTCCAAAATGGCTGCGAGCGAAAAACGGCGTCCCGTATTTATCTGCGGTGACATGGCCGAGCTGGGCGAACAGTCCGAAAATCTTCACAGACAACTGGCTTCTGTAATAGTCGCCGCCGGCGTCCGGCTCGTCGTTGCGGTCGGACCTCTGGCAAATATCGCCGCCTCGACGGCGCAGAAACTTGCCGATTACGCTCTTGCGGTTGAAACTTTCGCCGATGCAGACTCAGCCGCTGATAATGTGCACAAATTTATAAAAGATTACGATATAGTATTAGTAAAAGGCTCCAGAACCGTCGCTCTCGAAAAAGTCGTACAAATACTTCAAAAACTTTTCGAGTATCGAGCATCAGGTATCGAGAATCGAGAAATAAATTGATTTACCATTTACTTTACTATTTTCGTGACAGTTTCACGCACCGGCTCGGCTTCTACGCCTACCAGAACGTGATGTTCCGCTGCATCGTCGCCAGCATCACCGCCTTCGCCATCGCCATCCTGCTGGGCCCGAAGATTATCCGCTGGCTGATGAGAAAAAAAATCGGCGACAGGCCCGAATTCCACCACGAAGCGCTCAACCAGCTGACCAAAGAAAAAGCCAACACCCCCACAATGGGAGGACTCATCATCATACTCGCCGTACTCGTCGGAACACTCCTCTGGGCCAGGCTCGACAACCCCTTCGTCCAGAAAGCCATTGTCCTGATTATCTGGTTCGGCGCACTCGGCGCCGTTGACGATTGGCTAAAGCTTACCGCAGATATCAGACACCGCAGCCGTGACGGCCTGAAAGTCTGGGAAAAACTCGTCTTCCAGATCGGAGGCGCAGTCCTCATTGCCTCGTTTCTCTATTCCGATTTCGTCAAAGGTAACATCGACGACGGTATGCGACTGTGGATACCGTTCTATAAGCAGGGCCTGCCGCTGCAGACCTGGATGTTCGTACTTATTGCTATTTTCTATCTGACCGCAACCAGCAACGCCGTCAACCTCACCGACGGAATGGACGGCCTGGCAGCAGGATGCGTCGGCATAGTCGCCGCCGTCCTCGTCGTGCTCTGTTACGTCGCCTCGGAGTTTATGGACCGCACCAGCCAAATTACCTGGGCCAGCTATTTATTATTGCCCGCCATCCCCGGCGCCGGCGAGCTTAGCATTTTTTATGCCTCCATTCTCGGAGCGGTCCTCGGATTCTTATGGTACAACTGCCACCCCGCCCAGGTCTTCATGGGCGACGTCGGCTCACAGCCGCTCGGCGCAGCTATGGGCTACGGTGCGCTGGTTACCAGAAATGAATTGCTGTTATTGCTCATTGGCGGCGTATTTATTATGGAGATGATGAGCGTCGTCCTTCAGATAATTTATTTCAAATACACAGGCGGGAAAAGATTATTTCGCTGCGCCCCCATCCATCATCATTTTCATCTCAAAGGCTGGTCCGAGCCGCAGGTAATTGTCCGCTTCTGGCTGCTCGCCGCACTCTTCGCCGCTATAGCCCTGGCCACACTAAAACTACGTTAACTTTTGTCATACCTGCCAAAGATTGTCACCCCTGTGAAAACAGGGGCAGGTACCCATTTTCGAGCATCAAGCATCAAAAATCCAGAATCGAGTATCCAAACAATTCTTTCACATCCGAACTAAAGCGGCGCCTTCCTTCTTCCTTATATTCAACGCCTTCAGAAACCTCCCACGTATCAGTTGCTCTATCTTGCCCCTCCGCAGTCGGGATTTTCCCTGCTGTTTCAGCAGGATTTGTCCGCCTGCCATACTCGCATGGCCGCCGCCGGTACCGATTCCCTCAACCATACCGCGGATTACATCACCGGCTGACAGCTCTTTGTCCTGAGTGCGAAGAGAAATCAATATCATCTCATTATAAAAACCGTAGCAAAGCACCCAGTCAACCTGCTCATGCCTGAGCAATAAATCAGCTACCTCCCCAATCATATCCGCATTATCAATGTTACCCACCCCGCAAATCGCACAATGCCCGTAAAGTTTCGTGTTGCCCAGCGCCGACGCGAGCATTTGAAAATACGAACTCGGCACCCGTCCGCGCTGAATCTGGCTCAACATCCGCTTGTTCGCCAGAGGGTACAACGCTTCCATAGCGCCGATATCGGCCTTCGTTGTTTCCGTACCCAAATCCTGAGTGTCGGACATAATCCCGTAAAGAAGCGCCGTCGCAAGCGGTACATCAGGTCTGATTTTAGCCGCCCACAGGTATTCCCACAGAATTGTCGATGTCGCACCGTACCCTTGCCGAATGTCGGTAAAGCTGATACTTCGCGTGATTTTTCTTATCGGATGATGGTCGATAACAATATCAGGCCGTTTATCGGCAGGCAAAGGATTATTCCCCGTCCCAGGCTGAGTGTCTATCAGGGCTATCAGGTCGAAATCCCGCCAGTCAACTTCAGCAAACGCATGAAATTTAAATCCGAGATAATAAACCAGCTCACGATTTTCAGCCCTGCCGACTGTCCCGCCGTAAGCAATCTGACACTTGATATTGGCGATTTTTTGGGCCAGCTCCTTCAATGCCATCGATGCCCCGATAGCGTCCGGGTCCGGATTGTCCTGCATCACAATCAAAAGGGTCCTTGCCTTGGCAAACGCAGATTGCAGCTTCTTTAATTTGCCCCTCGTTTTGTCCGCCTTAATCGCCACAATTCCTCCCGCATCACATATATGACAGAATTCGCTCACCAATTATCCGCTATCTTCCCCCTTTGTGCAACGGTTTATCCCCGCGTCGCAGCGCGTTGTTTTTCATATTTAGCCCCGTCACTTCGTCTCGACGCTTTGTGTCGAGACAATGACGGGGTTTTTAGCCACTTGCGCCGCAGGGGGTTATTGTTGTTTGGTTAGCCCACGGACCTGCCCCCCTGCAAGCAGTAAGCAGGAGGTGTTCTCCGTGGCAAAAAGGAATTCAAAATTAAGAATTCAAAATTCACATTTTCTCTGTGTAAATCTGTGTCAATCTGTGGTTAAATATCTCTATAAACTTGCGGAAATAAATATGAACTTTCTGGATTTGGCGAATAAAAGGTACAGTGTCAGAAACTACAAAGACTCCCCCGTGCCAAAAGAACAACTCGAGCGATGTATCGAAGCGGCAAGATTGGCGCCTTCGGCATGCAACTCTCAACCGTGGAAATTTATAATAGTCGACCAGCCGCAGCTTAGAAACCATCTGGCAAAGGCAGCCTTTGAAGGGCTGCTGGATTTCAATCACTTCGCCTTCAGCGCACCCGTCCTTGTATTAGTAGTCAGCCAAAAGCAGAAAATATCCGCTAAACTCGGAGGCATTGTAAAAGGCAGGGACTTCCGCCTTATGGATATAGCAATAGCAGCCGAACATTTCTGCCTCCAGGCCGCGGAACTTGGCCTGGGAACGTGCATGCTCGGCTGGTTCAACCAGAAGAAGGTCA
>CAZFHM010000080.1:0-10057 GCA_964518825.1 uncultured Pirellulales bacterium
TAATCCCTTCAATGCTTGCTGACATTCAGTTCTGAGAGGCGTTGGCCCTCACTATTTATCATTATAGGATTTCAGGGCAGCGCGTCAATAAAATGGGCAGAAATGGGATTATCGGGGGTAGAATTAGAAGTATTCGGTACCGTTTCGACATAGAAAGACAATCTTGGAAATTAATCACCTGCCTTTTTAGCCCAAAATTCACCTCACGGATCATTTCGGTGTTATTACCGAAATGGTCGAAAATGGTAAAGAGGAAAGCACGTGAGAAAATCACCTTGTTTGTTTGAAATGCTGGATGCTTGATGCTTGAGAACAGAAGGTGGAGGACAGAGTGCAATTATTAATTTTTAGTTCTAAATTCTTAGTTGCGGTATGAATCTGGGTCCCAGCGTTCGCTGGGATTTGCGTTACGCTACGAAAGATTGGGTTTTTATGAGATTTGCGGGGTTGACAGATGAGCCGGCAAGAATAAAGCGGGAACGCGGCAAGGCGCGGGATTTTCGAGTTATGCAGCAGTTCACCTCGGAGGCGACAGCCCGTCAATGGGAAAGGAGAATGCTCGGCCAGGGATACCAGCAGGATACCACAGGCATGGGGTGGAAATACGGCTATACCTTTTCAATGTGAGAATAAATCTGCATTTTTTTCAAAAGAACGGCATTTTGTGTAGTTCCGAGTTCCGGGTGAAGACAAATAATCCCCAGCGGTGCGAAAATAACCCGCGACAGTACCGAAAATATAAAACCCCCTACAGTACCGTGGGCTAACAATTATTTTTCATACGACAGGCCGAAACCGTATTTGAACAGGGGATTGTAGTTGGAGTCGGCGGTGTTCGTCGGGTATTGGAGAGCGGAGCGCGGCCAGGTGAAAGAAAGTCTGCCAGTGGGATTATAGTCGCCGAAAATGACATCGGCGACGCCTTGGCCTTGTGTACCGGGAAGCCAGGCGGCGAGAAGGGCGTCAGAGAGGTCGAGCACGTCATTGATGAGCATCGGCCTGCCGGAGATGAGAATCACAACTACGTCGAGGCCTGCATTTTTCATATTGCGGACGGCCTCAATATCTCCGTTTGAGATTTCGGGTACTTTAACATCGCCGAGGCCTTCGGCGTAAGGGGTTTCGCCGATAATGACGATGCCGACGTTTGCGTCGTCCGCGCCTGAGCCGTCTTTTGAGAATGTCACCTGGGTATTGTCGGAGACTGCTTCTTTTATAGCCTGCAGAATTGTGATTCCTCCTGTTGTTATGTTACCGCTTCGGCCTTGCCATGTTATTGTCCAGCCTCCACACTGGTTTCCGATGTCGTCGGCGTTTTTGCCGGCGACGTGTATGCGAGCAAGATTTTTGGAGAGGGGCAGGATGTTGTTATCGTTTTTGAGCAGGACCAGAGATTCGCGGACGGCTCGTCGGGCGAGAAGCCGATGTTCGTCGCAGCCGAAGAATTTGTAAAGGCTGCGGTCGGCCAGGGGCGATTTGTTTTTATCCATAAGCCCCATCGCGAATTTGACGCGGAGGATTCGCGTGACGGCGTCGTCGATGCGCGAGAGAGGGACTTTGCCCTCGTTGACGAGCTGTTCGAGGCTGGTAAAAAAATCGCGGTAGTTTCTTGGGGCCATTGCCATGTCCATACCGGCGTTGATTGATATCTCGACTGCGGTTTTGTAATCGGGGTGGAGCTGGTCGATGGCGGAGTAGTCGGAAATTAAGAAGCCTTCGAAGCCCAATTCTTTTTTTAGTATATCCGTGAGCAGGTGTTTGTCAGCGGAGCATTTGAGGCCGTTGAAGCTATTGTATGAGGGCATAATGGAACCGAGGCCTAATTTGTTGACATTGGTATATGGAAGGATGTGAATATTTCGCATTGTTTGTTCGTCGAGGCGGGTATCTCCCTGGTCGAGCAGAGCGTTTTTTTTTGCTGAGCCGAATTCGGTCCCGCCGTCGCCAGCATAGTGCTTCATACAGGCGAGAATGGAAAGGGGGCTGCTCAGGTCAGCACCCTGATAGCCGCGAACGGCAGCGTCACCGAGGAGCTTTACGAGTTTCGGGTTTTCGGAGAAGCCTTCGTAAGTTCTGCCCCAGCGCTGGTCCTGAGGGACGGTGACGCAGGGAGCGAAGGTCCAGTTGATTCCGGTTGCGCGGACTTCTACGGCGGCGGCGTGGGCGATTTGTCTGACGAGTTCGGGGTCGCGTGTGCAGCCGAGGCCGATGTTGTGGGGGAAGATAACTGCGCCGAGAAGATTGCTGTGGCCATGTACGGCGTCGACGCCGAAGAGCAGCGGGACGGCGAGGCGGGTGTTTAGGGCGTGTTTCTGGTACATATCGTAAAGGTCGGTCCATGCCTGCAACGTGTTGCCCTGTTCGGGGTCGGCGTTTCCGCCACAGAGTACTGAGCCGAGGAAATATTTTTCTACATCGTTTGGGTCTTTGATACCGCCGTGTTCGGCCTGAGTCATTTGCCCGATTTTTTCCTGCAGGGTCATTTGCGAAAGCAATTGCCTGGCTTGTTCATCATAAGAAGAAAGAGGTTTGTGAGTCGAAGACGGTGAAATGTTTTGTGTGACTGTCAGCTCGTTTCCGTCATAAGATACGGATTGGTCGGGCTTCGAGTCGAAATCAAGGGCGACGGGATTGCCGGGGTTGACCCAAATGATTTCGAAGGTGCGGTTTTTGAGTATTGCCGGGAAACCGCCTTTGCGGGCGGCGATTGTCAAGGTTCCGTCGGATTCGTTATACTTCATGGTGATGGTGCTGAAGGAACCGTTTTCGTAATTATAATTTGTGTTTTCATCTTCGTAGATTGTAAAGGCGGCGTCTTTGCCGGTGTAGACGAACAGGCGGATTTTGTCGGCGGGTTTTTGTATTGTGTACTGAATGTCGGGACCGAACGGCAGGATGGAACCTTCTTTGACGAAAACGGGGATGTCCGAGTAGGGCGCGTCTGCGTTAATTGTTTGTGCGCCGGAGAAGCAGCGGCCGGTTTTCAAGTCGTACCAGCCTTGGCCGGTGGGCAGGTAAACTTTTCGAGTTCTCGCTTTATATTCGGTTACGGGATTGATTAAAAGCGAGGGGCCGAACATATACTGGTCGTCGATATTGCGAGCGAAGGGGTCGGACTGGAAGTCCATGACCAGCGGACGCATTATCGTGTAGTCGTTGTTAGTCACCAACCAAGAGACGGAATAGATGTAGGGGAGCAGGCGGTAGCGGAGTTTGTCGTATTCGAGCATGGCCTGATAGGCGGGATGATTTTCGGGTGCGATGTTGAACATCTCGCGTTTTTGTCCTTCGCCATGTACCCGGAGTAACGGGACAAAGGTGCCGAACTGAAACCAGCGGGTGTTGAGCTCTCGCCATTCTTCGCGAGCCTGCGGTGACATCGGCGGGCTGTTTGCGAATCGCGGGGGCAGAGAAAAGCCGCCGATGTCCATTGTCCAATATGGCAGGCCGGATATCGAAAAACCGAGTCCGGCGGTTATCTGTTTGCGAAGAGCCTGCCATGTTGACGGAATGTCACCTGACCATGTTGCGGCGGCGTATCGCTGCTGTCCTGCGAAGGCGGAGCGTGTGAGAATGAAAACTCGTCGGTTCGGGTCAGCGGTACGGAGTCCTTCGTACACGGCTTTGCTGTTCATCAGTGAATACGCGTTGAGTACACGTGCCCCGGTTCCCAGTGCCGTCGGATTCAGGAGTGACTTTTGCATGTTTACGTCCGGCGCGCTCATGTCAGGTTCGGTGGCATCCAACCACCATGCGTCGATTTTTTTTGTGAACAGGTCACGTTCGATTTGAGACCAGTAGAGTTTGCGGGCCTTTGGATTGAAGGCGTCGTAATAAGTGAACGGGTAGCCGAGCCAGTCTTTTAGTCCCAAGCGGAGAGGTTCCTGGCAGAGGAAGCCGCGTGAGTGCAGGGCCTTGTAGTTTTCCGTTCCGGGGTAGAACTTGGGCCAGACGGAAATCATCAGGCGGGCATTGTATTTTTCGTGAATTGTGTCTATCCAGGCCTGCGGGTCGGGGAAGCGGCGCGGTTCGAAGTGGTGCGAGCCCCATTCGTCTTCTTTCCAGTACTGCCAGTCCTGAACGATGTTGTCGATAGGGATATTTCGTGAGCGAAAGCCTTTTAGAACTTCGAGACTTTCGTCGGCGGTTTTGTATCGCTGGCGAGATTGCCAGAGGCCGAAAGCCCAGAGCGGCATCATAGGGGCTTTGCCGGTCAGTTTGCGATAGCCTGAAATTACTTTGTCAATTTGCGGGCCATAGATGAAATAATAATCGATTCCGTCTGCGACTTCCGACCAGAGTGAAGTAGAATTGTTGTCCGCGGGTTTTTTCCACAGCAGTTTCATATCGTTTGCGTTCTGGTCGCGCAGCCATTCGACACGGATTTTGTATTTCCGGCCGGCGGTGAGCGGCACTTTGGCGATGTTCTCGTAAGGAAGCCAGTTCTGCCACCAGTCCTGGATGATTAGTTTGTCGTCGAGCCAGAGCTTTACGCCGTTGCCGGAGAAGGTTTTGAAAAGATAATCACCGGTTTGCTTCGGCCGGATATAGCCCTGCCATCGGATGCCGATGCTTCCTGAAGGGGGCAGTGATGGATGGATGAGGTTGTTCGGGCGAGGGTCGGCGGTGGGTAATTCTATGCCGATTTTCCGGTCGGTCTGCCGGAATAATTCGTCTTCAAAATTTGTCCCTTTGAAGTAAGTGACGGTAATTGCGCCCGGGTTTTGCTGTTGGTCGCAGAGCAGCTCGGCAGGCAGCGGCTCGAATTGACTTTTGTCACCGAACTTACTGTACGAAGTGTTGTCCCACAATATCGCGTATCCCCGGCTGGAAACCAGGAATGGAATTATGACGGTTCCGTTGTGCTGCCAGAGATCCATGTCGAAACCTTTGATGTCCATAAGTCCGAGCTGGTTCTGTCCGAGGCCATAGAGAGACACGTTTTGGTTCGGCAGCCATTGTTGCCTTACGTGGAAAGTTTTTTCTCCCTGTACTCCGGCGGGCTGTATTTCGCGGCCGCCGGGTTGTTCTGCGAGAATGATTTTTCCAGCGGCATCGAGGAAGGTGACCGCGGAGGTTTGCAAATCGACGCGGACCCGGAGCTTGTTCGTAGTGACGGTGACGGCATTTCGAGTGGAGGCGACTTCGAAGCCGGTTGAAAATACGGGTCGATTTTCGACGGCCAGGCTTTGCCGGCTGAGAAAATGTTTATCTTTAGCGAACGCGACGCGTATGATGTTTTCATCACAAATGCGGAGCAGGAGCAGGCCGTCGTCGAATGTAATCGTGATACCATCGTGGGTTTTTTGAATTTTGTCGTTCATAATATCAGTTTGTTTTTCGAGGGCAGCAGAGGAGTTTGTAAATAAAGATAACGATATTAAGAGAAGGAGGAGCTGTAAATATCCGGTTTTCATAACGAGTTTCTTTCCGGGCGATTGTCCCTGATCGAGTTTTTGTTCGAGGCCGTTAAATGCCGTACGGATGATTAAGAATTATCACACTGATTGTGTTTTAAGGCAAGGATTTTAAGGGGTGTAAAGACAAGCGAGCCGTAAAATTGATTATTTGAAGTATTCGTTTAGTATTTCGCTGCGATAAAAGACATTGACCCCCTGCGGTGTGATAGTCGTTAGTGAATAGTGAATAGTCGTTAGAGGCTCCAGCCACATCCGCCTACGTTAAAACTACGTCGGACAAGGGTGCTGGGGCTAAACAAGTCGCCGTGCCGGCGACTGCTAAACACCCCCGAAGCAGGCTTCGGGGTTAAATATTTTTAAGCGAAGTATTCTCGAAGGATTTCGCTGGCGACGGGCGGGCCCGTCTTCGCTTTCGTCTACGTTACACTTCGCCGTGACAAGTCGCTGCGCGGAGTTAGGGGCTAGCCGGAATATAAAAACAAAGAATATACATCATTGACACTGTCCGTTGCATTTTGGTACAATGAGATTGCAGATATTTGTTTTGCAGGCAACAGGTATCTGTGCAAAAAGATAATAGAATTAACCCAGGGATGGAACAAAGACTTCCATTTTCTGGGTTTTTATTCTTCCTTCGTAATACTACGTCCGTGAGGGCGTAGATGGAAGTACCCGCTGTCTTCCTGTATAATTGTCTTTATGGAATACAGGAAACAGGCTCATGTAGTCTATTATACTCGGTATCATATTGTGGTGTCGACCAAATACCGCAGAAAAGTATTGAAAGCCGGTATTGGCGACTATTTGCAAAGGAAAATAAAGCAGATAAGCAGTTTTCACCCTGAGATAGAAATATTGGAGGTAAATACTGATTTGGATCATATACACATATTAGTATCGATTCCCCCTAAATTTTCGGTCAGTGAAATTGTTAATATGATAAAAGCCAATACCGGCAGTTCTATGCGTAAGAAGTTTCCATTTTTAGATAAAGTATATTGGGGTGTAGATGGTATTTGGTCGACAGGCTACTTTGTATCAACGGTCGGAATAAATGAGTCCACGATACGGAAGTATGTTCAGATGCAAGGAAAGGAAGACAGCGGGCAAGCGAAGCTTGAATTCTAAAAATGCCACGTCCGTAAGGGCGTGGTAGTTTACTATTATTCGTCGGTTCTGAAAGGAGAAGCGGGCAGACCTTCCTTATTATACAGATTTGCGCTTTCGGGGTTGTCGGCCCAGGCGTAGCGAACGGCTATGGGGTCTGTCACCTTATTACTCCATACGACGATTTTATCACCGTCTATTTCGGCGTCTGCCCATACGAATTTTTTGTCTAGGCCGGCGATTGCGAATTCTTTCAGGGGGCCGCCCCTGGCGACCAGGCCGGTGCCGATATTTGAAAATGACAGTATGATTTTATCGTCTTCGATTTTCATCGCTGCGTACAACGGGCCGGAATAGATAACGTCCTTTTCGCCGTAGGCTAAATTCTCTGCGGCCAGGGCAAGACGTTTTCCGACGTCTTCTTTATTCGTGGGGTGAATATCGTTCCATTCACCGATATCGATAATGACGGCCATTGCTGTCTCAGGAACAGAAAGGGTTTTAAGCTGGGCTTCTCTAAGCTCTGCCCATCCGCTTTCGGAGGGCTGGTCTTTGGCTTCCATAAAGTTTGCAAGCTGGACGTACAGGAAGGGGAAGTCGCCCTGGTTCCAATTTTTGCGCCAGTCAGCAATCAAATGGGGGAAGAGTTTTTGGTATTCGAATCCGTTGCCTGCGTTGGATTCGCCCTGATACCAAATCACACCTTTGATTCTATAGTTTAAGAGCGGGGCAATCATTGCGTTGTACAGACCTTCCGGCTGAAACCTGATAAAAGTTTCGGGCTGCAGCGGTTCCATTTCTGCGCCTAATTTGTATTTCCAGGGTCCTTTGAGGTCGATGGTTCGGCCTGCGACTGTAAGCTCGTAGGGTTTGTCTGTGGCAAAGCCGCCCCGGCCGATGTTGCTGATTACCCTTACTGTAACAACATTTTTGCCGGCTTTGAGCACGTTTGCAGGGACATCATATTTTCTCGGGGGGTACTGGTATGTAACCTCGCCGACAAATCGGCCGTTAACATAAGTTTTATCGGCGTCGACTATGCGGCCGAGCTCGAGTCTTGCGGGTTTGCCGGCCATAACATCGGGTAAGTCAAATTCCTTTCTGAACCATACAACGCCGTTGATATTGTCGAGCTCGCCGTCGGCCCAGTAGCCGGGCACGTTCATAGTGGACCAATCGGAGGTATCGATGGAATTATCGTACCAGGGCTTTTGGCCCTGCGCCAGGCCTTTGTCTTTTTTGTGCTGGAGGCTATACCATGCGTCGCTGCGTGCCTTGTCGTCATCGATGACTTTTTTTATGTAGCCGTCTTCTTTGTATTTTTTGGCGATTTTCCTATAGTGAGGAAAGGCCTTGAGGGCGTCGGCGTTTAGCCAGGCCTGTGCGGGCGAGCCGCCTAAGCTCGAGTTAATCAGGCCGATGGGGACATTATATTTTTCATACAACTCTTTAGCAAAGAAATAGCCTACGGCGGTAAAATCAAGAACGCTTTGTGGATTAGCGGATTGCCAGCTTCCTGAATCCACGTCCTGGAGGGGCTGTTTGAAATCATATTTTCGCGGGACATAAAACTGTCTTATGGCGGGATTTTCGGATTGAGCTACCACATCGGGATATCGGTCCTTTACACGTGCCATCGGAAGCTCCATGTTGGACTGTCCGGAACATACCCACACGTCGCCGACCATTATATTTTTCAGGGTTTTTTGATTTTCGGCGTTAATTTCCATAGTGTACGGTCCGCCGGCACTCAATTCGCAAAGCGTTACCGCCCAGTTGCCGTCCGCATCGGCTGTTGTGTTATATGTTTTACCGTTGAAGTCGATGGTTATCTGTTCATTCGGGTCGGCCCAGCCCCAAATTTTTGTGCTGTCACCTCTCTGCAATACCATGCCGTCGCTGACCAGCCGCGGCAGTTTGACTGCACAGAGAGCCGCCTGAGAAATCATCAATACATAACAACATACCGCCAGGCAAAGAGTCTTGATATTCAGCTTCATCTTATTTTTCCTTTTCTTTTAACCTAAGACATTTATTGTACCTTCCTATTCTATTTATTGGAAGGTAATTGTTTTTCGGGTGGTTTGACTACCGGCGTTTTTAGATATCTTTCGGCGAACGTCAGGAACGTTGGCCAGTTCGGGCCTGGGGTGTGTCCGCCGTGATGCTGGCGAAAGGCGATGTCGCCGTCGATTAGCGTTGTCCCTGTCGAAGGGAACTGGGTAGTTGCCATATCCTTTTTGCCGAGGAGCTTATAGACCGGCCCGGCGGCTGCGGCGGCCATGAACATACCCCTGGCATCTACCCAGCCGTCTCCATTGGTTATCCCGGCGCTAATGAACACAGGCCGCGGGGTGCACAAAGCAATCAGTTCGTGCGAATCCACCGGCAAATCGTTCCAGTTAAGCGGACCGGCGTATTTAAGAAAGTTACCGGCCATCCAGTGGTACTCACCAGAGCCGGCGAGATTTTCCACTATCTCGCC
Source organism: uncultured Pirellulales bacterium (assembly GCA_964518825.1). GTDB lineage: Bacteria > Planctomycetota > Phycisphaerae > Sedimentisphaerales > Anaerobacaceae > JBBABK01. Next base: position 9,013 of record CAZFHM010000080.1, read on the forward strand.
CCAATTTCGGCGGTGAAGTTTTGCGCCGCCTTCGCCGGATGAGCTGACAAAAACGACGGCAAAACGCGGGTCATAGGCCATGGCGACAAGTGCTGCCTTACCGTAGCGCGAATGGCCTTCAAGGCCGACTCGCTTTGCGTCCACTGATTTGTCAGTCTCAAAATAATCCAGAGCGCGGCTGGCGCCCCATGCCCAGGCGCGCAACGCGCCCCATTCATCGGCCTTACTGCGCGGCTGTCCCCTGTTGCACAGTCCGATGATGCCCTGCGTCAGGTCGTCACCTTTGTCGGCCTGGACGCTGGTGGGAATGTAGACGGCATAACCCCAGCCTTTGGCCAGAACCTGCTGCTTCCAATCGGGTCTGTCGCCTGCGCGACGCGGGAGGTTACCCCAAGAACCGCCCCATGCGAATTCCATTATTACCGGCACCGGACCATTCGCATCGGCAGGGGTAGTCAGTGTCAAATCGATGTCAACGGTTATAAGCGGATACGAGGAATTATCAACGTGACCGACGAGCTTTTTGGTGATAACCGGAACGTCGCCGTTCTGCTCGTTGGTCGCGCTGATCAGCTCCCAGTTTACCTTGGGGGCGTTTTGCGGGACCCGGCCATAGATTTCGCTGTCGAAGTCCTCCACAATTTCGGGGCGGCGTTGATTCCACCAGATTTGGGGCGTCGTGACCTTTTGCCCGTCCTTCAAAACCAGCGCATCGGGAAGATTCGGATAGGGATTGGCTTTGGATTCATCGTAATTGGCATAATTTGCAGACTTGGGATTCATTCCGTCTCTATACGGCCTTAAAGATGTTATGTGCAAAAGAGCCATCATTCTTTGATGGTCCTGTTCGGCGGTTAGCTGCACCGGTGCAGGCAGAGAGTTTGGAGAAGGCGGCGTGTTTTGCTGTGCGAAGACATTGGATACAGCCATTGCGTTAATAATAAAAAGAAAATACATTTTTTTCACTGTGCACCTCTTTCTGTGATTATTAATTGTCGCTCAATAAATCATTTGCCGCGTTTTCATACCCCTGCTTCTATAAGAC
>CAZFHM010000081.1:0-10055 GCA_964518825.1 uncultured Pirellulales bacterium
CGCGCGTCCCTGCTCTAAGAGTTTAGTGCGGATTACGAGAAGTGCAACAGTTAATTGCGGGTCGGATTCCATGGTGTCCTGCAGCGAATGCTTATTCAGCGGGGCCGCATCGAGGTCGTGGTCCGCCTTGACCAGCACGTCATTGTCCCTCTGCACGTCGGTCAGCTTGCTCGTCTCCTCGCCGGTCAGCTTCACCATCACGTCCGGCGTTATACCCCAGTCCTCTCTGCCGAGCTTTTCCATATCTTCACGGCTCTCGACCCGCTGACCCGAAGGCAGATGATAATATGCTATCGTGTATTTCAGCTGCGCTCCGCCGCCGGGTCTGTACGACACCTGCTGAACGCTGCCTTTACCGTGCGTGCGATCACCTACGATTATCGCCCGGCGGTATTTTTCATCCTGCAGCGCTCCTGCCACAATCTCGGAAGCGCTTGCGCTGTACCGGTTCACCAAAACCACCATCGGATAATCGGGATGTGTTCTGCCGCCTGTAGCGCTTCGATAGTCGGGTATGCCCCAGCGAGGCTGGGTCCGAACGATAAGGCCCTTACGGATGAACTTATCTGCAATTTCCACTGCGCTGTCCAGCAGCCCGCCCGGATTGAAACGCAAATCCAGCACCAGCGCCCGCATTCCATTTTTCTCCAACTGGTCGAGGACCTCTTCGAATTCATCGGCGGTGTTATCTGAAAAACTCGTGAGCCGCACATATCCGATTTTCTGCTCCTCGTCCAGCATATACTTCCACTGCCCGCTTGTCGTTCTTTGCCATCCGCGAATCGTCTGCACCACGATTTTCGCCCTGACAATCGACAGCTCGCGGCTCTGGTCGTCGCCGGGTGTACGAACGGTCAGTTTTACCGGCGTCCCCGGAGGCCCGGTTATATGCTTGACCGCGCATTCGAGGGACATATCTTTCGTCGGGACACCATCGACCGCCTCGATTATGTCACCCGCATCCAGGCCGCTCTTATACGCAGGCGTATCCGGAAGCAGACTTGCTGCCGTTAGCAGCCCCTTTTCCTTGCTTATCAGGATGCCGATACCCGAAAACTCACCCGTCAGGCTCTTCTTGAAATCATCTACCTGCTGAGGCCATACAATTACCGTGTGCGGGTCCAGGACCGACAACGCCGCCTCCGAAAAATGGGCTATCAACACCGACTTGGGCAGTGAAACCGTCATCGAGTTCAAAATCAATACCTGCTCGAATATGTCAATAAAACGTTCCCTGCTGATGCCTTCCTTAGCCTGCTCGATGTCTGATTGCAGCGCCTTGAGCGATTCCGACCATGCCTTGATGCTGTTGCTGTCCGGGCAATATATAATCTCGGCAAGATTGCCCTCGGCCTTGCCGCCGTTATGGCTTTCCTGAATCTGGTCGTAAGAGTCTTTCACCACCTCCGCCAGCAGCCTGCATCGCCGCAGCGACTTCAAGGCCATCTTACTGTAATCGATGAACATCGGATTGACGTACGTAGTGTCAATAACCTCTATCGCACGTTCGAACATCGCCGGCTCGACCTTTTGAAATCTCTGTTTGCTGGTCTCACAGGGACTGTCCTGAAATGACGCCAGTATGTTCGCCTTTTCAACCAGCTCCTCTCCATGCTCTTTGTATTGCTCGTTATCCTTATCGAGCACGCCGAGCCAATACCAGCAGTTCGTATAAGAATCAAACCACTTGCCCTGCGCCTCGTACTTAACCGCTTCAGCCTTGGCGCGTTCGATCGCCTGCTGAACTATCCTGGTTTCAAAAATCTGCTGCTTTTGCTGCGGTTCCGCAAGCTCTGCCAGTGCGGTTGCCACTACGAAAACACCCGGCGGTTCGTTCACATCGTTTACATCGTTGCTGTCACCCCAGCGCAGGGCCTGCAGTTTCTCCCATTTCTTCTCGTAACTTTCCTTCTTCGCCTCGGAGCGACGTTTGTCCAGCGCCTCGTACTCGTGCGTAATCGCCGCAATCTCCGCAAACTCCTGCTTGTTGTTACAGGGATACTTGGCTATCATCTCGGCGGCATTGGAAAATTCACCCTGATATACCAACTGGCAGACCTGCCCGAATGCGTCCGATGAACTAACCTGGGCAACCTCTGTCTGTGCGCTGAGCGCTGCTGCTACGGTGCTTATCCACGCAAACAGCATCAGCCGCAAAAACAGCCTTGCACCTGCAACAGCAGTCCGGACTCGCCGCGAACCGTCCCCAGGAAAAAATCTATTGTTGTCAAGCATACAACCACCTCAAAAGAACGATGCTAATCTATGACAAATCGGCGTTTTCGTGCGCTGAGTTAAACTGCGCCTTGGCTTACCGGCTCGACTGAGCTTGCCGAAGTCCGGTAAAACACTCACAAGCGCGGAATGATTTATCCCAAAACCGCCCGATTACGTACACTCAGCGGCTTTGCCGACGCAGCCGAGTACTTTCAGCTTGTGCTTGACCATTTCTTTAATGGCGTCCCTGCCCGGGCCGAGGTACTTACGAGGGTCGAATTCACCCGGTTTTTCCGCGAATACCTGCCTGATTTTCGCCGTCAAAGCCAGCCGCAGGTCGGTATCGATATTGACTTTGCACACCGCCATCTTCGACGCCTTGCTAATCGCCTCTTCCGGAACACCCATCGCGTTGGGCATATTTCCGCCGTATTTGTTAATCAAGTCGACAAATTCCTTCAAAACGCTGCTCGAACCGTGCATAACAAGCGGAAAGCCCGGCAGTTTGTCGGCACACTCTTGTATTACGTCAAATGCTAACTTCGGTTCGGTTTTGAACTTATAGGCTCCATGGCTGGTCCCGCAGGCGATTGCCAGCGAATCGACGCCCGTCTTTCCGACAAAATCCACCACCTGGTTCGGGTCGGTAAGGTGAGCCGAAATATCGTCCACGCCTACCACGTCCTCCTCGATACCGCCTAACTGGCCGAGCTCGGCCTCGACCACCACGCCGTGGTCGTGTGAATACTCTACTACCTGTTTGGTAATTCGGACGTTTTCCTCGTACGGGTGATGCGATGCGTCAATCATTACCGACGTAAAGCCGTCATCCACGCACTGCTTGCAGGTCTCGAACGTGTCACCGTGGTCCAGGTGCATCACAATCGGGATATCCGGATTTTCCGCCACAGCCACGTCGATTATCGCACGCAGATAACTCATGCTCGCGTACTGCCGTGCACCACGCGAAATCTGCAGAATAAGCGGCGCCTTGGCTTCGGCTATCGCCGAGACGATGCCCTGCGTAATCTCCATATTGTTCACGTTGAACGCACCGATTGCATAGCCGTTCCTGTAAGCCGCCTCGAACATCTTTTTTGTGTCAACCAACGCCATCAAAAACTCCTTAAAAACTATAAGACCTAAACAAAAGTATTGTTCAAAACTCAATAGCTCGGCTGCTTGGCCATCTCGCTGTATCGTCTGTGCCCGAGCGAAAGTTCCGGAATCCCCTGCGGCCAGATACTGACTACGAACGACTGCGTATCCAGCGAGTTGTCCGCGCTGTAAGTTATACCCCAGAACAGGCGATGGTATTTCCTTATCAGCGTAACGTCGCTGCGGATATTCGAGCCGTAATCGAAGTCAACCTGCTGTGCAAAAACCAGCGTATATCGCGGGTCAAGCTCGTATGTCGCGGCAAAAGTAAACGCCTGAGAACCTTTCTCGCCGAGCACCTGCACCCGCCGCAAATATCTGCTGCCGATATAGTAACTGAGATTCGGCCAGACCAGCCTTGAAAACCCGACATTCATCTGGTTGACCACGCCGCTGCGTGTGTCGTAATACATGTCACTCAGGACCGCCGTCGTATCACTGACCCGCCAGATGTAATCGGCACTGAAGTAATCTCGCCTGGGTCCCCACATCTCAACCGTCGGAATCGGCATCGTCAAATCGCCGTTGAATATCTGCGGCGCGGAGAACACACGCATCGGGACAAAGGGCTTGGCCCAGGTCAGCCGGTCCGGCCCCGGCCCCGCGTCGGAAGCTCTTTCGTTCTCGTTAAGCCAGACCGAATCCAAATCGAGCCGCATCCAGTCAACCGTTCGCTCCTGCCCGGCCGGACCGCGCTTTGTCTGCCAACGCTGCGCCACGCCGACGTTGAGCAAATCACGCTGCTTGATGTTGACGTCACTTTCGGTAAAAACCGTTGCCAGCAAATGCGGTTCGACGATGTGCCGCAGTCCCTGCAAATCCCACAGCCGCGATTTGACATTCGGATACGTCTTCCACAACTGGGTGCCTAATCTAAGGCCCGCCTCCATTATCCATTGGCAGTCGCCGCCGAACGGTGCTTGGCTCGGGTTGCCCATTGCGGTCTTTCTCGTATGGCTCAAATCAACCAGGCCTCGCTCGAACCCGCTGCGGTCGTCATAGGCTAAAGTGCCTGCCACATAAGGAACCACTTTGAACGGCCGAAGCCACATCGGCATATCCAGCTCCGTCCGGTGCGCCATAAACGTGAAGGGCTGCTGTGTTATCAATATCGCATGGTCGTTGCCGATTCGCTGACGCAGGTGACTCACCTGGCTGTCGCTGTAAAGTGGAAGCTTATCATCGAACAGCGACTGGCCCGTCAGGTGAAATTCCCCACTCGGAAGCTCTTCCAGCCGGTCCTCGAAATCGTTTATACGGCCCTTTCCCAGCAGTGATAGCGCCCAGTTGTCCCGTGATTTTTTCAGGTGAACGTATGTCTCACGGTCACTGAGGTCGAATTCGTTTCGCCAGTACTGCTCGACAAAGTTTTCGTCACTCGAATAATCCACTCCCGTCGTGAGCTGCCAGTCGTCGGCCAGGAGTTGTCGATGCTGCCAGCTGAACCGCCCGCGAAACTTTCGGGGAGGCTCCAGGTCCTTGCGAAATCGCCAGCTTCCCAGCCTGTCCTCGCCGTGGTCGTGTATTAAATAGCCGAACATACGCCCGTAACTGTCCTGGTGAACGTATTCTATTTCCGCACCTGTCCCCAGTCCCCGCTTGCCGTAATAATCAAGCATGAATCGACTCTCGGTGCCCGGCGACTCTTTCATACCCAGCAGTCGCGCCAGGAACCACCGCGTCTCGAACGAAGGCCCCCACGTGCTGTCATAACCGGCGTGGACACTTTGCAGCGGAGCGTCAGGTCTTTGGAAATTGCTCCGCATCACAGGCAGACCAAACAGGGTAAAATCTTTGTACTTGACTTTCACGTCCCGCAGCTCGGCGTCGTAACTGGCGTCGCTCATTCGACCGAGCTGCTCATCCACCGTCGTCGTATCCGTAATCACCACGCTCGAAGCTGAAACAGACATCTGCGGCACGTAGAATTCACTTGTGGTAAGCACCACGTTATTTGCAGAGAACTTATTTTCCGACAATTGTCTGAGCTGCGCCGCCCGCACATAAATCGGAATACCGCGGTCGTCATCGAAGTTTCTCATCACCGCGTTTATGGCAATCGCTTTTTTTCGTTCGAAGTCATAGAATATCTCATCGGCCCGAATCGTCCGCTGTCCTTCAGCCATCACGACGTCACCCGACAGGTATATCGCCCGCACGCTCGCACGCGACAGCAAATCCTGCAGGTCGGAACCGTCTTTTTCCTCGTTCCGCTCACCGGAACCGCTGTAAAACACCACCGCATTATCCGCCTGCAGCTCCAGCAGCCGTCCCTGCTCGTCCTGTTTCTGCGAAACGTAGAATCGCTGCCGAATCGTCGCAACGTTTGTCCCGTCCGGCGCCGGCACAGAATCAATCTTCAACGGCTCAGGCCCCGCCGGTGCGAACACCACCGGATACGAAAACTTCGGCTCCGGCTGAACAGGTTCAACCTTTTGTTCAGGACCGAAAACCCGCTCCAACAATCCCGGCTGTTCTTCCTTCGCCGCTTCAGGTTCCGCCGGCTTACCTTCTTCGGTCACTATTTCCTGCTGCGGCGCAGCGCGGGCCGGCAGTTCGGGAACCAGTGCTTCTTCCTGAACCACGAACCTCGGCCCGGACTCGACCGACTTGGAATAACTCAGGGCCGTTCGATACAGCTCCAGCCGATGCGGGTCTTCTGCCGTTCTTTTATCTGCGGTAATAAAAACCTCGCCCGTAACCAAAAAGCGACTCAGAAGTGCTTCGCCTCCCTCCAGCATCGTTTGCGTAACATCGGTTGTTTTAGACAGGCGGTTTTTCCCGACGGTAACGTTCTGTTCGAGGTAAACAGTCGCCTGGTAATCAGTTTCCTGCATCCCTCTGACCTGTGTTCGCACAGGCATCAGCCAGACCACGGCCTTGGCCGACTCGAAGTGGTTGGCCCCTATACTCATCGAGAAACCATTCTCGAAGACCAGCGCATGTTCACCCGTGCTGAGCTGATAGTTAATTACTTCGGTCCCGACTAAGTGCAGGTCCTGGCCGGCAAACCCCGTCGCGCCGGGGTAATCGCCCGTTGCCCCGGCGGCGTATCCCGTTACCAATACCAGTGCTAATGCGAATATTCCCTTCTTCTGCATTCTATACTCCCTTCTGCGCGCACATGCTCCGTCGCGATATTTCGGGGCAATTATAGCTTCCTCGCCCCTCAATGCCAGCAAAAACCCCGCTAATAATACTGTTATCTGTGCATTTACCCGAAATCCATTCGCCCATCCCCCGGGACGTCCCATAAAAGCCTCTGTCGCTTGAGATATTGTGCGTCGTTAATCAATAGGCTATAATCGCCCGCAACTGGATTATTGCACAAGTTTACGGCACACAAAAACCGCTGTCCAGAGTAAGGATAATGCGTATGCCCGATACCGACCCAAAACTCGAAGCACTCGAAAATGGCGAATGGCTGCAGTCTCTCGCCGACGTCCACAGAACAAGCGGTCCGGAGCGGGTAAAAGGCCTTCTCGAAAAACTCCTGCTCGCAGCCCAGAGGTACGGCATACAAATTCGTCCGCCTTCGAGCACGCCTTATGTCAATACCATAAGTGCCGAAGACACACCCCCATACCCCGGCCGACGCGAGCTCGAACATCGCATTAAAAGCTGGATTCGCTGGAACGCGATGACAATGGTCGTCCGAGCCAATCGCGAATTATCCGGCATCGGCGGACACATCTCGTCTTACGCCTCGGCCGCGACACTCTGGGAAGTCGCCTTCAACCATTTCTGGCGGGCAAAGCCTGCCCCGAGCGGAGTCGAGGGGAACGATGAGCAGCCCTCGGGGCCCCTTACGGGGGCCGGTGACATAATATATTTTCAGGGCCACGCCGCGCCGGGCGTTTACGCACGCGCTTACCTCGAAGGACGTTTATCCGCTTTCGATTTGGAAAACTTCCGGCAGGAGCTGCACCCCGACGGCGGCCTGCCGTCATACCCGCATCCAAGACTGAGGCCTGACTTCTGGCAGTTTCCGACAGTCTCGATGGGACTGTCGCCGATAATGGCCATATACCAGGGGCGCTTCAATCGATACCTTGAAAATCGCGGACTGAAAAAACCATCCGACCAAAAAGTCTGGGCGCTGCTCGGCGACGGTGAAATGGATGAGCCCGAATCGCTCGGCGCAATCAGCCTGGCCGGCCGGGAAAAACTCGACAACCTTATCTTTGTGATAAATTGTAACCTTCAGCGACTCGACGGACCCGTTCGAGGCAACGCGAAAATCATCCAGGAGCTTGAAACCGTCTTCACCGGTGCAGGCTGGAACGTCATAAAGATAATCTGGGGCTCCGGCTGGGACCCGCTGCTGGAAAAAGACAAAGACGGCCTGCTCGTAAAGCGAATGGAAGAAGTACCCGACGGCCAATTCCAGAAATACGCCGTCGCAGGTGGTGCCTTCATCCGTAAAGACTTCTTCGGAAAATATCCGCAGCTTCTCGAATTGGTCAAAAACTATTCCGATGAACAGCTCGAAAAACTGCAGCGCGGCGGCCACGACCCGGTGAAGGTTTACGCAGCCTTCAAAGCCGCGACCGAACACAAAGGTTCGCCTTCGGTCGTACTTGCGCAGACTATAAAAGGCTACGGCCTGGGCGAAGCGGGCGAAGGCAGGAACATCACACACCAGCAGAAAAAACTCAACGAAGAAGAGCTGCTCGAATTCCGCAGCCGGTTCGGTATCCCAATCGCAGACGGCGAAGTGCAGGAAGCGCCTTTCTATCGACCGCTGGCCGAAGACAACAAGGAAATACAATACCTCCACCAGCAAAGACAAAAACTCGGCGGATACGTACCTTCGCGTACTGTTAATGTCGAACCATTACAAACTCCTTCGCAGGATTTATTCGAAGAATTTTATAAAGGCTCCGGCGAAAGACAGGTCGCCACGACGATGGTAATGGTCCGTATGCTCTCAAAGCTGCTCGCCGACAAGCAAATCGGGAAATTCATCGTCCCAATCGTTCCCGACGAGGCGCGAACATTCGGAATGGAATCACTGTTTCGCCAGTCGGGCATCTATTCATCCATAGGCCAGCTCTACGAGCCGGTGGATAAGGAATCGCTGCTGTTCTACAACGAAAAAACCGACGGCGCAATTCTCGAAGAGGGTATCACCGAGGCAGGCTCGATGTCATCCTTCATCGCCGCCGGAACAGCGTACGCAACACACAGCCTTAATATGATTCCGTTCTATCTTTTCTATTCCATCTTCGGCTGCCAGCGAATGCTCGATTTGATTTGGGCCGCGGGCGACTGCATGGCAAAAGGCTTTCTCATCGGCGGAATATCAGGCCGAACTACACTCGCCGGCGAAGGCTTGCAGCATCAGGACGGCCAGAGTCACCATATTTATTTTTCCGTACCGAATCTCAAATGCTACGACCCCGCCTACGCATACGAGCTGGCTGTCATCATCCGCGAGGGTCTGTACCGGATGTATGAAAAGCAGGAGAATATCTTTTATTATGTCACTATGATGAACGAGTTCTACGAACAGCCGCCGATGCCCGACGGCGTCCGCGAGGGAATATTAAAAGGCCTCTATCGTTTCAGGACATCGACACTGAATAAGCCTGCGCAGGTCAATCTCCTTGGCAGCGGGACCATCCTCAACCAGACGATTGCGGCCCAGCAGTTTCTCGAATCCAAATATCAGATACCAGCCGACGTCTATAGTGTCACCAGTTATAAAGAACTTTACGAAGACTGCACTGCCGCCGAACGACATAATATGCTCCATCCTGCGGATAAACCGCAGCGGTCTTTCTTGCAGCAGACCTTCGCCGACCCATCTGCTGTTTTTGTTGCAGCGACTGATTATATGAAAACATTGCCATTGACAATCGCCAAATGGCTGCCGGGCAGACTAATAGCTTTAGGCACAGACGGATTCGGCAGAAGCGATACCCGCGAAGCGCTGCGAGATTATTTCGAAGTTGATTACCGATATATTACTCTCGCGGCCCTCAATGCCTTGGCTTCTGAAGGGAAAATTGACTCTGCTCTGCCCGCAAAAGCAATCGAAGATTTGGAAATAGACCCCGATAAACAAAACCCGGCGTTAATATAGGCGTATAAATCAGTGTTACTCGTCGCGGCGTAGTCCCGATGTTGTTTATCGGGACAAAGACGGAATCCGTGTCAGAAAAAATTCGTGTTGATTCGTCCCGGCGCGCCGGGATTCGTGGTTAAATTCTCTGTGTCCTCTGTGGCTAAAAGGAAAGCTTTATGATTGAAGAAGTGAAACTGCCCGAAATTTCTGAAAACGTCGAGTCAGGCCAGGTAATTTCCGTTATGGTAAAGGTCGGCGATTTCGTCGAAAAAGAACAATCGTTATTGGAGCTCGAAACGGACAAGGCCGCTTTCGAAGTGCCTTCATCGCTGCAAGGCCGAATCACCGAACTGCCCGTCAAGGAAGGCGACACGGTCAAAGTCGGCCAGACAATCGCCAAAATCGACACCGCCGCAAAACCCGGCGAAACGCCGCCTCCACCACCTGTGGAAGAAAAAGAACCGGCCCCGCCCAAAGAAAAAACTCCTCCACCTTCAGCCAAACAACCTGAACCTGCAAAACAAACGAAACCCGCGCCTGCTGCACCTGCGCCGTCCGTTGCGGCCTCCGCAGGCCCGGTCAATGCCGCACCCGCCGTGCGTCAGCTTGC
>CAZFHM010000082.1:0-9939 GCA_964518825.1 uncultured Pirellulales bacterium
TCTTTTATCCTTAATCACTTATCCTTAATCCTTGTCGTTTTTGTCATTTTACACCAGCTGTCCAATTCCAACCCCCAAATCCTCATTTTTAGGCCAATATCCGAGATTTCACCCGATTTTGGAAATTTTTCATTTTCAAATGCGCGCTGGGATTCGGTTTTTGGGCTAAAAATGAGGGTTTGTACCTCTACGCACAAACCGGCAGAAAACCCGATTTATGAAAATTTTCAAAAAATTTTCCCCTCTGTATACAAGTATCTAGAATCCAGCATCTAGAATCTAGAATCGGGTATTTAGCTTACGCTGCGTTGGCGGTTGACGATTTTTCGCCCCTTACTCGTCCGCATCCTCGCACGGAATCCGCTCTTGCGCGACTTTTTTATCTTGCTGATGCGATGATTTTCCACGTTGCTTCTCCTGTCTTGCAATCCGTTTCGCGGATTGAATTTCTAAGCCTGAACCCTGTACCCTAAACCCTGAACCCTAATAATCGCCGGTATTATAGTCTTGTGCGGCGAGAATGCAATGGTTGTTCAGGGTAGATAAGTCAGCGGGTCCTGGTGGTAGAATTGTTTCAGCTCGTCGTATAGTTCGGGGTGTTTGTGTTTCAATTCTTTGGGCTTTTCAAAAAAATACTCGGTGGCGACCGCGAAAAACTCAGCCGGGTTGGTAGCAGCGTAATCCCGCAGCAGGCTGGGCCGGTTCTGCATCGTGGCGCTGCGCAGCTTTTCATAATCCTTCTGCAGGACGCGAGCCCAGGCCAAATACTTCGTACGGTTCCTGAGCACTTCGGTACTGTCGCCTTTGCCGCCTGACTGGTCGATTTGATGAGCGAACTCGTGAAGTACGACGTTCTGGCCGTCGTGGATATCGGCTGCGCCGTGCACGACGTCGTCCCATGAAAGGACTACCGAGCCGCGGTGCCATGATTCGCCTAACAGGAACTGCGGCTCTTCGGACATTATACCGGAGCCGACGTGTTGCGGCCGGCGGATTACAAAGGCGTGCGGATAGACCAGTATCGAGTACAGGCCGGGGTAGTAGTTGGTCTTTCGGTGCAGCAGCAGTATGCAGGCCTGTGCGGCGATGGTGACTTTCATTTCGTCGGTGATTTCGAGGCTGGCACAGCCTTCGAAGCGCTTCTCAGCCAGAAAAATCAGCATATGTCGCTGCAGCTCGGCTTTGTCGGCGTCGGGCAGGTGATTATAGAAGGGCATATTCTTTTCGATGATGGTCAGCCACTCTTGTGGGAACGGTTTTTGTGCGATTCGATTTCGCCGCCATTTCTTGAGCCAGAACATAGGCGGATTTTAGCAGATTCCGGGCCACAACGAAAAGGGGTTTTAATTGGAGGCTGTGTGTGGTATCATAGGGGGTTTCGGTTTTGGTCAAATTTCGCAATACAGTAGTGTTGGCATTCGAAGGGTGATATGACGGCGGATACGGAAAAGGCAATCTGCATAACGGGTGCGGCGGAGCATAATCTGAAGAATATCAGCCTGGATATTCCGCGAGATAAGCTCGTCGTGATTACCGGTATCAGCGGGTCGGGCAAAAGCTCGCTTGCCTTCGATACCATATACGCGGAAGGCCGAAGAAAATACGTCGAATCGCTCAGCTCGTACGCGCGGCAGTTCTTAGAGCAGATGCAAAAGCCCGCGGTGGGTAATATCACCGGCCTACCCCCTACGATTGCAATCGAGCAGCGAGGCGCCGGCAGCAATCCGCGTTCGACGGTCGCTACCACTACCGAGATATACGACTACTTCCGATTACTTTTTGCCAGGGTGGGCACACCTCACTGCTGGGTATGCGGAAAAGAAATTACAAGTCAGCATTCGACGCAGATAGTCGAATCGATACTATCGTTCGGCGAAGGGACGAGGATACAAATCTGCGCGCCGTTGGTACGCGGCAAGAAGGGTGAGCACCGCGAGATATTCGGCGACATACAGCGCGAGGGATTTGTCAGGGTGCGGGTTGACGGCAGTGTGTACGACGTCAAGGGCGTGCCGATGCTCGATAAGAATAAAAAGCACGATATAGAAGCGGTGGTGGACAGGCTGATTCTGAAAGAGGCAGTGAGAATCCGGCTGGCTGATTCGGTTGAGACGGCGCTGAAACTGGCTGACGGGATAATGCTGGTGCTTGTGCAAAAATCAAGCGACGACGCGAAGAACGGCGGCAACGGCGATTGGCAGCATGTGATGTACAGCGAAAAGTATGCCTGCCCGAAGCATCCGCAGTGCAGCTTGTCGGAGCTGTCGCCGAGGTTGTTCAGCTTTAACAGTCCGTACGGTGCGTGTAAGGGATGTGACGGATTAGGGACGATGCTGGAGTTCGACACGGACTTGATTGTGCCGGACAAAACCGTCTCATTAGAGAGCGGGGCGATAGACGCGTGGCGCAAGGGGGGCAAGCGGATGAATATTTTTTATAACCGGCTGATAAAGCGGTTCTGCCGAAACGTCGGCATCAGCAAGGCTCTCGCCTTCGAGCAGATACCGCAGGATATCAGGCGGGTGCTGATGTACGGTACGACCAGCGAAGATTCGAGAAAATACGGGATTGTCTTCGAGGGTGTGATTCCGAATCTTACGCGAAGATGGAAGACGACGACCAGCGAATACGTTAAGGCTCGGCTGCATAGCTACCTCAGTGAGCAGCCTTGCGGCAGTTGTCACGGGGCGAGGCTTTGTCCGGAGGCGAGCGCAGTTACAATCGGCGGCAGGAATATTCACGAGCTTACGGGGCTGAGTATCGAAAAGGCTCAGAAGTTTTTCAATAAACTTCAATTGAGTGAAGAAAAAGCGCTCATCGCCAAGGCGGTAATCAAGGAGATAAAGGCTCGGCTGAGGTTTATGGTGGACGTCGGGCTTGGGTACCTGACTTTAGATAGAAAGAGCAGTACACTTAGCGGAGGTGAAGCGCAGCGGATTCGACTGGCGACGCAGGTGGGCAGCGGCCTGGTCGGCGTGTGCTATGTGCTTGATGAGCCGACGATTGGTCTGCATAAAAGAGACAATGACCGATTGTTAGGGATTTTACGGCGGTTATGTGATATCGGTAATACGGTATTGGTAGTCGAGCATGACGAAGATGTAATCGCAAGTGCCGACCATATAATCGATATCGGGCCGGCGGCGGGAGCACACGGCGGTGAATTAGTCGTGCAGGGCGACCTGGGGCGGGTCAAACAGTGTAAAGAGTCGATAACGGGAAAGTATCTCAGCGGGAAGATGAAAATTGAGCTGCCTGCCAAGAGACGAAAGTATAGTTTGCGAAAGTGCATCGAGGTAAAAGGCGCCGCGGAGAATAACTTAAAAGAAATCGACGTCAAATTTCCGTTAGGCGCTTTTATATGCGTCACCGGAGTCAGCGGCTCGGGTAAGAGTACGCTTGTCGAACAGATACTGCTGCGGGCCCTGAAGCGAAGGCTGTATAGTTCGCGTGAAAAGCCGGGCAAACACAAAAACGTCCTCGGCACCAGCCAGATTGACAAGGTAATAGAGATAGACCAGTCGCCGATTGGCAAGACGCCGAGGAGTAACCCGGCAACGTATACGGGTGTGTTCGACGAGGTACGCAAGCTGTTCAGTATGACGCGCGAGGCGAAGATTCGCGGATATAAACCGGGACGGTTCAGCTTTAATGTCAAGGGTGGAAGATGTGAGTCGTGCAGGGGACAGGGCACGAAGAAAATCGAGATGCATTTTCTGCCTGATGTTTACGTGACTTGTCAGCAGTGCAAAGGTTCACGATATAACCAGGAGACGCTGCAGGTGACATATAAAGGCAAGACGATAGCTGACGTGCTCGATATGCCGATTGATGCGGCCCTGTCCTTTTTTGCGAACTTCCCCGTGATAGTTCGGCTGCTTCGGACGCTTAACGATGTGGGCCTGGGATATATGACGTTAGGCCAGGCTTCGACGACGCTTTCGGGCGGAGAGGCGCAGCGGGTAAAACTTTCGTCGGAGCTGGGCAAGGCTGCGACGGGTCATACGATGTATTTACTGGATGAGCCGACGACGGGACTGCATTTTGCGGACATTCACAATCTGCTCAATGTTTTGCAGAGGCTGTGCGATATGGGCAATACCGTTGTGGTCATTGAGCACAACCTCGATGTGGTTAAGATGGCCGATTATATTATCGACCTTGGTCCTGAAGGAGGAGAGGCAGGGGGACGGGTGGTGGTGGCAGGAGCGCCGGAAGAGATAATGGACAGCGCCGGCAGTTATACGGCCAGGTACCTCAAGAAGAAACTCGACGCAGATGGAGCGGTAATAAAAAAAACGCGGCGCCACGCGCCTGCTTCGAGAGTCAAACGTCGAGCATAAAATAAATATCTGGTGTGTGAATGTGCTCATTGCTAATTTATGGTCGAATCTCCAAAGCAGGTGCGGGGTAAGCGAGCTGCGATTAAGAGAATTGCTCCGCGGGGCGTAAACGTTTATAATCCGGTGTTCGACGTCACCGAGGCGGAACTGATTAAGGCGATAATAACCGAAAAGAGGACATCGCAACTTGTGAAAGAGTAATTCATGGGCGAAGATTGCGGCGAGTCATTGCAGCGAACAAGTCAGACACAGCGTGAGTATCGCAGCAAAGATGATATTCTGAAATGGCAGCGGCGCAATTCTTATTACTACAGGTGGCTTGAGCGGATATACCGCTTCGCGGTCAGGCCGAACAGCAGGGTGCTGCATGTCGGCTGCGAATGCGGGGACCTTCTGGCGGCGGTATCGCCGTCTTACGGTGTGGGCATTGACGCCGACGGCGAGGCAATCGAAACGGCGAAGAGGCGATTTGATAATCTTCATTTTTATAAGATGGACCCACATGAGCTGCGGCTGGATGAAAAATTCGACTATGTATTAATATGTAATTCTTTGGGGCGGTGGCATGACATTCAGCGGGTACTTGAAAATATACAACAGGTCTGCGCAGAAGACACGCGCGTTGTAATAACGTATTACAGCTATATTTGGGAAGGGCTTCTTCGTCTTGGTTCTGTTTTCAGGGTTCGCAGGCCTTACTCATATCAAAACTGGCTTCCGCCGTCGGACATTATGAACCTGCTTAACCTTGCTGGTTTTGAGACGGTCCGCAGGGATTCGTATGTGATGATGCCGAAGCGGATTCCGCCTTTGACATCCGTTTTCAATTATGTTCTTTCGCTGCTTCCGGGCTTTCGCCAGTTGAATTTAGTGAATTTTGTTGTAGCCAGACCTGTGCCGAAGCCGAAGGCCGATTTGTCGGTCTCGGTGATAGTGCCGTGCAGAAATGAGCGGGGCAATATTGCCGATGCAATCCGTCGGATTCCGAAAATGGGCAGGGATACGGAGATAATTTTTGTTGACGGCAACAGTACGGACGGCACTACCGAGGAGATAGCCAAACAAATAGCGGTCCATCCGGAGCGGTCAATCAGACTTATTCATCAGGGCGACGGTGTAGGTAAGGGCGACGCCGTTCGCAAAGGCTTTGCCGCGGCCAAAGGCGATGTGCTGGTGATTCAGGATGCGGATTTGACCGCGCAGCCTGAGGATTTGCCGAAGTTTTTTGCCGCGCTTCGTGACGGCAAAGGTGAGTATATCAACGGCTCGCGATTAGTGTACCCGATGGAGAAGCAGGCGATGCGTTTTCTGAATCTTTTGGGCAACAAGTTTTTCGGTGCGTTGTTTAGCTGGCTGTTGGGGCAGAGATTTCGCGACACTCTTTGCGGCACGAAGATGCTGAGCAGGAAGAACTACGAAATAATAGCGGCGAACCGGTCGTACTTCGGCGAGTTTGACCCGTTCGGAGATTTCGATTTGATATTCGGAGCGGTCAAGCAGAACCTCAAGGTTATAGAAGTGCCTGTTGCATACAAGGCGAGGAGTTACGGTACTACGAATATCAGCAGGTTTCGGCACGGCTGGCTGCTGCTGAAGATGAGCTGGGTTGCGTTCAAAAAAATCAAGTGGCTCGGGCACAGGAGATAGCCATGGGCGCGCTCGATTTTCTGAAACTGCCCGAAACCCGCTGCATATCTAGTCTTGACGACCCTTCTGTTACTCTGCTGCATTCGAAGATTCTGGAAAAGAAGAAATTTTTGCGGCGTCTTTACGCGGAGTTCTACAATGATATTGCAGGCAGGATGCCGCAGGGCGGGTCGCGCGTGATTGTCGAGCTTGGCAGCGGCGGCGGCTTTATAAAGGAACTGATACCGGATGCGATAACATCGGACATTCTCAAATTGCCGAATGTTGACAAGGTATTCAGCGCCTGCGAGATGCCTTTCGAAGAGAAAAGCGTCGATGCGATTGTGATGATTGACGTGCTGCATCACATCAGCGAGCCGGGGCGGTTTTTCGATGAGGCTGGGCGGTGTCTCAAAGACGGCGGCAGGATAGTGATGATTGAACCGGCGAACACGGCCTGGTCGAGATTTATCTACAAAAGATTTCATCATGAATTGTTTGACCCTCAGGCCGACTGGGGTCACGACCAAAGCGGGCCTTTGTCCGGAGCCAATGGCGCCCTGCCCTGGATAATTTTCTGGCGCGACAGGGGCAGATTTGACAAAGAGCATCCTCAATTGTCGGTGGAAAGCACAAGACTTCACACGCCTTTTGCCTATCTGCTCAGCGGTGGTTTCACGCTGCGTCAGCTCGTGCCGTCATTCTGCTATCCGCTCGTGCGCGGTATCGAGCACATTCTGTCGCCGATGAACCGGTGGATTGGGATGTTTGCGACTATAGAATTGGTGAAGCGAAGTTCGTCGGTTCGGAGTGTATAGATGGAGCTGAAAAAACGTGACAGGCATCGTGGTGAGCAAAAGAGCAAGGACGAGAATCTTCTGACAGTTGGCTCCCAAGGCGAGGCCGTCAGAAAAGTCGAAGATTATGCGGCGGTTTGCTTGCTCGTGGCGGTGGGGTTGATTTACTCGATGCATTTTTTCCGGCACCTGGTGTTTCCTAATTCCGACTACCCGGCGTTTTTGGGTACCGGTCGAACCTGGCTGAGTCTGCAAATTCCGTCGAGCATGAAACGAGCACCGCTGTTTTCAATTATTACTGCCATCCTGGCGGGGATATTCAGATTTCCGGATGGGGAATTGTTCAGCAGCAATCTTTACAACGCCTTGATGCTGCCTGTTGCGATGGTGCTGATGTATTTTCTTGGCAAACGGTCGATTGGCAGAGCGGCGGTTTGGGTTGCGATATTGGCGGGTACTATTCCATGGATGGTCCGGCTGAGCAGCGAGTCGCTTGCCGAGGTGACGATGGTGGTTTGTCTTGCGGCGACGGCACTTGCGGTGCAGAGAGATTCCACCTGGGCGTATCTGCTTGCGATGCTCGGTTCGATGGCCAGGTGGGACCTGGGTGTGTTGCTGCCGGCAGTTGCGTTGATTGATTTAATCCGACATCGCAGGTGGTTGCGGACGGTGGTCCTGGGGGCAATCGCTTCGATTCCCTTCTGTCTTTGTATGGTGATTACGTATTTGCAGCTGCGTGAGCAGCCTCCCGGTGCGCATTATCTTCAGCTATTGTCGAAGGAGCGAACGTTCGAGCTGCTTGTGGATTTGCGTCTGTATTGGCGGGCCATCTGTTCGTTCATTGGTGCGCCGCTTGTTCGTGTCCTGTCAAACGGGCAGGTTCAGCCGATGCAGGAGTTGAACGATTTGATATTCAAGCTGTCGGCGTTTTTCCTGGCAGGGTTTTTCCTGCTCGGAAGTGTTCTGGCGTGTGTGAAGAAACGCTGGGGTCTTATTCTTCTGCTTATGGAAGGTGTCCCTTATGTGATTGTCCATGCGATGTATCCATATCGGCTGGACCGGTTCTGCATACCGGTCGCCTGGGCGGGTATGCTCATCGCCGCTTACGGAGCGGTATCATCGTGGCGGTGGTTTGAGGAAAGGCGCAAACCGAAGTGGTTTGTGCCTGTGGTCCAGTCGGCTGCGATTATTCTTTTCGTGCTTTGGTCGATAAAGGCGGCACAGACACTTAAACTCGCCGATCCTGTTTGCCCCGTAATCGTGCAGCTGGTGATAATCAGCTGTATTGTATGCGTGGCCGGCTCCTTCGTTTTGCAGTATGTCCGGCGCGCTAAAATGAGTCTGGGCTGGTTTGTTGTACTGGCATTTATGGTTCTGGCTGTTATCAACAGTGGAGTAACGACGGGTTTTACAATGCGTGACGGCCAGGCCAATGCGAACTTCAGGGTTCTGGCACAGTGGTTTCAAAAGATCGCAAAGCCCGGCGACAGGATTGTTACCACTATGGCCGGATTTGGACCGCTTTACACGGACCTGCCTCAAGACAGATTCGTTCACGCAGGGGCAATAGAGCTTGACAAGGCGAAAGATTTTAACGGTTTTGTTGAGGAGTGTCGCAATCGCGGCGTTACTTTTATTGCGTGGGATTCGAGGTTGTACCGTCAGAATAGCGACCGTTATTTCAAGATGTGGGGACTGGACCGATGGGACCCGCTGGCAGCGCCATTTCTGGGCAAGAAGGTAACTCGAATCGGGCAGTGCCAGCTTGTGCATGTGATAACCGACGGCACGCCCAAGATAGCGGTTTACCGGATACTGCCGCAGGAGAATTAGTCGACGGCGGTGACTTCTTTTGTTTCGGGTACTTTCTCGCGCAGGATTCTCTCAACGCCCATCGTCATAGTCATTTTCGCTCCCGGGCAGCCCTGGCAGGCCCCCTGCAGCCGCACGCTGACGTTGTTTTTTTCGTCGGTCGAGACCAGCTCGATATCGCCGCCGTGACTCTGCAGGGCTGGACGGATTGAATCGATTACTTCTGCTACCTTATCATTGAAGGTTTTTTCAACCTGGTTTTCGCTACAACCGCAGGTCTCGCACATGATATTCTCCTAATGTTCGCGTTTTCACTGCCATTATACGCGTCACGAGCCATCTGTCAGCTAATTTCTCTACGTCTTAACACAGCAAAAGTTTTGGTTAATTGTGTCTTTAAAATTTATCCCCCGCAATTTTCACCCGCCGTAGTCTTGACGAAGGCGGACGCGGCAGGGGAATCGTTTAGCCATCTGGCATATATCTGCCCTTAGCGGATATCAGGCGGTTCTCCGCCTTCTTCTGTCTTTCTGCTTCCTGATTTTTTCTTTTCTTTTCGCTTCCGGGCTTTCTTTGCCGAGTAATTTATTCTCCAGCAGTTCACACATTTGCTTTCTCGCATAATAACGGTTCAGTCCCTGGCTCCGGCTCTTTTGAACCTTCACTGCCAGCCCGCTGCAAATATGTTTTAAATGCACACAGGTAGAACTTTTATTCACTTTCTGTCCTCCTGCTCCACTGCTTCGAACGAATTTTTCTTCAATATCATTCTCAAGAAGATTGCAGTTATGCATACGCCGCTCGAGCTCTTCCCTTTTCCGTTCTGTAATCCCAAAATTAATCATATAAGTGATTCAATATCTATCCGCCCAAGGCGGATTAACGCGGATTCTATTATTTGTCATTCCTGCAAAAATACGTGTCTGTCCTTAGCTCTTCCATAGTTTTCCCCGGTATGGTGCCCCAAGATTAAACCATTTAAATTACCATTCCGGTCCAAGTTCCTTGATCACTATAAAGTAAATAAATACCATTCGCTGCTGGAATCCAATACCCATCCCATTTATTATTCTTATCAAAAGTTATTACTATGTCAGATGAACTTTGAACTCCTATACGGTTAAATTTTGATGACATGTCAAACAAAAGTTTGACTTGGTCTTTTGCCTGAATCACATATCCTATCTGTTCTAAATCCTTCGAGTAAATAAATGGTCCTCCGAATCCCCTGTTATAGGCCGGATTAATACTGTGATTGTATGCCGGATTAATACTGTGATTGTATGCTGGATTAATACTGCGATTGTATGCTGGATTAATACTGCGATTATATGCTGGATTAATACTGCGATTATATGCTG
>CAZFHM010000083.1:0-230 GCA_964518825.1 uncultured Pirellulales bacterium
CGCCTGTACGATTCCCTTATCAATCGGCATCGTCAGCGCCTCCGCCAGTTTCCCGGAAAGCTCCTCACACGCTAATTCATCCGCCGTACCTGCTATGTGCCGCAGGATGGATTCATAGAACAAGGCCTGCTCGATTACGCTCTTTGTCGCAGCGACCGCCTGCTCCCATCCGCAGGTAAGAACGAATGTCTCGCTGCACGCCTCTTCCAGCAGCGTCCCTTCATTTGCCG
>CAZFHM010000083.1:240-9909 GCA_964518825.1 uncultured Pirellulales bacterium
AGCTTCTTGGCCAGCAGCACCACTTCTTTTGTCCGACCTGAGTTGCTCGCGCAGAAGACGGCGAATTTTGAAAGGTCGTACTGCGCCGACTGCCGCGACCCGTCGGTAACAACCTGCAAATCCATGCCCCACCAAAGGCACTTTCGTATCGCATTTTTGGCGGGGAATATCCTGCTCGAGCCCTCACCAGTCAAAAGCAGCCTGCCCACAGAAGCTATATTCTTGGCCACTGCTTTGGTCTGGGCCACATTGAAATTTCTCACCACCTCAACAGTGTCCATCATTTCCTGCACCAGTTTATACTTCGAATAATTCTCATCTGTAAGATTCATCTGTTCACCTCGTTTCCAAAAGTTAAAAATCACGCAGCCGTCTTATAAGGCCGCCCTAACCCCGTCTCTTTATCTGTTCTATTTTATTTTTGAACTCTTCCGTCTCCGCCCGAACCTGTTTGACGAAACTGTTATCTTCGATTGTCCCTATCGCCGCCGTCATCTCTTCCATATTCCTGTACGTCGCCTTCCGGAACGGATTATCGAAATCTTTCTTTCGGCTGGCATACACCTGGTCGCATACATATTGCTGAATCCTGACCGCCTCATCCAGCATCGCAGACCACCGCTGCTTATCCAGATTGCCCTCGCAAATCTCCCGCAGCACAGCAAACGCATGACGCTGCTTCGCAAGCGGGTACTGCTGCCAGATTTCATCATATCTGTTATGAATCTTTTCCCAGCTATCGAGTTTACTCGCTCCTATATCTGCTCTTATTTTATCTGCATCGGCCGCCGGCATTAGCTGACCGCCGAAGTTGACCCATTCCTGAACACGTTCGGTGTCTAATTCCTTACTCATCGCCTCAAAAGTTGTCCCCGGCCGCCCCTCCATATATTCCAGGAGATTCTGCACCGCGTAATAGACAAGCATCTGACCGTACGCCTTGTACCCGTCCGCAGGCTTGAGTATCACAACAGCACGCGATGACTTCTCCATCCCCTCGCTAAGGACCTCCGGCCAGCGCGATGCTTCATCGCTCCTTTCCAGCAACCCTTTTCCGACTCGAGCCAGTTCCTGCCTGTCCTCTGCCCCTTTAACAGTCTCGCCGAGGTTGGCCTTTGCTGTCAGTATCGCAAGAAGTTCCCGCCCCTTGAGCATCTCCTCGGCCGTATCCGGAGCCAGCGAGGCAAACTCGATATTCTGAACCTTCACCTTTCTCTTGTCGCGCGTCTGAAACTTCCACGAATTCCTCGCCAGCGCGTACATGTTATATTGCCACCAGAACGCAGGCATCACTTCCAGCCGGTCTTTCGATACGTTGTTATTTACCAGCGAAAACGGCAGCGGTATATCGAGCTCCGCAGGGTAATCGCCCTTGGCAATCAGCACAAACGACGCAAACCGGCATGAGTGTTTCAGCGTCACACATAAGCCCGGCCAGAATCCCCGACCCGCCTGTATCTCGTTATCATTCGCTCTGCTGTTATGGTTCGAGCCTACCGTCGCCCCGGCGGCGATATTACTTTGCCCCATCACCAGCGATGCTATGAGAAATGAATTATTGTGGTGCTGCTCGTGCGCAGGGAATATAAGGTTGTTCAAAACCTCACAACAGCTGATTGTGCTGTTGTCCCCCAGCATCGAATTGATTAATCTGGCTCCATACTTCAGGTTGGAATTTCGGCATAATATAAATCGCACCGCCTTACAGCCGTAGAATATATGACAACCGAAACCGATGATGCCGTTGACCATCTCGACACCCTCGCCAATCTGCGTCGGCTCATCTTCTGATGAGTTGATTGTCAGGTTCTTCAGCTTGTTTGCGCCTTTGATATAGCAGTGCGGCCCGATTTTGACGTCTTTGAGAATCCTGCTGTTCTTAATAACGCATTGTTCCCCGACGGTGCCGTAGTAGCCTCGTCTGGAATCGAAACTCCTCTGAGTTATCTCCTTCAGTTTGTCCTGCAGCGCCTTATCGTCGCGGTACTTCGCCCACATATATGCGTCGGCCGGTATGATACCGTCGAAAGGCAGAATGTCCCTGCTGCCCGTTTCGTTCATCAGGTCAATTTTTATACGTACTTTCTCCTCCTCACCGTCTTTGACTATACCGTTGCCGAATTTCGCGTGATTTGTCGTGTGCATCTCATCGATATTCGACAGGATGCACCGGTCGTCGATTATAAAATGCCCCAGGTAACGAACATTATGAATCGCGACGTCGTCGCCTATATCGCACGCGATAATCCTGCTGTTGCTGATACCCACCGGAAGCTGCAAGTCATGGTGCTCCAGCTCCGCCTGTCTGCACCTGCCGATTCGAATAAATCCGAAAAACTCGTTGTTCTTTATCTGCCCGCTGTCGAATTCGTTGGTAACAAGAATATTATCCCAGTTCTCGCAGTAGTTGCCGTTCTTCACCAGCATCTCCACCTCATGCGCACGCAGCCGACGGTATGCCTTTTTGCTCTTGCTGAACTGTTCGTTGCGAAGGTACCATTCATCTTTCCCTTCCGGAAAAAATTCTCCACTGATAAATCCGCTGCCGATGCCCTCTGCCGAAACGATTTTGACATTATCCATTTCTGTGTCTCGCTACAAATATTCTCGCCTGGCGACCCCTCACCGCCCAGCCTGCTCAAAATGTCACTTGGCGCCGTCTGATAAAGAATTGACACCGAATACTATCACCACTCCCTGTATTTGTCAAATACCCCCTTGCCGCTGCGGGCTCCTTGTCGGGCGGATTTTTTAGCACCCTTGAACCTGTCCCTGCGTAGCATACCTTAGATGGGGCTTGCGGCTGTTGCTTGTTGATTATTGCTGATATACTGATGCTTAGTATTGACATTTATGCGTCCTTATTATAGAATACTAAACCCTTGGAAAGAGTTGTTAAGGCGGGGTTTGGTTGAATCTGTTCCTGACATTGTAAGGCGCCGGGCCTGAGTTTTCAGGTGGATTATGTTACTCGCGATATCACTGTTAGTCTGCTTAGGAATACTGGCTTTCTTTGCCGGCCGCAGGACCGCCCGCCGTTCACCACAAAGCTATCATGTCCCCATCCTGTTGGCCTGTATCGCTCTGGCTATGGCTTACGTCTCACTCGCCAGAGACAGCACCTGGCAGATTATGTGTATACCCTTCACGAACACAATTATATACGGTAAGTGGCTTTTCATTATCGCCTCTTTCATGGCAGGACTGCTGTCGAAGTCCAGCATAACCAGGCCTTTTAGCAGAATATTCCTCATCCCCGCGCTGTTGGTTGTGGCCTTTTTGGATTTCGGCGTCTATTTTCTTGTCCCAAGGCCGCACACCGGACATATCCTCGTCGATTCTGTTATCGGCCAGAGTTCTGATGCCACCTGTTCGCCTGCCGCTTGCGCTACTTTTTTGAGATTATACAGAGTCGAGGTCTCAGAACAGCAGATGGTCGAGGCCTGTCTGACCACACGCAGCGGAACTTCCAAACAAGGCATTTGGCGGGCCTTGAAGATATACGTACCTGACGGATACAAAGCCAGAGTTGTACGTTTCCGGGATTATCGCAATCTGACCTTTCCTGTCCTGGTCAACATGAAGCTCAAAGATGACAATTATTTATCCGACAAGTATTCCGGGCAATGGGGCTGGAAACCGGGCGTGCCTCATACCGTTGTCCTGGTGGGACAGGCCGCGGACGGGAAACTGCTCGTAGCCGACCCGGCCACAGGTATGGATATCTGGGAGTATAAGGCGCTCGATGTGCTCTGGGACGGAACAGGCTTCATTCTGGAGCGGGTAGATTAAGGATTAGCGCTCACAAGTGCGATTGTTCAGCAAGAGTCCTCTCGAAAATTGCTCGCCTTTTCTGAAAGAACGCCCAACGGGTCCCTGTCATGGCTTTAAATGTAAATCACCCATGCCGAGTCGCCCTCTTAAATAAAATTGAACAAAACGCAACAATATCCCTTGCCTCTGCCGATAATGATGGTAAAATAAACTTAATATATTTAGCGAACTGAAATGGTCGCCTAAGCGGGCGTTGAAACTGTCTAGAGCCACTTGCATACACTAATACTGGCTTCAATACCCACTTTTCTCGGCATTTCTCTTTAACGCTTAGCTTTAAAGGCCAGTTATTTATGTATGCAAATAAGCTTCCCACCCTCAAAATAGGGAATCTCGAAATTTGTCCACCTATAATACAGGGAGGCATGGGTATAAAGGTTTCGGGGTCAAAACTCGCCTCCGCTGTTGCAAATACCGGTTGCGCAGGTGTAATTGCAAGTGCCGGCCTGGGACAGTTTGAAGACTGTCCGAAAAACGACCTCATCGAGCAAGGCCTTGAGGCTCTTCGACAGGAAATTAGACGGGCAAGGTCTATGACCGATGGAATAATCGGCGTCAATATAATGGTTGCCCTCAGTCACTATGAACAACTTGTCAAGACGTCGGTCGAAGAAAACGTGGACATGATAATCTGCGGTGCAGGACTGCCGCTCGATTTGCCGAAATATCTGAACGGAAAGGACATTAAATTAATACCAATCGTCTCTTCGGCAAGGGCCTTCAAAATCATTCTCAAAAGATGGAAGCTGCATTTCAATAAAGTACCCGATGCCGTCATTGTCGAAGGAAGCAAGTCCGGCGGACATCTCGGATATACCCACCAGAGCTTAGTCGATAACACCGCGCCCGCGATTGAAGAGATAACTACAGAAGTCCTTGCTGTCGCTAATTCTTTCACGCCTAACATACCGGTCATTGCGGCAGGCGGAATCTTTGACGGTGGAGATATTGCGCGGTTTCTGAGATTAGGGGCCGCCGGAGTGCAGATGGCCACGCGCTTTGTCTGCACTTATGAGTGTGACGTCCACGACAATTTCAAGCAGGCTTATATAGATGCCGGCCCGGATGATTTGACAATCATTAAAAGCCCCGTGGGCTTGCCCGGAAGAGTCATAAAAAATGAATTTGTTGAAAAAATAAAGCGAGGTGAAACCGTACCTTTCAAGTGCAATTACAAGTGTCTTAAAACATGCGACCCAGGCAAGGCGCCATATTGCATAGCTAAAGTGCTGGCCAATGCCGCACGCGGGCAAATGGACGAAGGGTTCGCATTTGCCGGCTCAAACGCTTACCGTTGTAGCGAAATAGTATCCGTCGAAGCGATGGTTCGGGAACTCGCCGGGCAGTTGAGTGCGGCGATTGAAGCAGAACTCTTGTGCTCGGCTGCCAAAAATCCGCAAAAAGACTAACAGCACTGACAATCGAAATTGCAGTGCAAAAATATCGCTCAAAAATTTGGTTTCAGAAAGGAAAAAAATGAATATCTATGTAGGTAATTTATCTAACGATGTAACTGATGATGATTTGCGTAAGGCCTTTGAGGCTTTTGGCCAGGTCGAGTCCGCGAATATTATAAAAGACAAATTCAGTGGTGAATCCAGAGGTTTTGGTTTTGTCGAAATGCCAAATAAAACTGAAGCCTTGGCCGCACTGAAAGAAGCTGACGGAAAAGAGCTGAACGGAAGAGCTATGAAGGTCAACGAAGCGAGAGCCAAAGCAGGCGGACCGGGCCGTAGAAGCGGTGGCGGCGGCAGAGGTGGCTTTGGTGGCGGTGGCGGCGGCAGAGGCGGTTACGGCGGTAGCGGTGGCGGCAGCAGGGGCGGCCGCGGCGGCAGTGGCGGTTACGGCGGTGGCGGCGGAAAACGCTACTAAGCCCTGTATAACAAAACGCTGCTACATTGCCGCTTGAAGAATATTATCACACAGGCGATAGTCTACCTATTCAACCCCCGCATCAGGCGGGGGTTTTTTTTATTACTGGGCTGCAATGCTAAAGGGCAAACCCGTAGTAATTTACAGCAGAATCCATGAATCACGAACTACTAAGCACAAACCACGAATGACCTTCCTGATTTTTGCTCGGCGGCTCAGAGTTTGCTCTTCGCAGAAATTCTGATATGCATATTCCTTGTGATATTTCCTCGCCGCCTCATCATAAGCCTTTGCAGCTTCTACCTCTGATTCGAAATATCCTAAGCTCTTGTTTTTTCCCTCCACCTTTATCATCCCCCGCCAGCAATTTTTCGGCTTATACCACGACACGCCTTTATACTTCGAACTTGTCCCACTCCGACCGCCCTGGTTCATATTATTTTGTCCCTTAGTTGCAAACCTAAGGTTCGCCCGCCGATTATCCATGCTGTCACGATTCTTATGGTCAACCAAAAGTTTTGAATTTTTGTCATTGGAATTTGGGTTTTGCCTGCCCTCCGTAGTTTCGACCTTTGGACGAAGGATGGGTTTAGTCCCGATGCATCGGGATAGTGTTTCGGATTTAGGATTTATACCGAACATTATCTGCCGATGCATATATACCACCATCCCGCAATTCCCCCCGGGCAGTAATCGTACCGCCGCATATTTACCACAGCTTTCCTTCGCCCACCACGTATATTGACTTATTTCGTGATAGTCTCTGGGCTCGACTTTCGCGTATTTATCCGGCAATACCTTCACTCGCCGATACGCATGGTCACACCAGAACCACCGCCAAATCAAACAAGGCCAGACAATAACCTTATCAATAAAAACAGGAACATCAATTGGCAGACGATATCGAGGCACGCCCTGAGGATTCCAGAATTGCGCACTTATCACTTACGACTTGTGACTTATGCTCTTATGACTTGTGTACTGGTTTTTGCTTTCTGCTGGTTGATGCGACCTGCCCGTGCTTGGGCTACGTCCTTGGGCTGCCTTGTCCCGGCATAGCTTTATGCGACGCCGGATGCTTGCGTGTCCCCACGTCTTGGTTCATCCGAACCAGTGGGGGCCGATGTGTCATTCCTGCGGAAGCAGGAATCCATCTTGTTTAGCAGTCGTCGGTTTATCGCGGCGTAACGAAGTGTAGACGGGTACGACGACTTGATTAATGTGTTAATCTGTGATTAATGAATTGTTCTTTTTCCCTCTTTAATTCGTACTCAGTACGCGGAACTCGGTACTCAGCACGTTCTTTTTATAACGCAATTCACATACCAAAAACCATCATTTCCCAATAAAATTCCACCCTTATAAATCCCTGTCCCCACTCCACTTACAACCCAATGTCCCCTGAACCCTACACCCTATACCCTGGCTGTCATTTCTCTGCCAATTCCGGCATTTCCACACGCCATTATGACATACTAACAGCTAATTGAAACCACGGATTAACGCCGATTTTCGCAGATTAAAATAATCAATAGACAATAATCAATTATCAATTAAACCCCTTGTCTTTACCGGAAATTGGGGTAGTATTATCTTGAGATTTTTGACGTTAAATAATAGAAAGTGAGTAACAAAATGAGCAAATCATATTGGCTTGACTTGTTTACGGGGACTACTTGGGAAGAATTTCTTAATTACGGGAGTAAAGTAAGCGGATTTCGTAATCGTATGCGTAATAATGTAAGCAAAATAAAACAGGGAGATATTTTGCTCTGTTATGTAACAGGTGTTATGCGATGGATAGGTGCTCTTGAGGTTCTTGGCTCAAGTTATGATACAAGTAAAATTTGGAAGGATAGTGATTTTCCGGAAAGATTATCTGTTAAACCAATCGTGACTTTAGAGCCAGAAAATGGCGTACCAATGGATGAACTTGAAGGTCATGTTTGTTTTTACGAAAATTCTGAAGACAGTGGTAAATTTAAGGGCTTTGTAAGAATGAGCCCTAATCTCTTTAGGATGCATGAAGACGGCGAGTATATATTGAATTTGCTTAAAAGAGCAAAGAATAATCCAAAGAGTATGCCGATAGACCAGCAAAAATGGGAGCGCAAACCTCTCTATAAAGCAAAGACAAGAAAAGGTAAAAGAACGGTTGAAACTTTGGTCAGTATACCGGAAAGAGAAGATGAGGAAAACTTATTCCAGGGCGGGCATTCACAAAAATCCATAGGTGTAAAGATGCCTATTGGTGATGTTACTTTACACACAGATATACAACATCTCTTGATAAATCTTGGTTCTGAGTTAAGTCTTAATGTATGGGTAGCAAGAAATGATCGAAGCAAAGAAGTAGACGGTAAAACATTTCAAGATATGCCAAATACGGTTAATGAATTACCTACTCAATTCGATACAACAACAAACAAAGTCATTGAAATGATTGATGTATTATGGCTAAAAAGCAATCGTATCGTTGCCGCTTTTGAAATCGAATGTACGACATCGGTTTATTCAGGCTTGCTTAGAATGAGCGACCTTTTAGCGTTACAGCCTAATATTAATATAAAGTTATATATAGTTGCGCCTGAGGCTCGCAGACGGAAAGTAAGAGATGAAATCTTACGGCCTACTTTTAGTCTACGTGAAAAGCCAATTTCTGAAGTATGCGGTTTTTTGTCGATAGAGGAGTTGAGAGAGAAAATTGAAGGCCTGAAGAATCTTGGTTTATTGTCTTCTATAAGACCAAATTTCCTTGATGAAGTTGCTGGATATTTCGCAGAAGAGGATGATTGGGATTAAAAAGTTCACCCTGAAAGTTTTTATGCTTATCTTAATGGAAGATCAGAAAATCATCGTTGCATAATAATGCCAACCACCTATCTAAGAAAATTGAGAGATATCATGAGTAAATATAATAGTCTAAAGTTTTTAAAAGAGACAAAAGCAAGAATTTCGCACATCTGCGATAACTGCAAAATAGAAATTAAGAAGGGCGAAATATACTATCCTGAGAGTATCGGACGGGTCAACTCACCTATTATTAAACTTAGAAAGTTTTGCACGAAGTGTTTTGAAGAACAAGGAGAAAAATTATTAGCGATTGGGCAAAACTAGGCCAGTCCCCTATTTTTATGCGGAAAATGAAATAAGAATCCCTTGTCCCCCGGCGCCTCCGCCTTTGTCAAGACTATGGCGGAACAGGGGACTGGGTAAAAACAAAACGACAAGAATCCCCCGGCGCAGGACCGGGGGCTATATAAAAGACATAAAGAATAAATGTTTGGAATTTTGTTTGCGGGGACACACATCAAAATTATTGTCCGGTATCATGGCAAAGACGGTGGGATACATGTTAACATGGACAACTTACGGCAGCTGGTTGCCGGGTGATGAAAGAAAATATACTCAGCATGGCAAAGTATTAGATGGTAACGAAAAAATCTATAAGCACGCAAAGAAGATTCAAAAATCTGCGGCAGTAAAATTGACACAAAAAGAAAAGTCGATAGTAGAACGCGCAATAATAAAAGAAGTTGAAAATATCGGTCAGCAGTTAGAAGCAATAGCAGTTTGCAGTAATCATGTACATATGGTTTTTAGATGGTCTTATCATCCTGTTAAGGAGGTTGTTAGCAGGTATAAGAACGTGAGTATGTTCGCACTTTACGATATCGGAAGAACCGGACGAATCTGGACAAAAGGGTATCATACGAGGTTTTGTGACGAAGAACAAATACTTGCAAAACAAATAGAATATGTCAAAAGACATAACCGTTAGTCATCCAAAATATATAGCCCCGCCTCCTGTGGGCGGGGACAATATCGTTCCCCGGTCCTGCGCCGGGGGATTGTTGTTAAACTAACCGTTGGTAGAACATTTCCGCGGGGCAGGGCGTATCAATTGAAGAAAATCGTAATTATTTGCAAAAAAATTGCAAAATACCTGTTGACGGTGCGTAT
>CAZFHM010000084.1:0-9792 GCA_964518825.1 uncultured Pirellulales bacterium
CTGCCTGATACCCAGATGTATTCGGACGACAATCCGGATACCTATTTTATCGCTCAAACACAATGGATTGTGGATAATCAAGACGACCTGAACATTGTTTATGTTGCCCATGAGGGGGATATTGTCCAAACGGCAAGCATTACCACCGAGTGGGACAAGGCCGATGCTGCTATGAGTCTGTTGGAAGACCCGGTTACGACCGGGCTGACGGACGGCATTCCCTACGGCGTAGTGCCCGGCAATCATGATGAGCCTACCACCAATTACAATAATTACTTTGGTGTATCTCGCTTCGAAGGTCGAAGTTATTACGGCGGTCATTACAGTACCACCAACGACAACAACTACACCCTGTTCAGCGCAGGCGGTATGGACTTCATTGTGGTCAATCTTGAATTCCAGCCTGGAACAGCAGTGTTGGATTGGGCCGATGCACGATTGAAAGAATACCCTGACCGCCGGGCCATTGTTGTCAGTCACTATATTCTCAACATTGACAACTCGTGGGGCTATCAAGCTATTTACACAGCCTTAAAAGACAATCCCAACCTGTTCCTGATGCTCTGCGGCCACATGCATTCGTCTTCCGATGGTGCGGCCATACGGACTGAGACAGGAGATTACGGCAATACCATTTACATTTTATTGTCCGATTATCAGGACTATCCTAACGGCGGAAACGGCTATCTGAGGATTATGGAGTTCTATCCCGACAGTAATGAAATTGATGTTACAACTTATTCGCCGACACTGGATGGATATCTTACTGACGTACAAAATGAATTTACATTGACTTATGACATGGATGGTTCCGGCGGTAGTGACAGCAACGATGTTTTCGAATTACTTGGGACGGTCAGTGGTGTAGCCAGCGGCAGTAACGCATCCATTATATGGGCGGGTCTCTCAGAAGATACGCAGTATGAGTGGTTTGTTGATGTTTCCGACGCCGATGATACGACAATCGGTCCGCTCTGGAGCTTCACTACTGCGCCCGCAACCACCATCACCTGGACCGCCTACAATGACTGTGTGTATGAATCTGGAGAAGACGGTTACATTGGCGCAAACGTTACCACGTTTGGTGTTGGCTCTGGATTCACGGGAGACACTTCTGGTGAGCTTCTTGACCAGGCTACCGGAAATCCGACCGGGGTCACAGCGAGCCTGACCCAGTCCGGTGGTGTCACCTGGCAGTCGGGAGATACATATGGCGGTGCAGACACGGCTACAGGAACTGACGCCTACAACACCTTCGGTGGTATTACCGATATGATAGGTGTCCTTCAGTACGGTAGCACAGGCTGGTACGTGGACTTGGCCTTTACCGGCCTGGACCCAGCAAAACTATATACCTTTGCGACTTCTGCTTCGCGGAATAACATTAGTTACACAAGTCGCTATACTCAGTACACTCTGTCCAGTGTTGATGGTGCGACCAATGCCAGCACCGTAGGCGTCAACGAGATTGACGCTCTCAGTGTCTGGTTCAACACAGGCGATAATCACGATGAAGGCTACGTGGCACGCTGGACGGATATACAGCCCGGCGCCGATGGCAGCTTCACTGTTCGGGCCCAGGCTCATTCATCCGCCGATGCAGGAAAGGCATATGCGTTTGACGTGTTCATGCTGCAGGAAGAGGGAGAACCCAACGAGCCTGAGACTGAAGACGGCTACCTTCCGATTCTGGTGGGCGATACCTGGAAATACTTTAAGGGGACTAGTGAACCGCCAGTCAACTGGAATGACGTGGATTTCGACGATTCAGGCTGGTTGGAAGGTCCTACGGGAATCGGTTATGGTGACGGCGATGACGCAACGGTTCTGGATGATATGATTAATAGCTATCTCAGTGTATATGCCCGGAAAGATTTCAACGTTCCCGATACAAACGAGATATACAGATTGCTGTTCTCAATGGACTACGATGATGGTTTTGTGGCCTATCTGAACGGTACTGAAATTGCAAGAGCGAATGTAACTGGTAATCCGCCGGCTTATAATGCGACTGCGGATGGTAGTCATGAGGCTTCCGGCGGCGGCAGCGGTGCAAGTCCGGTTGAGTATTATGATGTAGATACAGCCTTGTTAGTGCAGGGCAAGAACGTTCTTGCCGTACAGGGACATAACCAGGCCCTAAGCAGCAGTGACTTCTCACTGATTCCCGCACTGCAGGATGTGAACTACGGCTGGATTTCGTATATAAACCTCAACGCAGCCGATACCGAAGACCAGACGGACCCGCACGCATTACGGTTAGACCCGGACAGCTCCGGCTACACTACAACTGAGTGGGTGCTTAAGGATTTTGACACTGAGGCAGATTTGCCGGTGACATTAGGGATTGAAATGGATGTTTACTATATAGGATATGACGGCGATAACTGTGCCTCGGGGACGGATACGGATGAGATATTTGGCGGGATAATAGACATCTGCGGCGGTATGCAGATTCAGCAGAGCAGTAGTAACTATTTGACGACCACCTTTAGTAATCTGAATCCCGGTAAGAAGTACACTATTGCGCTGACCTATAACCGGAACGATGCCGGCTATACCGACCGCGCGACGAAGTTCACTATAAGCGGCGCTGATGCTTTTACACAGGCGAGCAGCCCCGGCGTGGTTGTAAACAGTCCGGATTCAGTGTCGTTCTGCGTTGGTTACAATACTGTTAACGGTTATGTTGCGCAGTGGACAGACATTACAGCCGCTGACGGTAGTTTCTCTGTGACGGCGGTACAGGATAAGTCAGCCGCTCACGGATGGAGTACGGGCTCAAAAGGCTATACGATGACGGCAATTGTGTTGCTGGAACAGGCTTCAGAGGCCTGTGCGGTTGAGGTGCCGGATGTAACCGGCCATATTCAGGCCGATGCCAATTCATTGATTATTGCTGAAGGCCTTACCGTAGGAACAATCGGCCATGAGTACAGTGATACGGTAGAGGCTGGAAGGGTAATCAGTCAGAGCCCGAGTGCCGGCGTCTCAGTTGCCTGCGGTTCGGCGGTGGACTATGTGGTATCCGACGGACCATGTACAGCTACGGTGCCGGATGTAACCGGCCATACTCAGGCCGATGCCAATTCATTGATTATTGCCGAAGGCCTTATCGTAGGGACGATCGGCCATTCGTACAGTGATACGGTAGCAGCCGGGTACGTAATCAGTCAGAGCCCGATTGCCGGCGTCTCAGTTGTCTGCGGCTCGGCGGTCGCACTGGTGATATCCGACGGGCCATGCACAGCTACGGTGCCGGATGTTTTAGGTATGACCGAGTCGGCGGCGGAGACGGCTATTGTCGCTGCAGGCTTTACCGTCGGCAATGTGACTACGGCCTATAGCAATACGGTAGCTGCAGGTAATGTGATAAGTCAGGACCCGGTGGGCGGCACAACTGCGGTAAGCGGAACTGCGGTTGACCTGGTAGTATCGCTCGGTCTGCCGGTCATACCCAACGTAACTAATCAGGCGCAGGCGGCGGCTGAGGCGGCTATTGTCGCTGCAGGCTTTACCGTCGGCAATGTGACTACGGCCTATAGCAATACGGTAGCTGCAGGTAATGTGATAAGTCAGGACCCGGTGGGCGGCACAACTGCGGTAAGCGGAACTGCGGTTGACCTGGTAGTATCCGACGGACCAGCTGACTGGGTTGAACTCACCTACGATGACTTTGAGGCAGGCTGGGGTAATTATCAAGACGGGGGCAACGACTGCGCTCATTATATCGGTGGGGCATTCGCCCATCAGGGAAATTGTGCGGCCATGATTCAGGATAACCGCGGCACACGCTCTTCGTTCTATTACATTGACGGAATAGATGTTGATACGCCCGGTTATACCCAGATAAAGGTCGACTTCTGGTTCTATGCCGCGAGTATGGAGTCAGGAGAAGATTTCTGGCTGGAATATTATGACGGCTCGACCTGGCATACAGTGGCCCGCTATACCAGTGGAACTGATTTCGTAAACGGCCAGTTTTATCAGAAAACAGTGTTTATATATGAACCGGACTATACTTTCCCGACCGACATGAAAATCAGGTTCCAGTGTGACGCCAGTAATAACAATGATAAGGTCTACATTGACGAAGTTAAAGTCTCAGCTGGTTGGCTTGCCGAGGTGGAAGTGCCGAATGTTGTTGGCATGGCTCAAGCTGCTGCCGAATCAGCTATTACTTCCGTGGGTCTTATTGTCGGCACTACAACTGTACAATACAGTAGCATAATACCATCGGGGACCATAATCAGCCAGACTCCAGCTGGCGGAACGTCAGTAGTTATGTATTCTAAGGTAAATCCGGTAGTGGCGACTAATTCTGTCACCTTGACCTTTGATGATTTCGAGGGCGGCTGGGGTAATTATCAAGGCGGGGGCAACGACTGCGTTTATTATAAACGTGGTAAATTCGCCCATCAGGGAAACTGTGCGGCCATGATTCGGGATAACAGCGACACACGCTCTTCGTTCTATTACATTGACGGAATAGATGTTGATACGCCCGGTTATACCCAGATAAAGGTCGACTTCTGGTTCTATGCCGCGAGTATGGAGTCAGGAGAAGATTTCTGGCTGGAATATTATGACGGCTCGACCTGGCATACAGTGGCCCGCTATACCAGTGGAACTGATTTCGTAAACGGCCAGTTTTATCAGAAAACAGTGTTTATATATGAACCGGACTATACTTTCCCGACCGACATGAAAATCAGGTTCCAGTGTGACGCCAGTGCTAACAATGATAAGGTCTACATTGACGAAATTAAAGTCTCTGCTGAGTAAATGCTGCTGCTATGCCAATGCGTCGGCACTACCAAAAGGGGCAAAGGCACGAAGTGGATGGTGGGGGTCGACGGACAAGGTGTTACTTTGGCAAAACACATGGACTCTGCGCCCCCCTCGCAAGGCAAGCTGCTCGAAAAAACGCTGAACAATACCTTACAGGCACAGGAACAGACAGAAGATATTGTTTGTCAGGTTAAGTAGTGACTATTACAGTTTAATCTCAGCCTTGAGATTCTTCCGTTGGATCCCGCCTCGAATCCATCTGAACAGGAAAAGGCACTTTCACCGAACGTATATGAAGATCCATCTGTGGAAATGCGATTTCGATACCTTCCTTTCGAAATTCACTGTCGATGTTACAGTTGATTTCATGCCAGATTTTCAGATAGTTATCCATATGGGGGATATAAACGCGAAGCTCAAACTCAAGGCTGCTCTCACCGAACGACCTGAAGAGCACTATGGGAGCCGGATTGTCCCGGATTACTCCTTCCTGATTACGGGCGACTCGATACAGCGTTTCTTCGGTTTTCTTTATATCCGAGCCGTACGCAACCCCTACCGAAAATTTCATCCGCAGGGTCCTGTCCGAAAGTGACCAGTTAAGCAGCCTTCCGGAAATGAACTCCCTGTTGGGTACGATCAATTCCTTCTGGTCCCATTTCCGTATTGTCGTAGCCCGTATCTTTATATTCGTCACAATTCCGCTGACATCTCCCACTGTCACAGCGTCCCCGACCCGGATCGGCTGCTCGAACAGGATAATCAAACCCGATACGAAGTTAGCGAAAATCTCCTGCAAACCAAATCCCAGACCCACCGTCATCGCCGCGACAAGCCACTGCACTTTAGCCCATCCGATTCCTATCTGTACGAAAGTCATCACGACTCCAACAACAACAAGTGTATACCTTGAAAGGCATGTAATCGCAAAACGTACAGCCTGATCGAACGGAAGCCGCTGAAGTATCAGGATTTCCATAAGCCTCGGGGCGTTACGTGCCGCCACCACCGTCATAATAAATATCAACACCGCCTTGATAATATTGCCCAGACTTATAATAACAGTCGCTCCCTGTGCATCGGTAGTATCCCACACCCTGATGTTCTCCAGACCACTGAGAGCCGGTAGTACATTTTTCCAGATCAGCCAGATGCCCAGAAAAACCGCCAGTATTGAAACCGACCTGATCAGACTTAGAGTTCGCTGGGAAATATCAACTACTAATTGCTCACTGTCCTCCACCGACTCGCTCTGAACCTGTGAGCTTTCCTGATTATCATTCTTTGAATCGGCATCGAGGGCACGGGCGTGTTCTTCGCTCTTTTTATTCGCTTTTTGCCTCAATACCAATCGCGCCTGCACCAATGTCAGCCACCGCGTCAGCATGCCTTTACAGAACATTATCGCAAAAAACAACAGGATTGTAGCCACAAACTTATAATACAACTCCCCTGCCGTATAGTCATAACCTAAAAGGTGAAGCACCGCAAAAACAAAAGGCAAAATGACTAATGCCCCATACCAAATGTAACGTATCCTGCTTAGCCAACTATCTTTTCTTTCAGCCAGAAGAAGACCGACTGCAGCACCGGAAGGACGAAAAGATATCAGAAAGAAAAGCGAAACGACAATCATCTCCACAACAAAACCGATCCTGCCCAGAGAAGTTCTGTAAACATCCTCAACGGCCGAATCACAGAAGACACTCCGTAAAAATACAACAAAAATAAGAATCAAAAAAGTCAACTGAAGATAACGCGCAAGAACGTCCATACTCTCTCGTCGCAAATGAAAGTGATCCGACAAGCCGTTCTTCCGACAAAATCGTATGAACGTCATAAACAGTACAGCCAGAACTGTCACGCTTTTCAACGCCCGGCCGATAATATGTACATAAGTTAAATTCGGCGGCGACTGAAGAAGCCGCCATGAAATAAAGCCTGTAAGCAGCGGCAATGGAACAATAATTATTATCGAAAAAAGTATCGCCTTTAAAGTATACATGTATTTGTCCGAGTACCTATGACCCGAAATTTTCGCAATGTTGTTGAGGCGATTTGTCATATTTAAACGATACAGCCACAACACAACCACAAGAACAAATGCAAGAATATAAATCGGAATATGATTCCGCAAATCACTCCACAGATAACGCCACAGTTCTATCCATTGCCCGGGATTTACGAACCAACCTATTGCAGGACCTATCAAACGTACATCGGCCAGGCTGATTGAAGTGCTGCTTCGAGTCCATAATATATTTGCATCGATAAATGCTCTATACTCCGACACCGTCGAGACAAGTTTTCGCTCTCGAATATCCAGCTTGGCCAGAACCGTCGATAAATCCTCGTAATAATCCGATATCTTCTTGATATCCTTACGACGGTCCTCCAGCAGTCTAACAGCCTCTTTAAAAATCTCATCGAACCCGGCATCTCGCTCTGTAAGCTGCTCTTCCTGAAGCCTTAACTTCGCCACAGCTTCCACGTCCACCATGCCAGACCACTGCTTGTCGTATTTGCTCCAGTTCAGCTTCGCTGAAGATATCTTTGCAAGGCGAGCCTTGATTCGCTCTCGATTCTGTCCTGTATCCTGTAGCTTTTCACGCTCGGAAAGAAGCAAAACACCCATAACACTGGTAATTTCACCTGCCGCGTCGATCTCTTTTTTCAAGTCGGTAAATTTGGTATGCAGTTCAGCAAGTTCGTCTTCGATGTTTTTGTAATACTGGTTGGTCTGCTCCATCTGTCTGATCAACTCGGCCTGAATGTTTACAAGTTCGGCGTTTTCCTGGGCAAGCTTCTGTATCACCGGATGAGCATACTTGGTCTGCTTGACTGTTTCCTTGGCCTTTTCCTTAAGCTTCTCCGCTTCCCGCCTTTGAGCAGCTAAAAGCTGCTCCTGCCAATACTTTTGCCGCTTCTCAGCCTGAACGACAATTCGAGAAGCAAGCTCTCGCCTTGCTGTAAGTAGATCTCCCGCCGCGTCATAAAGTTTCGATTCCTCGGCCAGGTTTTCAACCTTGGCTTCCATCACCACAATCTGTGCGACCTGCAAAACCCTGCCGGCAAAAATCATATCGGCGATATTAACATCCGCAGAAGCCGCAGGCAGTTTTTCCTTCATCCCAGTCAACTGCTCGCGGGCCGCAGCCGACTCGACCGGAATATTAACACGTCTTTCAGCCCGACGCTTAGGCTCGTTTTCAAGGGTGGTATAATTCTTTTTTGCCTCTTCGTACGAAGCCTGAGCCCCCGTCACTTCCTTCTGCACATCGGATAGCGACATATCCTCGGTATTTTCAGAAAAAACTTCATTGACAGTTTTTGCCAACTGCTCTTTTATCCTGGTAAGGTCGGCGGGAATATTCTTGAGCCGGCTTAAAAAACCCGCGGTTTCTTCCTTTGTAACCTGCAACTGTTTCCACTGGCCGATCGCCTTGTCATAAATCTCCAGCAGCTTTGTTTTGGCTTCCTTATCCGCAATCTCCATATCGGCTACCTGTTTGCGAATATCCGGAAGCTTCTCCAGCCCCCACGGCAAACCGTAATCCGATTTCGTCGTAGGATCTGCAGCGGTATCTGCAGCGGATATCACAGTTCCGTTTACATCGCTGTTCTGCGCCGTAACTGAAATGGAAAACAACAGAACAACGGCAATAGCCGCAAGGACAGACTCTTTACACAATCTCATATTTAACTCCAGTAAACTAAAGGCTTTTTTTCAATCAATTCCTGCCGCATACCTTTACGTTAATAAAATGCAACCAAAATTGAAGAAACTGAGATTTCCCACTTGTACCTACTCAGTCACACTGATTAGCCTCATTTCCAATAGTATAAAGCTTATCTTGAAAATTAAAACTTTTTTATGTCTATTTCCTGCTGACTTTGGAGCTGAAAAAGGTAATGGTAATGCGTACAACCAACCTACAACCCAAAGACTAACTATTGTGTAAAATCGCAAAAAGTATGTAGTGCTTTGTCGCATATAGAATGATGTTATATGGCCTTTTCTGTCGATATATCTAAAAACGGTATTTTGACAAGTAGGCTGTTATGGCAAAAGACAATTGCAGGTAACACGGCGGCGAACGAAACAGGATTGGGCAAAATGTGTTAAGTGTTTTGTCTCGGCAGTGCCTTGGTCATCGTATGGAAGATATTGGAAATCTGAATGAACAGTGTAAGGCTTGGCTCAAAAGACGTAATATGCAAGACAACAAAGTAGATCGGCGCTTTACTACTGAAGAGGCCAGGATAAAACTGAAGAAACTATATCCATCAATTGTTTAGAGACAGGGCACCAGATAGACCACTATTATCCAGACATTGTAGTAAAAAAATCGGTCCGCGGGATTCATGCGGACCGATTTTTTCATAAATAGTCCCGCCTCCGGTCATACGCTGAACTTAACTTACCACGCTAAGCCGAGTTCAGCAAAATCCCGGAGGTTTACAGTACCATCGCCAATGCCGTTGTCATTGATATCGCCGCCCTCAATGCCGACATCGGGCTCAAGCCAGTTGTAAGCAATTATACCCAGGTCGGCCAAATCAATATAGTCGTCACCGTTAAGGTCCGTCACCGGAGGCCAGCCTAACAGCTTCGCGTCGCTTATTATCAGATTGTCAAGATAAGCCTCGCCTGAGGCAAGGGCAACGCTGCAGCCTCCGCCGACAGCAACCTTGACCGAGGCGTCAGTCCACTGGCCCTGTAACGGACTGGGTATCGTACTCCATGTATAGGCATTTGTGCTTCCGTAGTCGACGCGGCTCAGGTACACCTCGTTCAAAGCAGCGTCGTACGAGACATACAGCGTCCCGTCATCAACACTTCTGGACTCCTGCTCACTTACCACGTTGCCATCAACAAGGGCTTCGTAATAGAAGTAGGAACCGTCGTTGTCGGAGCCGGCTGAGATTGAAACGTAACTATCGCTGTCGGCAACAGTAATTCCGGCCCAGCCGTCTGCGCTGCTCAGGTCGCTGTAGTGG
>CAZFHM010000085.1:0-9790 GCA_964518825.1 uncultured Pirellulales bacterium
TACGATGACAAAAGAGAGGGATTGAGTTGATATTAAGAAGTTCATGGAGGCGGCGAAGAAGGATTTAACGATGATAGCCGGGCAGATGCCGGTGGTATGCAAGGCGAAAAAGAGCGTGTCGAACTTTAAGGTGCGTGCAGGAAACGAAACGGGTCTTAAGGTGACGCTTCGCGGTGTCAGGATGTACGAATTTATGGACCGGCTGGTAAGCCTTGCGATACCCCGCGTGAGAGACTTTCGCGGGCTTAATCCGAAGGGTTTTGACGGTCGGGGCAATTATTCGATGGGCGTTAACGAGCAGAGTGTATTTCCGGAAGTCGACCCTGCGAAGATAGAGTTTACGCAGGGTATGAATATAACGTTTGTAACTACGGCAAAGACCAATGAGGAAGCCAAGAAGCTGTTGAGCTGTTTCGGTATGCCGTTCAGGCAGTAGAAAACGGCCAAGAGTCTGGAGTGCAGTGGATGTCAACAAAAGCACTGGAAAACAAGGTAAAGATGAAACCGAAATTTCGCGTCAGAGGATATACTCGATGCGAGCTGTGCGGCAGAAGCAAGGCGGTCTATCGCAAGTTTAAACTGTGCCGGATTTGCTTCAGGACTCTGGCGAATGAAGGCAAGATTCCGGGTGTAAGAAAGGCAAGCTGGTAATTTATGACGGCGAGTTTGAGCTGGAGTGATAAATGAGTCTGAGTGACCCGATAGCAGATATGCTGACTCGAATCCGCAATGCGGCGAGGATAGGCAAAGACCAGGTGAATGTACGAGCTTCGAAGATATGCGAGGGCGTCGCGGCGGTCCTGAAGGATGAAGGATTTATTGAGGGCTATGACAGGATTGACGACGCAAAGAGCGGTATCCTGAAGGTGCAGTTGAAATATGATGTAAACGGTACGGCAATCATCCGCCGGATTGACAGGGTGAGTAAACCGGGCAGAAGGGTTTATTCGGCGGCGAGTGAGCTGCCGCACGTGCTTAACGGTATGGGTATCGCAGTGGTCTCGACGAGTAAGGGCGTTATGAGTGACAGGAAATGCCGGCAGGAGACGGTCGGCGGTGAAATTCTTTGTACGGTGAGCTAAGATGAGTCGTATTGGTAAAAAACCTGTTTCGATACCGGACGGGGTCAAGGTCGAAGCTAAAACCGGTCATGTGAAGGTGACGGGCAAGCTGGGTACGAGTGAGCTTGAAGTGCCCCCTCAAATCAGGGTTGATGTCGATGAGTCGGCGAAAGAAGTTAATGTCATTAACGAAAAAACGGACCACCGGCAGGCCAGGCAGATGCACGGGACGACACGAGCGCTGATTGCAAATATGGTGCTGGGAGTGAGCAAAGGTTTTGAAAAGAAGATGGAGATTTACGGTACGGGCTTCAGTGTGAATGAGCAGGGCGGCAAACTCGTGTTTCAGGTCGGTTTCTGTAATCCCATAGAGCGCAAGATTCCGCAGGGTGTTAAGGTGAATATTGAAGTCAAGGCCGCCAGGGGTAATGATGTGCCTGCGGCGTTTACGCTTTCGAGTATTGATAAGTGTCTGCTGGGCCAGTTCGCGGCGGAGATATACAATATCAGGCCTCCGGAGCCTTACAAGGGCAAAGGTATTCGTTACGCCGGTCAGTACATTAAGCGGAAGGTCGGCAAGGCATTTGCGTCGGGTGCGGCGTAAGGTGGATTGAGCAGTTATGAAAACCGGAATAAAAAAGAAGACGGCGCAGAGGCGAAAATATCATGTGCGCAAGAAAGTGCAGGGAACGGCGGAGCGGCCTCGTCTGAGCGTGTTTCGTTCGCACCGGCACATTTACGTGCAGGTGATTGACGATGTGGCGGGGGCGACGCTGGCGTCAGTGAGTACGAATAGTAAAAGTCTTCGCGGGCAGATACAAAAGGGCGGCAACAAGGCGGCGGCGGCGATTGTCGGTGAGGCGGTGGCCAAGGCGGCGCTGAATGTCGGTATTAAGTGTGTGTGCCTCGACAGGGGACCGTATAAATATCACGGCAGGACCATGGCACTGGCTGAGGCGGCACGCAAGGCTGGTCTGGTTTTTTAGGTTGACGGATAGATTGGAGACGAAAATTGGCTCTTGAACCGGTAACTATAGCAGCTCAGGAAGAACAGCCGCTGGAAGATACGGTGGTGAAAATCTTTCGCTGTTCGAAGGTTGTCAAAGGCGGGCGCAGATTCAGTTTCGCGGCGCTGGTCGTAGTTGGCGACAGGAATGGTACGGTCGGGATAGGATACGGCAAGGCGAACGAAGTTCCGCTGTCGGTGGAAAAGGCTGTGAAAGATGCGAAGAAGTCGCTGCATAAGGTTCCGCTGGTCGGCAGGACGATTCCGCACCAGATTACAGGTAAGTACCGTGCGACGAAGATAACGCTGGTTCCGGCTAATCCTGGTACGGGTGTAATCGCCGGTTCGAGCGCACGGGCGGTCCTGGAATACGCCGGGGTGCAGGACGTTCTTACGAAAGTTTACGGCAGTACCTCGGCGAAGAACGTGGTCAAGGCTACTCTGAAGTGCCTTCTGAGCCTGCGTGATAAAAATATGATTGAATCACTTCGCGGTGTTGAAGTTGAACCTATAAAAAGGTGGTGATGGCATAAATGTTGAATCATGAGATAACTTCGATGGTCGGCAGGAAAAAGGGCCGCAAGCGTGTCGGCAGAGGGGTCGGCAGCGGGCACGGCAAGACGAGCGGCAAGGGCCATAAAGGCCAGCTCAGCAGGCCCGGCGCGCCGAGGTTGTCACTGAAGGAAGGCGGCCAGATGCCGCTGTTCCGCCGTATTCCGAAGCGCGGATTCAGTAATGCGAAATTCGAACGGCGATATGAGATAGTCAATGTTTCACAGCTCGAGAGGTTCGATGAAGGCGCGGTGGTGGGTTTGGAGCAGCTTTCACAGGCCGGTCTGATTGACGGCTTACGACACAAGGTGAAGATTCTCGGCGACGGTGAGCTGACAAAGAAACTCGAAGTTAACGCCCATAAGTTCAGTAAAAGCGCCGAGCAGAAAATAGTTTCACTTGGCGGGGCGGTGAAGGTTTTGGCGGGATAAAAAAAAGCTGACCGGGAAATATAAATGCTCAGGACTGTAATAAATATATTCAAGATTCCGGATTTGCGCAACAAGATATTGTTTACTATTGCGTTGCTGCTGATTTACCGGATAGGGTTTCACATACCGAACCCGTGTTTTGACCAGGCTGCGATTCGCGCGGACCTCGGCAGCCGGGATACGGATTCACCGCTGAACCGGGCCGCTGATATGATGCAGATGTTTACAGGCGGCAGTCTCAGTAAAAGCAGTTTGTTCGGTTTGGGAATAATGCCGTATATCACGGCGTCGATTATCCTGATGCTGCTGGGTGAAGTTGTGCCGGCGTTGCGAAAGCTACGACAGGAAGGGCAGACGGGACATAAGAAGATTCAGGAATATACACGGTACCTGACTGTGCTGATATGTATTGTGCAATCGGTGATGTTTATGCGTATGTTCGGTGCAACTAAGTACGTCTATGCGGGTATGGGTACGCGGGCGCTTATATTCGGTACGCTTGGCATGACCGCAGGGA
This sequence comes from uncultured Pirellulales bacterium, assembly GCA_964518825.1. GTDB lineage: Bacteria > Planctomycetota > Phycisphaerae > Sedimentisphaerales > Anaerobacaceae > JBBABK01. Next base: position 3,568 of record CAZFHM010000085.1, read on the forward strand.
CGATATTTTTGATGTGGCTTGGTGAACAGATAGACGAATACGGAATCGGCAACGGTATCAGCCTGATTATCATGGCGGGTATCATTTCGAGGATGCCGTGGGCGGTTCGGCAGTTGCTGGAGAAGGTGGAATTTACGGTTTCCGGTTCGCCGGGTTCGATTGGACCTGCCCAGCTTCTGTTTTTGGTGCTGGCGTTTATCTCTGTTGTTGCCGGTGCGATACTTATTACGCAGGGACAGCGGCGGATTCCGATTCAGCAGGCCAAGCAGATGCGAGGCAGAAGGGTATACGGCGGTCAGAGACACTATCTGCCTTTGCGAGTGAACCATGGCGGCGTTATGCCGATTATTTTTGCATCGGCTTTTATGATGTTTCCGGCATTACTTGTTCAGCAGCTTGGCAGGATACCGGCACTGAGAGAATCAGGATTTTTTGCAACCGTGGAAGATGCCGTCAAGCCGGGAGGGGCATATACATATAACGTGATGTATATGGTTTTAATTTTCCTGTTTGCATATTTCTGGACGACGGTCCAGTTTCAGCCTAAGGAAATGGCCAAGAACCTGCGTGATGCGGGCAGCTTCATTCCGGGCCTGCGGCCGGGGCGGAGGACCGCTGAGTATCTGGAGACGGTGATGACGCGCATAACATATTTCGGCGCTACGTTTTTGGCTATCATTGCGATTGTTCCGACTCTGATTATGGTTCTTTTGAAAATTGACTGGCTGGTAGCCAGCTTCCTCGGTGGTACGGGATTGTTGATTGTGGTCAGCGTTTCGCTGGACCTGGTGCAGAAGATAGAAGCTAACCTTCTGATGCGAAGTTACGAGGGATTCAGCTCGAGCGGTCGAATCAAGGGGGCTTACGGATGAGAGTAGTACTTTTGGGAGCGCCGGGAGCAGGTAAAGGCACGCAGTGTAAGCGTATAGTTGAAAAATACGGCGTGCAGCACCTTTCCAGCGGAGATATCCTGCGCAGGGAAAGGGCCGAAAGGACCGAGCTTGGCGCAAAAGCGCAGAGCTATATGGATTCGGGCGGGCTGGTGCCGGACGAGCTGATTGTGAAAATGATGGCAGGTGCGATTGCAAAGGCCCCGAAGGAAGGTTATGTGCTCGATGGTTTTCCGCGAACGGTGAACCAGGCACAGGAGCTGGATGAGTCCCTGGCGTCGGACGGCAAGGGAATTGATGCTGTCGTTAGCCTTGAGGTAGATGAGCAAATCATCATGGAGCGTATGACGGGCAGAAGAAGCTGCCCGAAGTGCGGTGCCGTGTATCATGTTAAGAACCTGAAGCCTAAAGTTGAAGGCAAGTGTGATAATGACGGGGCCGAGCTGATTCAGCGGCCTGATGATAAACCCGAGGTGGTTAAGAAACGGCTCGAGACTTATTATGAACAGACCGAGCCGGTTGTCGCATATTATAAACGAAATGGCTGCGTTCTTGAACTCGATGCCGGAAACGGCGTCGATGAAGTGGGTGCAAAGTTATTTGAGATGCTGGACGCCCTTGCCGGCAAGTAAATGGTGATTGTGGATCGATGGCAATAACGCTTCGAAGTCAAAGAGAAATTGAATTGATTCACAAGGCAGGCGTTGTAGTAGCTAAAGTTCTTTCAAAACTGCAGGAGATTGCCAGGCCTGGCGTGAGCACGGCGGCGCTGGATGTAGTTGCCCGGAAGATAACGGCTGATGCAAAAGCCGAGGCTTTGTTTGTGGGCGTACGTAATCCCGGTGCACGCGAGCCTTTTTCCGGAGCTATTTGTGCGTCGGTGAATGATGAAGTTGTGCATGGTATTCCATCGGTCGGTGTTGTACTGAAGGATTCGGACATTCTTAGTATCGACTTCGGAGTTCGGCTTAACGGGTACTGTGGTGACGCGGCGATTACGGTCGGTATAGGCGATATATCGTCGCAAAATCGGCGGCTGGTCGATGCGACCAGGCATGTTCTTGAGATAGCCGTAGAACATATGCGGCCTGGTGTCAGGTGGAGCAGCATTGCGGCAAGGATGCAGAAGTATGCCGAAGGCGCCGGGTTTTCGGTGGTGCGCGACTTCGTGGGTCACGGTATCGGTCGTGAGATGCACGAAGAACCGAAGGTACCTAACTTTGTCAGTAAAGAACTGATTAGGGATGATATCCTGCTGGCCGAAGGGATGGTACTTGCGGTCGAACCGATGATTAACGCCGGCGGCAAAGATGTCCAGACGTTGAAGAACGGCTGGACGGTGGTGACGAAAGACGGCAAATATTCGGCTCATTTTGAGCATACGATAGCGATAACAGAAAATGGTTGTGAGGTAATGACGGCCTGAAAAGAAGTTATGCCTAAGAGTGACGCTATAAAGGTTCAGGCGACGGTACTTGAGGCGTTGCCGAATGCGATGTTCAACGTGGAACTTGAAAGCGGGCACAAGGTTCTTGCCCACGTTTCGGGCAAGATGAGGATGCACTTTATCAGGATATTGCCCGGCGACAAGGTGACGGTAGAGATGAGTCCGTATGACCTGAATCGCGGCAGGATTGTTTTGAGGCATTGATTGGGACAAGGTAATGAAAGTCAGAAGTTCAGTTAAACGAATATGCGAGAATTGCAGGATAGTCCGGCGTAAGCGGATTGTCCGCGTGATTTGCACTAATCCAAGGCATAAGCAGCGGCAGGGCTGATTTGAAAAGGAGCAGATATGCCTCGTATAGTCGGTGTTGATATTCCGAATGATAAATCGATATGGATTTCGCTGACGTATGTCCACGGTATTGGTAAGCATACGTCGGAGAAGATTCTTGAAGAAGCCCGCGTCGAGAAGACGGTCAAGGCGAACAAGCTGACGGAGGATGAGCTGAGCCGGATAACGCAGGTGATAGACCGCAGTTATGTCATAGGCGGTCAGCTTAAGCGGCAGATAAGCCAGAATATCTCACGTCTGCGGGACATAGGCTGTTACCGCGGCATTCGTCATCGCAAGGGTCTGCCGGTCCGTGGACAGCAGACGCAGAGCAATGCGCGGACGCGCAAGGGGCCGAGAAAGACTGTTGCGGGCAAGAAGGGCGTTAAGGAAATGCGTTAAGGGCCGGCGCTAAGAAAGGTTTTGAAGAAATTAAGTATTAGAGGATTTCAACAGGAATGGCGAAGAGCACTAAACGCAAAACAAAAAAGAATATCGTCAGGGCAATAGTCCATATAAAGGCGACGTTCAACAATACGCTGATTACAATCACGGACCCCGAAGGGGAGACTATCTGTACATCGAGCGCCGGCTGTGTGGGATTCAAGGGCTCTCGCAAGAGTACGCCGTTTGCGGCCCAGCAGGCGGCCCAGCGATGCGCCACTGCGGCGATGCGAAACGGTGTTCGCGAGGTTGAAATCAGAGTAAAGGGGCCAGGCTCCGGTCGTGAGTCGGCGATTTCGGCGTTGCAGGGAGCAGGTCTGCGAATATCGTCTATTGAAGATGTGACGCCGCTGCCGCATAACGGCTGTCGGCCGCGAAAACGAAGACGGGTATAAAAACGTTATTGGAGATACGAAAGACTGATGGGACGTTATCTTGGTTCATCCTGTAAGCATTGCCGCCGCGAGGGTGTGAAGCTGATGCTCAAGGGTTTTCGATGCGAGACGGCGAAGTGTCCGATTGAGAAGAAGACCCGCAACCTGGCGCCCGGTATGCACGGCTGGCGTCGTGGCAGGCAAAGTGAGTACGCGGTTCGGCTGCGTGAGAAACAAAAAATAAAGAGGTACTACGGGCTGCTGGACAGGCAGTTTATGCGTTATTTCCACGAGGCGGAGCGAGTGAAAGGTCATACGGGGGAGGCACTGCTTCAGCTTCTGGAAAGGCGTCTGGATAACGTTGTTTATAAGCTGAATTTTGCGCCCTCGCGGAAGGCTGCGAGGCAGCTAATATCACACGGTCATGTGCGCGTCAATGGGCGTAAGGTTGACATAAGCGATTATACGATAAACGTCGGAGATAAAATTACTGTTAAGCCGTCGGGTCGCAGCGCCAAGAGAATTAAACAGCAATTGGAGACGAATCCGAATTTTGCTGCACAGGGATGGCTTCAGCTTGACCAGGACAAGCCCGAGGCGACGGTCGTGGCTCTTCCGAGTCGCGATGACGTACAGATACCCATTGAGGAGCAGCTTGTTGTTGAAGTCTGCTCAAGGTAGTTGTTTTAAGAAGCTATTGTGGCTGTCTTGTTGAATTTTTGAACGGCCAGGAAAAGATTAGTCACGGGAGGCCTATATGCGAATTAGGTGGCGTGGTTTGGAATTACCGACTCGCTTAGAGCGAGATTCGTTGGTATCGACCAGCAAATATGGCAAGTTCTATATCGAACCCTTCGAGCGGGGCTTCGGCACAACGATAGGCAACAGCCTGCGACGTGTGCTGCTTTCTTCGCTGGAAGGCAGTGCCGTAACATCTATCAAAATAGCCGGTGTTGACCATGAGTTTACCTCGATAAAGGGTGTTATGGAGGATGTGACGGATATAGTTCTTAACGTCAAAAGTCTTGTCGTGCGTTTGACCGGCGAAGACCCGAAGACCATGAAGGTGTCGGCTAATAAGGCAGGTGTGGTGACGAGCGGTGACATTATAGCCGACCCGTCGATTGAGGTGGTCGATAAGGAGAAAGTTGTTGCAACCCTGACCGAAGATATCGAGTTCCAGATAGAGATGGTGGTTGAGAATGGTCGAGGGTATGTTCCGGCTTCGGAGCGTATCGCCGCGGCCGACAGATTCGACCAGGAAATCGGCAGGATAATTCTGGATGCTTCTTATTCACCGGTGACCAGGGTGCGGTACAGCACCGAGGATACGCGCGTTGGACAGCGAACTAACTACGACAAGCTGATTCTTGAAATCTGGACTAACGGGACGGTCAGCCCGGAGATGGCTGTGGTCGAAGCCGGTAAGATATTACGGAAGTGCATCAATCCGTTCGTCCAGTACAGCGAGATTGGCGAAGAGAAGGTAGCGGATGAGGTGATTGAAGAAGCGGCCGAGCAGGAAGAGGTTGACGAAGAGCTGGCGGTTAAGCTGAATACTCCAATCAGTGAACTTGAGCTTTCAGTTCGCGCCAACAATTGTCTGGAATCGGTGAAGATGGAGACGGTTGGGCAGCTGGTGAAAATGGCCGAGGCGGATTTGCTCAAGATTCGCAGCTTTGGCAAAACGAGCCTGAGAGAGGTGAAACGCAAATTGGCGGATATGGGCTTGTCGCTGGGAATGACCGGTGTCGGTGGTGAGTAAGCCCGGTGTTTGGGTAGATGCTTTGAAATATAGTTGTATTACGGGAAATAAGTCGTATGCGTCATAGAGTAGCAGGGCGTAAATTAGGCAGGGACAGTGAGCACAGGTTGGCTATGCAGCGGAACCTGGTTGCATCGCTGTTTGAACATGAACGCGTTTCAACGACTCTGGAAAAAGCCAAGGAAGCCAGAAAATTTGCAGAAAGGCTTATAACCCTGGCCAAGAAAGGCGACCTGTCCGCGAGACGCAGAGCCATTTCACTGCTCGGCAACAGGGATATTATAACGGATGAAGAAGGCGAGCCGGTCAGGAAGGGGACGGTTGTAGGTAAGCTGTTCAGCGAGATTGCACCGAGATATCTGGAAAGGCCCGGCGGGTACACGCGAATTGTTAAACTGGCAATGAACAGACTTGGTGACAACGGGCAGGTTGTATTGCTGCAGTTGGTCGGCGAAGAAAAAGGCGAGGAAGAAAAGACTAAGAAAAAATCAAATAAGCGTGCGCGAAGAGCGTCGGCTTTTGCAAAGAGTGTCGAGACGATTAAAAGCGATGCGGCAAAAGTGGTGAAGAAAGAAAAAGCAGCAGCTACAGCCGTTGAAGAAGAAAACACAGAGGGACAGCCGGCAGGAGCTGAAGAGTCGGCTCAGCAGGAAGAAAATAAAGAGCAATAAGTTTTTATGAGTGAGCAAGACTGCATTTTTTCAAAGATTGTGGCTGGTAAGATACCGTCGCAAAAGATTTATGAAGATGATGTGGTCCTGGCATTTCTTGATATTAACCCGATAAGTGATGGGCATACGCTGGTTATTCCGAAAAAGAAATACGAACGGCTCGATGATTGTCCCGCTGAACTTTTAGGGCAGTTATGTTCGCGGCTGGGAAGGCTTGCTAAAGCAGTTGTTTCGGCGATGGGAGCAGAAGGATATAACGTGTTGTGCAATAACGGCAGGGCGGCGGGACAGTTAATCGATTA
>CAZFHM010000086.1:0-9477 GCA_964518825.1 uncultured Pirellulales bacterium
GATAACTGGAACCAGCCGCGATGCTGGTCCGAGCCTTCGAGATACAAATCGACGGGTATAGCCCAGCCGTTTTTGTATGCGACGCTGTACCAGCTACAGCCGGACTCGAACCATACGTCGAAGATGTTCTCCTCTTTCTGCAGGTCGTCCCAGGTGAAGCCTTCGGGCAATTTGAAATCTTCGCCGAGTATTTCGCGAGGCGAATCGGTGAACCAGCTATCGGAGCCTTTTTTGCCTATGTGTTTTGCCACAGATAACACGGATTCTTTTGTAAGGAGACTATTGCCCTGCGAGTCGGTGAATACCGGTATGGGCAGGCCCCAGCTTCGCTGTCTGCTGATACACCAGTCGGGACGCGATTCGAGCATACCTTCGATTCTCTTCCGGCCCCAGGCCGGTATCCACGTAACGTGTTTTATGCGTTCGAGCGACAGGTCTCGCAGACTCTTACCAACGCCGGGCAGCTCCTTATCGACGCTGATGAACCACTGCTCGGTTGCGCGGAAGATTACGGGCATTTTGCTTCGCCAGCAGTGCGGGTAACTGTGCACCAGGTCCTTGCGAGCAAAGAGCACGCCCTTTTGTCTGAGATGTGCAATAACTTCCTCGTCAACTTCGTCGAGAACGTTCTTGCCCACCAGCCAATCCGGTACGGTATCATCATAGCAGCCATTGTCTTTGACAGGTGAATAGACCGCAAGGCCGTTATTCTGACCGGAGATGTAATCTTCAAGGCCGTGACCGGGTGCGATATGTACCAGCCCAGTACCATCTTCAGTAGTAACATAATCAGCCAGAATGACTTTATGCGCGTCTTTATCCGTCGGATTATCTATAAATGGATGAATATACCTGAGACCCTCAAGATACTTCCCTTGAACAGGTTTACTAACACTGTATTCACCTTCTTTAATGCCACCAGCATCCTTTACTGCCTGAACTCTTTCTGCAGCAACGAGCGAAACATAATCTTCATCGTTTTTCTTATATCTCAAAACAACATACTCTATGTTAGGGTTGACAGCTACTGCAAGATTCGCCGCCAATGTCCAAGGGGTAGTTGTCCAAATCATAAGATTAACGTATTGTTCTTCGGGCTTAACAAAACGCAATCCCACAAGTCTTTTTATGGCTTTATCATCGAGGGGAAAATTAACAAAAATACTCGGTGAAGATATATCCTTGTATTCGAGCTCTGCTTCGGCAAGGGCGGTTTCGCAGCCGACAGACCAGTGAATGGGCTTGAGTTGTTTATAGACAAGGCCTTTGGCTACAAGCTCGGCAAAGACTTCGAGGATACCGGCTTCATATTGAGGTTTGAAGGTCAGATAGGGATTGTCAAAATCGCCGAAGATGCCCAGTTGCTGGAACTGCTGACTCTGTATCCTGACAAACTTCGAGGCGTATTTCATGCAGCGCTTACGAATCTCGGGCTTTGACAGATTGCGGGCCTGGTCGCCCAGCTCGGTCATTACCTTGGCCTCGATGGGCAGGCCGTGACAGTCCCAGCCGGGTACGTAAGGCGAATTGAAGCCCGTCATTGTCTTGTAGCGAACGACAAAGTCTTTGAGCACTTTGTTTATGACGTGGCCCATGTGAATATCGCCGTTGGCGTACGGCGGGCCGTCGTGCAGGATATACGTCGGGGTGTCTTTGCGGGCGTCTCTGATTTTTTCATATATATTCTGTTTTGCCCATGCTTTTCGCTGCTGGGGTTCTCGCTGAGTGAGGTTTGCCTTCATAGCAAACGAGGTGCTGGGCAGGTTCAGCGAATCGCGGTAATTCTTTTTGGCTTCAGACATCAATTTCCTTTCGTGAACTCGAACCGGATATACTAAGTTGAATCGGCGCACCTGTCAAGAAAAGCCCGTTCGGGCTGTTTATACGCCGACCTGGTTTCACCGACTTGACAATCGCACTTGTTGCGAATAGAGTCATACCAAATGGCAAAGACACTATATATCGTTGACGGGCATGCGCATATTTACGCTTCTTACTATGCGCCTATCCGGCAGCAGAGTTTCACAAGTCCTGCGGGTGAGCCTACCAAGGCGACATATATTTTCATGACCGCTATCTTAAAACTTATAAATGAGGCTAAACCCGACATGCTCGTCGTCGCGATGGATTCCAAGGAGCCGAGCTTCCGGGTGAATATGTATAAAGAGTACAAGGCCCATCGCCCGCCTATGCCCGACGATATGCCGGTGCAAATCGGCAGAATCGAGCAAATACTGGCCGCGATGAACATCTCCGTCCTGCGATGCAGCAGGTATGAGGCGGATGATATCATCGGGACACTTTCGAGCAAGGCATCCAAAAAAGGTATCGACGTCTATATCTGCTCGAAAGACAAGGACATGCTCCAGTTGCTGGACAAGCACGTCCGCACCTATGATATGAAGACGTCTGAAGTATTCGACACGGCAAAGATGCAGGCCCAGATGAAGCTTACGCCCGAGCAGTTTGTGGATGTTCTTGCACTGCAGGGTGACACAAGCGACAACATTCCCGGCGTGGCTGACGTGGGGCCTAAGACCGCCCTGCAGTGGATTCAAGAGTACGGCTCGATTGAGAACCTGTATAAACACACCGACGAAATCACAGGCAAACGCGGCGACAACCTGCGGGCCAGTCGAGAGCAAATACAACTGAGCAGGAAACTGGTTTTGATTGACCGAAATACGCCGGTCGATATCGATTACGCTAAATTCTCAGTAAAAGAATTCGATAAGGAAGCGCTCGGGCAGATATTTACGGAACTTGGCTTTTCGAGACTGATTACACAACTGCACCTGCAGCCAACAGAAATCGGAATCAAGACGGTCCCTGTCTCGGACGGTGAGCCGGTAACTGTTAAAGCGGAAAAGGCGAAGTATCATCTCATCGACACCCAGGAGAAATTCGAGAAGTTTTTCACCAACCTGAAAAAAGTCAGGCGATTCGCCATAGACACCGAAACCGACGCGGTGGACGCGATGCGAGCTGATTTGGTTGGATTGAGCTTCTGCCGGCAGGCGGGTGAGGCCTTCTACCTGCCGGTCAGAGCGCCTCTGGGTACGAAACATCTCGATTCGAAATCGGTTAAAAAACAGCTCGGACCCGTACTGGCCGATGCGAGCGTCAGGAAAATCGGGCAGAACATAAAGTACGATATGCTCGTTCTGCAAAATGCGGGTATACCGCTTGAGGGGGTGGATTTCGATACGATGGTCGCATCATATTGTCTTGACCCGCTGCGGAGGAGCCACGGCCTCGATAGTATGGCGCTGGATTTTCTTAATTACCAGTGTGTCCCCATATCGGCGCTCATCGGCAAGGGCAAGAACCAGTTGACCTTCGATATGGTCGATACCGAGGCGGCCTGTCAGTATTCGGCTGAGGACGCGGATATAACTTTCCGGCTTTATGAGTATCTGAAAGAAAGACTGGATGTCCAGCCGGCACTGAAAAAATTGTTCGAAGAAGTCGAAATGCCGCTGGTCAGCGTACTGGCCCGGATGGAATACAACGGCGTTTCAATTGATACCGACGTGCTGAGAAAAATGAGCGGTCGGCTTGAGAGTGAGATTAAATCTGTAGCCGAGCGCATTTACGAGCTGGCAGGGACCGTGTTCAATGTCGATTCACCAAAGCAACTGGCGGAGATTCTTTTTGACAGGCTGGGTTTGAGATCGGTCCGCGTCGGAAAATCCGGGCGCAGTACAGACGCGGCGGTGCTCGAACAACTATCCGAGCAGCATCCTATCGTCGAGCTGGTTCTGCAATACCGCCAGATTAGCAAGCTGCAGAACACTTACGTCGACAAACTTGGCACGCTGATAAATCCGCGCACCGGACGGGTGCACGCCTCGTTTAATCAGACGGTCACAGCCACGGGGCGGCTCAGTTCGAGCGGCCCGAACCTGCAGAATATACCCATCCGCACGGACTTAGGCCGGCAGATTCGCTCGGCTTTTGTCCCCGGCAGTAAAAGCGATTGTATCCTCAGCGCCGATTATTCTCAAATTGAACTGCGATTGCTCGCTCACTTCTCCAAAGACAAGGCTCTGCGCAAGGCCTTTGCAGAAGATAGAGATATACATCGCTTTGTCGCTTCGCAGATTTTCGACGTCGATATCGATGAAGTGACCGACGAAATGAGAGAGCGCTGCAAGGCCGTCAACTTCGGAATCATATACGGTCAGGGGCCGTTCGGTCTGAGTCGAACTATTGGTATAAGTCAGGCTGAGGCAAAGAAATTTATCGAGGATTACTTTGCCAGGTACAGCTCCATAAAAGATTTTATGCAGAGTATAATCAATAAAGCGAGGAAAAACGATTACGTGGAAACAATACTCGGCCGCAGGCGCAAGATACTGAACCTTAGAAGCAAAAACTCGATGAAGCGTTCCCAGGCAGAGCGTCTGGCCGTCAACACAACCATACAGGGCTCGGCCGCGGATTTAATCAAGGTCGCGATGGTAAACATCCAGCGAAAAGTCGAGACAGAGAAACTGCCCGTCAAACTCATCCTGCAAATCCACGACGAACTCGTATTCGAACTACCCGACAGCCAGGTCAAAAAACACAGCGACTGGATAAGCAGGGCAATGACCGAAGCGATTAAGCTGGATGTCCCGCTGAAAGTAGATGTCAAGTACGGGGCTAACTGGCTTGGTGATGAATAATCCGGAAGTTACCCGTGTTTGCCGCCCTACTGCTCAGCCTGGCTGCTGGACCAGCGAATAGCATACTGAAGCAGTTCTGTTGCGTCGGCAAGGTTGAGCTTGTCCTTGATATGTGCACGATACGTTTCAATGGTCTTTATGCTCAGATGCAGTCTTTGGGCGATTTTGCGTGTGCTGTAACCCTGGCCGATGAGTGAGAAAACCTCGAGCTCGCGGTCGCTTAATTGGTCGATGGCCGAGGCGCCGACATCCGGGCCGCCGCCGACAATTTTGTTCATCATCTTGCCGGCCACGTTCTCACTGACGTAGATGCGTCCGTTTAGTATCTTGCGAATTGCATCGACGACATTTCCCGTTGCCTCTGATTTCATTACATATCCCCTGGCCCCTGCCCGGAGGGAACGCTCGGCATAAAGTGATTCATCATGCATTGAAAGTGCAAGTATGGGCAGGTCATGGTAGGAGGCTTTGATATCCTTTATCAATTCCATGCCGCTGGTTTCTTTGAGAGATATATCAACGATGACAAAATCCGGCTGTTGCTTTTTGATAATTGCCATAGCCTCCGGCGCATCCTCGGCCTGCGAGCAGACTTCGAGGTCCGGTTCCTCATTAATAAGCTGGGCCAGTCCCTGGCGAACGATGGGGTGGTCATCGACCACAAGGATTCTGGTCTTTTGCTTTGCGGTTTTTGCCGTGTCTTTATTAGTCGCCATTTTTATTTATTTTACTTCGTCCGCCGGCCTGTTCAACAGGAAAGGAGCATGTAATAATCGTTCCGCCTTTGGGGCCCCTTCGAACCGTTAGCTCGCCGGCTATTAAGTCTACACGATGGTCCATAATCTGCAAGCCCATTCCTGTACCTCTTTTCTCAAATTCTGCGGGGAAATCCCTGCCGTCGTTCTCAATAACGAGGACCGCCCGATTATCGGCACGAGTAAGCCTGATCTGAATTTTCTTCGTTCGGCCGTGTTTAATCGCATTTGTCACCGCCTCCTGCGCAATTCTATACAAATGCACCGCGGTTTGAGCCTGCTTAAGGTCAATTTTCTCGTTACAATGGAAACTACACTTTATTCCGAAAAGCTGCTGGGTGCTGGAGGCCAGTTCCTGAATCGAGCTGACCAGGCTTCCGCTGTCCAAATCGACCGGATGAAGTCCCTTGGCCAGTCCCCTTGCCTGGTTCGCCGCCTGGTTGACCAGTTTTAAAATCTCAGTAACATCGGCCGCTTCCGGGGATAACTTTTTGGTCAGCTTCTGCTCGAGAACGCGTGTCATGAAAGCTACGCCGGTAAGCTGCTGGCCGAGACTATCATGCAGCTCCTGCCCGATTCGTCTTTGCTCGGCTTCGCTGATGTTGAGGATTTCACGTTCCAGCCCTTTTCGCTGCTCTATTTCCCGGCGCAGCTTCTCATTTGCCCGCGTTAGTTCCTCGGTACGCTCCTGAACAAGCTCTTCAAGATGCTCGCGGTATTTTCTGAGGTCCTCTTCAGCCTGCTTTCGCCCGGTTATATCGATACCGTAAACGTTGACATACCCGGCATCCGGCACGGCTGTCACGGTAAGGTCGTATACAATGTTGCCAACGCCCAGTTCAAGCTCTTCGCTTTTGCCGGAATCGAGGATGCGAGCGACGTATTGCCGCCAGCTCAGCGGCACTTTCTGTCCGACTTCGCAGTTCCAGTCCTTAAGCAGAACCTCACCCGCAGCATTCGCATATAAAACCTCACCCTCGATACTTATTCTGATTACAGGGTTAGGATTTTCGGAAAGGAACCTGGCCATGCTGATTATCTGCTCTTCAGCCAGTTCCCTTTCAGTAACATCCAGCCAATATTCAATCACGCCCGTGACGTCACCGGATTCATTGAAAACCGGGTACGCATGAATCTCCACATGTTTTGCATGTCCGTTTTTGCCGTGGCAAAGATGTTCTATAACAACCGGTTTTTTTGTCTGCATTACCGAATCAATGGGGCAGGGATGTTCCTTTGTTCCGCATCGCTTGTGGCTGCCCTGCAGCAAAGCATAGCATTTGATATCTTTGAAATTGGCAGCCATTTTATACGCGGCGGAATTGGCCGTCATAACGGAAAGGTCCCTGACATCAACCACAAAAAAAGGGTGGGTCAGGGACTCAATTATGCTCTTGAGCATGTCCCTCTGCCGGCGAAGTTCCTCATGTGCACCTTCGAAACTCGTCTGCTGACTATGGTCGTCCTGCTGGTTATGAGATTCTTCCACAGCTTCTCTCCCTGACCGGCAATATAGCTCTATGCGGTGCAAAAATCAGGCTGCTGTTCGGTCGGTGTCGATTATTTAGTGATACAAAACATCGAACGAAGACTGGGCGATACAGGACTCGAACCTGTGACCCTATGCGTGTAAAGCATATGCTCTAGCCAACTGAGCTAATCGCCCGACTGGTCACCGAACGCAGGCAACCAAAGTAGTTTACACCAAATAGCAGCTTTATGCAAGCGGATGAATTATACGAAAAATGCTTCAGCTAATTCTTCCGGTTCGGGTATAGTGGTAAAACAGCCCCCACGCCTTGGCACTGATTTTCCGACCCGAATCGAGCAGCTTGTTTATATCATCAACATCCATGAGTATCGCTTCTATTGTCTCGGAATCCTCCAGATGCTCATCACTGATTTGACCTTCGGCCTCGACGAAGACCATACAGCAGGACTCGTCGGTCATACCTGAAGAAGAATACACGCAACTGCTGATGTGCTTTATCCGGACAAGGTCCAGGCCCGTTTCCTCTTTTAGTTCTTCTGTAGTTACCTGTTCAATTGACCGGCCCCGGTCAATAAGTCCGGCCGGAAAGCCGTATTCATAATCCCACAAAGGCACACGAAATTCTTTAGTGATTACCAGCTTTTTCCCGGTTGGTGTATCAACGGTCGGTACGATAACTACAGCATCGGGTTTGTCTGCGTCGGCAATCGGCCGGCCTTTTCGCGAAGCTACGGTCCAGAAATTTTCTCGGCCGGTTTTGCCGGTATAGGTCGCCTCGTATAGATTAAGCCATTTTGAATCAGTGAGCTTCCGCAACGTATAATCGGCAGCCATTTTTAAACTCCAAAAACAATCCATCACTACAGGAAAAGGGGGCTATTTTACCAATTTTAAGGTTTTTTACCACCAACAACCACCCCCAATCGGCAATGTTAAACCAAAACAGCTTAATTTCGCGCAAATTTGCAGAATTCTGCACAAAAGTATCCCTATTGGGTCTTTTTTTCGGAGGTTCCAAGTGCGGAGCGGTTTAGACTGGCAGAATGAATTTTTTCGTATAAAATGTAGTTTTCGAGCATAGGAATCAGGACTATTTCAGGTGGAGGTAAGGACTTGTTTTCTTGTGAGTGCATCCGTGGGAGATAACCATGGTTAACGTTGCGATGATAGGCGCCGGAGGATATGCGTTCGAACTGATAAAACGCAGCTTTACCGAGCCAAGGAAACTTAACTTAATCGCTGTCAGCAGTAACCCTCTCAGAAAATCCCCGGGTAGAAACTTTTGCGAGCAAAAGGGGATACCTGTCTATCCTGATGCCGATGCAAAACAATCCCGGAACAAGTTAGATAGCAAAAGTTTATAAACAGATTTAACCAGGAAAATTACAATGTTGGGACTATTCAAATCAAAAAAGAAAACCGCTCATGCGAAAATACTAATGGTCGATGACGAAACCGACATAATCAGCATTGTCGAATTCCGCCTAAAGTCCTGCGAATATGAGGTTATCACCGCCAACAATGGCCAGGAAGGTTTCGAAAAAGCAGCAAAAGAAAAACCGGACCTTATTTTACTGGACATAAACATGCCTATTATGAACGGCCACGAGATGCTTGAACGCCTTAGAAGTTGTCCCGATCTAAAAAGCATACCTGTAATAATGCTTACCGCGTATAGCGACAGAAGGGACATAAGCCATGCCGCTGAACTCGGTATATCAAACTATGTCACAAAACCGTTTGATTTCACTGATCTCATGGAAAAAATATCAAAAGCTTTGGAAGATAGCGCCACTATCAATGCGTAAATGCAAATCCAAAGCTCATGCAAAACTATCCTGTGAATTTGCTGAGTTTAGAGAAATAAGATGGAATCAGACGTTGTAAAACCGCTAAATATTCTCATAGTAGAAGATGACATCGGCGACAGAAAACTGTTGCATCAATTGCTTCTCAAAACAGCACCGCAAATCTCAAATGTAGAATCCGCAGAATGTCTCAGTGAGGCCCTTGAAAAGCTGGATGCGGACAATTATGACGTTGTGTTCCTCGACCTCGGCCTGCCGGACAGTCAGGGAATGAAGTCGGTCAGCACACTTAGCACAAAGGCTCCTAATGTGCCTATCATTGTGCTAAGCGGGCTTGATGATGCACAAATGGGAGTTACCGCGGTACAAAAAGGCGTGGAGGATTACCTTGTTAAAGGCCATGTTGAAAGCGATATGCTGGCTCGCACAGTCTGGTATGCTATTGAACGAAAACGCACAAGAATAGTTCTCAAAGAAAAACAAAAAAAACATAGAGGCTATATTTGATGCAGCTCCTATTGGCATGATATTAATCGATGAGCATATGAAAGTTAAACAGGTCAATAATGCTATCCGGCAAATGCTCAACAAAGATTACAGGGAGATTATCAATCAACGATTCGGTGATGCCCTGGGCTGCATGAGCACTGTTAAAAGCGGAAAAGGCTGTGGAAACAGCCCTGCATGCGAATCATGTCGGCTTCGTGAAGCCATAGATACGATATTAGATTCATCACAGTCTGTCCATGAGA
>CAZFHM010000087.1:0-4165 GCA_964518825.1 uncultured Pirellulales bacterium
ACGGCCTTTTTATGGTCAATCCACAGCCCAACTTCTTTTTTCATTGTTTTGCCCCTTAATTGCCGGGCCTATCGGTATTCTATTGATATCTTACTCAATTGTGTCCTATTTTCAAGAGGCAACTGACCCCATCGACCAAAGACCAACGACCAACGACTAAACTAACCACGAATTAACACGAATAAACACTAATCATATAGCCACAGATTAACACAGATTTTTTAGACAGGATAACTGGATAGGCAGGATATTTTTACCACGAGACTAACGACTAATCAGCCACAGATTGACACAGATTAAGCTTCGATGGGGCCGTGGCTACGGCCTTACTGTTCGGCGGCTAAAGTGCATCTATAAGCGAGCTTATTCAACACTTGTAGCCTTGACCACGGATGCTACGCATCTTTCATCAAAGGGATTAACACCCGCCAAAAGGCGAGGTCTCGCCCCTCGGCTCGAAGGCCGCGAGGCCTGCGGCAAAGGCGGACAGATTTACACAGGAAATTAACCATGGATTAACACGAAGGGACACGAAATTCTTAGACACTGATTTACACTGGTTCTCTTAGACGCTGATTTCGCTGATTTCGCGGAATAATTGAACCACGAATAAACACGAATGGACACGAATAAACACAAATTATTGTTAACCGCAGAGGGCGCAGAAGGAAAAAGGTGCAAAGTTTCAAAGGGCCAAAGGCACAAAGTACGACTAACGACTAATTTCACCGCGGAGGACGCGGGGGTAAGATAGAGATATACATCAAAAGGCAAATTATTTTGACGCTGATTTCGCAGATTACGCTGAAAACACAGATTTAGATTTACCACGAAGTACACGAAGAGACACGAAGATTTTAACCACGGATTTTCACGAACTAAGTCGCTTGATTTCCGCAAGTATTTCGGGAACAACTTCCGGATTATCTATCTTAGCCTTTTTTCCGCTTTTGCGCGAGTATACAAAAAACACATGGCCCCCATATTTTTTCTCAAACTTTACATGATTTTGTTCGTGCATCTTTTCCCACTGATAGTGGTCAAGGGCTAATCCGGAAACTGACTTAATCTGAAGCCCAATGCATTTGTCATTTATTCGTATGAAATAATCCACACAGAGTGCCCTGTCCCACTCATCAGGAGCAGGCTGGATTTTAACGCCAAGAATCGATTCAAGTCCCCCATATACAATATTGATTTCCCTCTGATAACCATCATAGGTTCTGTTCAACACCAAATTATAAGCAAAATCTATGCATTCTTCTTCGTTTATAGACTCCAATTCATCTTGCACCGTCTGGGATAGATTTTTATATAATTTATGGCCAAGTTCGTTAATATACTCACGTGTGATTTTTATGCCGTTTTTTTTCTTTTGAACAGCATTTGTAAAATAATATTCCTCCCATTCCTCAAATGACTTTGGCCCGCAAGTTCTAATAAGCTCCGATGTCGGCCCTACACTATACTTTTTATTTAGGCCCCATCTGCTCATTCCATAGTTTAAGAGAGTTTCTCGTTTGAACTTTAGGTTTTTCCCTTCATGACCCTTTATCCATTCTTTTGCCATTAGTTACTTCTCGCTCCTGCCAGAAATTTGTCTTTGAGCCTGTAATCCAACGAAGTATCAACGTCCACAAGCCCTGTTTTTATCAGGTGAGCGTTGAGAAATGTTTTATTCTGCAAGTATAAATAGCAGAGCAAGTTGTCATCCGTATCATGTTTTAGTGTGTCAAATTTCATGAAAACGCGCTGGCCGCGGGTCTTATCTCTCAAGAATTCAATAGCGGCATTACGAGTCTGGCTTTTTTCCTTGACCCCTAACAATCTAATGGGCGTCCCTTCTCCAACAATTAGACGCGCAGGTGATAAAATCTGCTTTACAGGATAATATGTTTCACGTTTTTTGCTTTTATGGTTAATTTTTGAGCCGAACTGTAGTTTTCTAGGGTCAACTTTTTTGTCGAATTCTACCGGGTCTTTAAAAATATAGGGAAGTTCCTCAAAAGCTTTTTCATGATTGATAGGGCTATAAGGCTGTTTGGTGATTTTGAAATCCGCATCGTTAAACATCAACTTCTGTTCAACGCCCAGTTTTTCCTTTATTAGTTGCAGAAAATCAGGATTTGCCTCATAGCCAATTGAATTTCGGCCAAGGTTTCTCGCCGCCAGAGAAGTTGTGCCGCTCCCCAGAAATGGGTCCAGCACCATCTCGTCTACGAAGCTGAACATCTTAATCAGCCGACGCGGTATTTCTTCCGGGAACATGGCGAGATGTTTATCCTGTTTTTCACCTGCAATATTCCAGTGGCCTGCGAAATATTGGTTCCACTGTTCTACAGTCATCTTAGACTGCTCTTTAACTTTCCTGGTTACAGTAGGCGCTTTACCGTGTTTTTTGAAAAGCAGGATAAATTCATAGTCTATTTTTACAATGCCGTTTCGCGGATGAGGGAAAGAACCCATAATGGTAGCTCCGCCGGTTGTGTTGCAGGTAGTGACTTTTTGCCAGATTATTGCGCCCATATAATCAAAGCCGACAGTTTCGCAAAACCTTATTATCTCGGTTCGAATCGGAATCACTTTATAGCGACCGTAGTAAACCGAGCGGGCGAACTGGTCACCGATATTTATACAAAGCCGGCAACCATCATGCAAAACACGGCGGCATTCGTTCCATGCGAGATTGAGATTGTTAATATAGTCTTCGTAGCCGTGGTCGAAACCAATCTGGCTGCCGTTGCCATAATCTTTCAATTGCCAGTAAGGCGGAGAAGTAATAATCAGGTGTACCGATTTATCCGGCACTTCCAGCATACATCTTGAATCCCCGATTACTATCTTGTGGTGAGTCATAAATGGTCTTCCATAACATTATTTGGCAAAGACTATTATGGCCGACTACTGCGGAAATGTCAAACCTGTTCAACATGAAACGCAGGCAGATAAATATAATAGCTAAAAAAGTTATTTTTTTGTGTTGCGGCAGAAGTTGCTCATCAAAGCCATAGCGTCGTTGCACTTCTCCGTCGAGCCGTCCATCTTCGCATAAGCACTGACCAGTTCCATCAGCTCAGGGGCAGGTTCGCCGGTGTATAGTTTATGACGAGGGTTCACGATGCCGGCGTCGCAGCCATACTTCATTGCGGTGTGAACGTAAGCACGCATTACGCCGATTTTTCGGCCTGGCAGGTCGCGGACGCAATTGCTGACGCCGAGCGAACAATGCACATCTTTCATCTTCGAGTCGGACTTGATTTTCTTCATCGTTTCGAATGCGCGGTATGTATAGCCGGGCACGTCCGGCTGCATCGGCATATCTATAGCGAGTGGAAAGACGGTGGAATCGAGGAAAATCTCGTGCGGGGCAAAGCCGTATTTTTTCGTGGCTTCATCGAATAGCTGTTTTGCTAAACCGAAGAGTTCGTCGATGGAATGTGAGCCGCCCGGGCCGGTCGGTTTGTCTTCGCTCATCAGCAGGCCGATGAAGACGAAATCGAAATGCTTCTTTAACGGCAGGACGTTGTGCATCGTATAGGTCTTGACGGAGTTGAGCATCGGCGGTTTTACGGGTTCGTCGGTGTCGTACCATTCTTTCAGGCCCGCAATCAGGACGTCGTCGTTGCTGCTGTCGACGCAGACGGGTACGCCGTCGCTGAATTTGCGGACGAGCTTGACGTATTGCTTCATAATATCGACGGCGGTTTGCGGGTCGGTTTCGCCGAAGGCGTCGACGTTTACGGCGATGTAATCTGCGCCGTCGGCGGCCTGGGACTGGATGAGGGCCTTGATGTAATCGAGCTGCGGCGAATCCTTTTCGTATGCGTCTGGGCCGAGGTCGGCTAATTTGCGCATTATCTGACCGGTGTTGGGAATGGAGGCGTGAACGGATTCGCCTATACTGATGAACGGATGAGTCATCGTATGGTCCTTTTCGAACAGGTAATTCAAAATCGACGCTGTATGCTCGAGGGCCGGGTTGCGCGAGGGATTTATTCGCCTTCGCAAAACATCGATATTGCCTTCGGCTGCGGCGCAATTGTAAATCTTCTCGCCGACGCACATAATGTCGAGGTTGTTACCGCATCGGCCGTCGGCGGTGGAATCACCGCACGGGGCGTTGTCCATGCCCTTTTCGCAGTCGCCGAGTGTACAGATACTGAAA
>CAZFHM010000087.1:4175-9476 GCA_964518825.1 uncultured Pirellulales bacterium
AGTAGCAATCGCAGCATTCGGAGCAGATTAACAAGACATACTTGAACAGCTTTTCGTTGCAGAAGAATGCTTTGTAGAAGAATCCTTTGCCCTTTTTTGTGCCGAGGAATTTCATAACGGCGCGGAAGACGTGGAAGCCGCAGTGTTTCCTGTCAAACAGCATACTATGGAAGCCGTTGAATACGCGATGTTTGAGTTTCTTGCGGGGTTTCGAGAGCGGGACTTTTTTGCCGTCGTCGTCGTAGAGGTACCAGCCGCCTTCGAGGGGCCAGTAGAGATTGTCCTTGTACTTTTCCCAGTCGGGGCCTATTTCGGCGGCCCTATTTAGGATTTTGGTAAAGGTATCGAAATCGTGTACACCGCCGATATCGACGCCTGCCGCTCCCATAGACTTGTACATAGCGACCTGCTGGGCGGCGCGGTCGATGTGGTCGTCGAGGGTTTCGGATTTGACTTTGGCTAATAGCCGGTCGCTGACGAAGCAGCCTGTCACGTCCACGGCGTGCATGCGTTCGAGTATCTTGTTGTTTGCGAGCATATATACATAGCCGATGATTGGCACGTCGATATTATTTTCGCGGGTGTAGCTGAAGAGCTCCTGTGATTTTTTCCAGTCCCAGCCGAGCTGTGTAATTAAAAACCGCGCGCCGGAGGCGATTTTCTTTTCCATCTTGAAGTACTGCTGCATCTGTGAGGGTTCGGTGTATTTGAATGGTGAGACGGCGGCGCCGGGGAAATACCGATAGGCCTTATCCAGACGGTCGGTCCTGGCTGATGCGAATATGTGGCTGTTGAGATGTTTTATGACGCGGAGCAGGCCGAGTGCTTCGAGCTCGAAGACACCTTTGGAGCGTATAGGTTTGTCGCCTGTGAGTACGAGCAGGCTTTCGACGTCGGCGCTTCGGAAGCCGTTTAGCATACTGACCAGTGCGTCTGTGTTGTGGTCTTTGCAGGAGATGTGCGGAAGAAAATCGAGGCCGTTGAGGAGGTTCTTTAGTTTGATTCGGCCGAGCACGTCAACCGGCTCGATGTTTGCCATTCCGCCTGGGTTCTGCGGGACGCTGATACTGACAAAATCGAAGCCTTTGGGTATGGCCTGGTAGCCTTGCTCGGCGAAGCCTTTGAGAAAGCGTTCGATTGGCGTGAAATTAAAGTGCAGGCCGGCCGTTACTTCGGCGATTACCAGGAAGCTGCCGCCCTGCTGAAGTTTTTGTTTTAATCTTTTCTGCATTTTTTCCGAGCCAAAAAAATTGAGTGGGTACTGAAGCTGTTAATACAATCAGCGACCGCACCTGCACTGATATTCGACTACAATCATTTATAGCCTGTATCGCAGCAGAGTTATACCATCGCAAAATGTTTTTTTGGCACTATATTGCTATCGGGGTGGTTATTTTCGGTGTCAATCGGGCAGGCTGAAAATGTTGTGGATAACCTGTTGATAAGATTCATGTAAAATGGACGTAAGAAGTCAATTGTACCGTATGCCGGCAGGAAAACCCCGGCAGGCATAAGCAGGTGTTGTTGCTCGAACACATCCACAATTGTTCTTGTGACGTAACCCTATATAGGTAAAAGAGTTACTTAGGCAAAATAAACTTCGATTCAGCCTGTTCCTGCTATCGGCGCTATACCCCCTATGACCGCAAGAATTTGCCCATGTTACCATTTTCATGACAAACTGTAGGGTCCGCGGTGGATAATTCTGTCGGCAATACCCCCGAAGCCGCCCTGCGGCCTGGCTCGATTATGCCCCGTCATCCGGGCAGCAGCTCTTCGATTTTACGCTTGAGAGAGCGACATGCGGCGGTTACATCCGGGACTTGTGTTACCGCCGAACAGACTGCAACCGCTTTAGCGCCGGCGTGTATTACCTGCGTGACGTTTTCGCAAGTAATCCCTCCTATCGCAACGTGCGCTATACCCTTATCCTCAAGATAAGCCGTCCCCTGTTGAACATACTGCAATCCTACCGGTTCGGCATCGGGTTTTGTTCCCGTTGAAAAAACCGGACCGAGACTGACATAGGTCGGCGCTTCATCGATTGCTTTTTTCAACTGCGTCACGTCGTGTGTGCTCTTGCCGACGAGTAAAGGTGATAAGGCAATTTTGCGGGCCTGGTCAACAGGCAGGTCATTCTGGCCAAGATGTACGCCATCGGCGCCGGCGACAACGGCGATATCAGTACGGTCGTTGATTATACTCAGGACGTCGGCCTGTCTGCAAAGCTCGGCTATTTCGTGCGCGACGGCAAAAAGCTGGTCTGCGGGCATGTGTTTGGCGCGAAGCTGTATGCAATCGGCGCCGCCTTCGATGCAGTGATTCGTAAGACTCAGAACTTCACAGGGATGGTCATTGGTGATAATCACGTAGAGTTTGACCCTGCTGAATTTCCGGGCTGTTGACCAGGACAGAACGATGTCCTTTTCGAGGGTGTAAAAGCTGTATCGCAGCCGTTCGATGGATTGTGCCGCCGACGGGTCGGTGGGTTTGAGGGCCTCGGTGAGCACACGCAGGGCTTCGGGCAGTCGCTTACAGGCGGCAGTGAAGCTGTCATAAAGGTCGGCCCGGGTCATGCGGCCCTGCACCTGCTGTTCGACGCCAACGTCTGCGGTGGTATCCCGTGCTGAAAGGAGCTTTGTCGAATCGAGTCTGCTTATGATAGTACAAAGCTCGTGGCGAAGCTGTTTGAGCCGGGCGGTTAGAGGGGCATTGTTGAGTGCGAACCGACAGAGGTCCTCTATAACGCGGCATGCTTCGCGGGCGCGGTTGAAGTTGGCGTCTATGATTCTGTATGCACTGCGGTCCATTGGGATGATTATAGCGACCGGCGAACGGTGAGGTAAACACTCTTGTGAAAAACAGCGGATAAAAAAGAAGCAGGGCCGTTCCTCCTCCGGTTCGGCCCCGCTACGTTATGTTTAACAAAACCGGCCCCTCCTCCATCTTCTCAATTCATCAAGCGGCCGGTTTTGAATTTTTCAAAATCGGGCCCAGTCATCCTCCTCCTTATAGAAGTTTTTTAGGACATTGAGCCCAATATCACCGCCTTAACGGCGGAGAAACCATCAAGTTGAGCAAAACCTATGCCAATAATCAGGCCGGTGTCAAAAGTCGTCACATAGTTGAGTTAATGGCTTATATCAGGCAAAGTTGCGGTAAGTAAACAGTTTCAGAATTTGGGAAAGAAGATTTGAATTTTAACAGCGCGTTGTTTTTTGTCAACACACAAAGCTCCATACTAACCTAATTTTACAGTTTTTCGGACTATAACCCTTTTGGGAATAATGATGTGCTTTCGATGCTGCCGGAAAACAACATATTTGTAGCTCAAACAGAACTCTTCGAGGTGTTAATTTTCGTCTGGTGGAAGGAACTTTGCCGAAGCTATTCGGCCGTTCCATCTGCATTTCCAGTTACCGAAGAGCCAGGTTTTGCCGTTTGGCCTTTCGGGTTTGAACAGACTATGCTTTTTCCAGTCGGCTAATTGCATCTGCAATTTTTCGGCCTGGTTTTCGGGCAGCGGGATTGCGTCCAGCTCGAAAGGGTCGTCGCTAAGATTGAAGAGAAATGCCGTTCTGTCTGCGGCGTCATAAAAGTATTTGGAGTTTTCCTGCACGTAACCGGCGGGGCTCTGGTCGAGCCAGCCTGCGAAATATACTTTGCGGTCGGCGGGGATATCGGCCAGAGCATTTATGCCATCGAAACCCATTCGCTCGACATCGAGTCCGGTTAGTGCCAGCAGGGTCGGTACAAGGTCGATGGAACTGACGGGCTGAGTAACCCGAACAGGGGCGGTTATAAGGCCGGGGCATCGCATTATCATAACGATTCGCAGCACCTCCTCGAACGCAATTCGCTCGTGTGCCCACAGGCCGTGCTCTCCGAAGGCTTCGCCGTGGTCGCCGACTACGCAAAGAATCGTATTATCAACAAGGCCGAGGTTTGTCAGCTCGACGTCCAGGGCGGCGAGGAATTGGTCGGTGTAGCGAATGGTCTGCAGATAAGAATCGAGAGGCTCTTCGGCAGAGGCTTCGAACCATTCGGGGACCTTATAGGGGTCGTGCGTAACAGAGCAGAGAATGGTCAACAAAAACGGTTTATCGTCGGAGGTGAGCCATTGGCGAATGGGTTCGAGCATAGCAAACTCGTCGCAGCCGAGGTAGCCGACGAATGCGTTGGGGTCCGGGTAGTTGTCGCGTGCCCAGAATTTTTCGAATCCCAGATTGTGGACCAGGCCCGGGCGTGCCTCGAACTGGCCTTTGGCTGACTGGAAATAAGCGGTTCGGTGGCCGAACGCGTCGTGAAGGATAGTTGCGAGCGAAGCGTAAGGCGTAGAGACGGGTACGGCCTCGGCTACGTCCTGCGAAAGTGATGGGACGCGGCCGGTGTGAATACTAAACAGGGCCTGTGGGGTGTGGGTCATTGTGCATCGGGCGTCGGCGAAGTCGATTCCCTGCTTCGCCATCGAGGCGATGAAGGGCGTTCGGTCGGCGTCGGGAGAGCCGAGGGAAGTGTATTTGTATTGCACGCCTTCGAGTACAACGATAACTATGTTGTGCCTGAACGGTGTATTGCCGGCGACGTGCTCTATTGTAATTTCGTCGCGGTGCGGCAGGTTTCGAGTCGCGTTTGTGAAGTCGGCCCTTTTCAGGCGGCTGGGGTTTTTAGCGAAAAGGCTGATAAATGCCTTTGACAGACAGTTGAATTTGAGACCCTGGGCGACGGTTTGCAGGGAATTGTGGTCCATTGTGGTTTGCCTGGCTGCGGTGGAGCCGGCAATCAGCAGGCAAGTTAAAGCTATTCTTATTGCGAATCGTTTTGGTTTGTACCGCGGCAAAACGGGATGGGCCATTACGGAGAAAAAGAACAGCAGCAATACGGCGGCGCAGCCGAGTATTACGACGGCCGAGGCGGGCATCATCGCAAGGCCGGAACCGACAATCCGAAAGGCGTCGGCAGGCGCCCTGAACATAGGGAGCATAACGCCGGGTAATACCTGCGTGCCGGTTCGGCGCAGCCAGGCGGCGTTAACGACCGACCAGGTGCAAATCAGTGCGGCGATGAAGGTAACCAGGCGAACAGTTGAGCGGCGAGGTCTGAAGAAACATATAAGGGCAAAGACAACGTCGATACCAAGAAGTACCGCTATATCGGAGAGAATCCACAAGTAGAATTCGCCCTTGAGCTGTAAGTAATATGCCCAGAAAAATTTGGAACAGATATTATAGGCAAGGGCGGCAAGGAGACTCACGGTGTACGGCCTGGCGGCCAGATAATCGTAAGCCTTTTGCAGAAGAG
>CAZFHM010000088.1:0-9348 GCA_964518825.1 uncultured Pirellulales bacterium
CCAATAATGACGGAGGGTTGACGAAAAGCCTCGGTGTTCACGAGCACTGGAACAACGCAACCGATAAGCAATACAGCAGGAACCTTGAACCGGTCGAAGGGACAGGTATAGAGCTGATAACCGGGCCGAGCGCTGTCGGGGATTTGCGCAGAGATGGTGTTGTGGATTTGAGAGACTTTGCGAGGTTTGCCGCGGCGTGGAGAAGCCAGGAAGGTGACGACAACTGGGACGCAGCCTGTGATATATCGATACCCAGTGACGGCGTAATCGACGAATACGACATGGTCGAATTGTGCAGCAACTGGCTCAATGTTTACGTCACCGACCTGATTGAACCGGGCGCGTCGCTGGTGGAAGTTTATTCGGATATGAGCACTTCTTTCGAGGGGCCGATGTGGGACCCGGGCAGCGGAAAACTTTTCTTTTCAAAGAGAACGTCTACATTTCAAACGTTACGGCTGGATTCACCGGGCAGCGTAACAGTCTGGCAGAACAACTCTCCTGAAACAAACGGGATGTTTCTCTCGCTGGACGGACGAATGTTGGCTTGCGACGAAAACCCGAGGCGGGTGTCGAGTCATCGCATCGACCCGACCGGGCCTGGCGATTCAGTGGTACTGGCCGACACTTCGGACGGCTTTACAAAGAAGCCCAACGACCTTTGCCAGTTGACCAATGGAAATATCTATTTTACCACGCCTTCCTGGGACTACGGCGTAACGCCGGCACAACAGGGCGTCTGGCTGCTCGAACCCGATGGAACCGTGACATGTGTGAACAATACCATCAACCAGCCCAACGGGATTCTTAACTCGCTCGATGAGACGAAACTTTATGTTTCAGCCGGCAGCACGAATGCTTCTTATCAGCAGTGGTGGGTATTCGATATAAATCCGGATGGTACGTTAAGCGCTCCGTCGGTATTCTTTGACCCTGTAAGTCCGCCGACTCCGAGCAACGTTCCCGACGGTATGACTATCGATGAGCTTGGCAATCTGTACTTTAGCGGTCTTGGTGGAGTCTGGATTGTTTCACCCGAAGGCCAGCAGCTCGATTTCATTGACACACCTGAGGCGATATATAACGTTGCCTTCGGCGGGCCGAACGGCAGGACCTTATATATGACCTGTGAGGACAAGGTTTACAGCCTGGCTATGAATGTTCGCGGTGGAGGGAACCATAGCTGGTAGAATTTATCGAGCGAACGATATTTTTAAAATCCAGGGCCGACGATTGTTCGTCGGCCTTTTTTTATTTAAGACAACGAGGCGTGGAAGATTGTGCATGATAAAAGGAATGGCGGCGACCGGCGGTGGATGGTTAGTTTTGAGTAAATTTGAGTTCCGGGCAGGTTGTAAAAACGCTCCATAATAAGCCAAGCACAGGTCCGAGAAAATCGTTGTTTATGGAGCGGGGATATTACGGCGGTTTAAAAACGGCATTTATGTAATCTCAGGGACGAAAAAGGACGAAGAATACCTGTGTTTCAGAGTTTTTTTGAATAGTATCCGGCGGTGTCACTAACCCGCCGCCTTGAGATTTGCAGGAGACTAAAATGTCGCCAGTAACATCACGGTCAAAAACGATGAAAATCACACAAATCAGGCAAAAGGCCAAGGGGCTCGGTATCGACCCTGGCCAGATGAACAAGGCTGAGCTGATTCACGCCATACAGCGGGCAGAAGGCAATAGTCCCTGCTATGGTACGGCCCAGGGCTGGTGCCAGTACGAAGATTGCTGCTTCAGAGGCGACTGCCTGAAATAAGTTCTTTGTGATTGCACTTTGAAACGAGGGGACAGTGCGCTCATCGAGCACTTTATCTTATGCATTTGTACGGACTATCTTAGCGCCTACGGGATTGAGCTTCTGTTCTATCTGCTCATATCCTCTGTCGATGTGATAGACACGGCTTATAACCGTGGTTCCCTCGGCGGCCAGTGCGGCGAGCACAAGCGCAGCCGAGGCCCTCAAATCCGAGGCCATGACAGGAGCGGCCTTTAGTTTTTCCACGCCTGAGACGATGACTGTCGAACCTTCCTTTCGCAAATCGGCTGCCATACGGCTGAGCTCGGCGACGTGCATAAAGCGGTCGGGAAAGACCTTTTCAATAACGACGCTGTTACCCTGGGCCAGTGACAATAAAGCCATGAACTGCGCCTGCAGGTCGGTCGGGAAACCGGGATACGGCTGAGTTGTAATCTGGGCGGTTCGAACCGGTTCTGTGCGGACGACTACACAGCCGTTATTGTTTTTATCGACGGTGACACCGATATTGCGGAGGACATCGACTACGGCCATCAGGTCGTCGAGCCTGCCGTTTTCGATATGAAGCTGTCCGGCTGTTATTGCTGCAGCGGCCATGAACGTTCCGGCTTCGATTCGGTCTGGTATGACGGAGTATTCGACGGGCTTTAGCTGCCTGACGCCTTTTATTACCAGTCGCGGGGAGCCTGTGCCTTTGATTTTAGCCCCCATTTTGCGAAGGCAGTTTGCCAGGTCGGTCACTTCCGGTTCACAGGCGGCTGATTCGATAACGGTTATTCCCTTTGCGAGGGTAGCGGCCATAAGTAAGTTGGCTGTGCCCAGTACTGTGGAGCCGAAAGGTCCGCCCAGAAAGATTTCCTTTCCTACCAGTCCCTTGGGAGCTTCGGCGACGATGTAGCCGTTGTCGATTCGGATTTGGGCGCCGAGCTCTCTTAAGCCTCGCAGGTGGATATCGACGGGCCTGTATCCGATGGCGCAGCCGCCTGGCATTGAGACCATGGCCTTGCCGCAGCGGGCCAGCAGCGGGCCG
Source organism: uncultured Pirellulales bacterium (assembly GCA_964518825.1). Lineage (GTDB taxonomy): Bacteria > Planctomycetota > Phycisphaerae > Sedimentisphaerales > Anaerobacaceae > JBBABK01. The sequence goes on from CAZFHM010000088.1 coordinate 2,796, forward strand.
AGGACGCAGATACTCGCGCGCATCTTGCGGACAATCTCGTAATCACCGACGGGATTATCCACCACGGTCGAGTCTATCGAGATGTCACCGTTATTATCACGGTTGACTTTACAGCCCAGGGCGGTCAGAAGCTCGCTGCAGACAGAGATATCTGAAAGCTGGGGGACGTTCTTTATCGTGGACTGTCCCGGCGCCAGAATCGTCGCGGCCATGATGGGCAGAGATGCGTTCTTGGAGCCGTTTACCTTTATTGTTCCTTCGAGCCTGGTCGGGCCGGTTATCTCAAAGACGTCCATTGTCTATTTTCCTTGAAAAACCTTCATTCTTCTGACATACTCGGCGGTGCGTTAAGGCCAACGGCACTAATTTAATACAACCGGGGCCGAGATAAAAGGAAAAGTTCTCAGGTCATTATCGTTTGACAATTTTTTTGTATGTTCAGGGAATTCATCGATAAATTTGACGTTTCCGTCCTTTGGCCCATATTGGGCCTGTGCCTGTTCGGGTATTGGCTGATAAAGACATCGCTCGGCCGCAGGGCGCTTGTCTATTCCAGAGTCCGCAGGAACATCATGCCGGCGGTCTTTCCGTGGGCTTTTTTGTTGTTGTGGTTTTGTGTTGCGGTAGTCTCGACGTTTGTGGTTGATTCTTTGAGTGCGGGAGCATCCGAAGGCAGGCAGGTTCTTTTGCAAGTCATTACGCAGTGTATTATCAATACGGCCTTCGGTATAGGCGCGCTGATAGCGGCGAGAAACTACTTTGCACGTCGACTGAAAGGTTTCGGTATAGACTTTAAGAAGATACCGAAAGATATTCTCTTTTCGTTCAGTTATCTTTTTGCGGTGCTTCCGGTGGTTTTTGCGGCGCTTCAGGCAACGCTGGTGGTGGGCAGGCTGATATACGGAGGCGATTACCAAATCGAGCGGCATGAGGAGCTTGAGCTGATACGAAGCTACACACAGCCGTCGATTCGAGCGGCAATCCTTATAAGCGGGTCGATTGTCACACCGTTTTTCGAGGAGATAATGTTTCGCGGTCTGATTCAGTCAACTATTCGTTCATACGTGGCAGGGCCGTGGCTTGCGATTATTATAAGCTCGGCCGTATTTACGATTGTTCATCCGCAGGCTCACTGGGCGGCTGTTTTCGTTCTCGGTATGCTGCTCGGTTATTCTTATGAGAAGAGCGGGTCGCTGTTTCGGCCGATGTTTATCCACGTTTTGTTCAACGGTCTGACGATAATGCTCATGATAAACCAAAGCTGATAATCATTTCGGATACTCTATAGCTGTCAGCAGTGCCTGTTTGTAAAGCTGCCAGAGTTCGCGTTGGTCGAGCCTTTCCGCATCGGCCGGTAGTTCGAGTGTGATAGTCGGGATATTCAGTGTTTCGCCGGCGTAGGAACCGAGCGAGCCGGGCATAGCGCCGAGCTTTCGGATGGGTAAATCGCTCGCCGCAGATACGGCCTCGGCAATTTCTTTTGCGGGACCGTCGTAATCGACGCAGCCGAGCGGCTGATGTACGGAGACTATCCGGGCCGGCCTGTATTGGCCGATGAGCTTCTTTATTGCGAGGGATTCCGGCTCTGTCAGTGGGCCGAATCCGAATTTGGCACAATCAATCCTGTTGGCTGTCGGGAAGTTTCGATTCAAATCTATGCCATTGGCATTTGAACGAGTACCTATAGCCAGGCCGTCGGGATTTGCTACGGGCAGGACAACGATACGCCTTGTGACCAATAATAAAGGCTGCGATTCACGGGCCAGGTAATCCTGAAGTTTCGTGACAAGGGCCGCACTTGCCGGCTCGCTGCCGTGGATTGCACCGAGAATAAGAACTGTATATTCGCCCGAGCCGTGTACGGAATATTCAATCGGCCTGTCACATACAGTGCGGCCTGCAACGTGCATGTATTTTGGCCGGCGGTTTAGAAGATTATCAACCGAGCGGCTTAGTTCGGCGCAGCCGGTCATAAAGACGGGCAGCAGGGCGTATGCCGCTATTAGCAGAGTTTTGCGGATTATCGAAGACATCAGTTGACCAATCTTCTTCGTAATCGTCGAACGGCGAAAAATCCCACCACAAGAATAAATATGATTACGTACAACAAGTCGCCCAGGAGCGATACGGAATAGCTGTTTGTGCAAATCGCGCGCGCGAGCCTGACTGAATGGGTCAATGGAAGCACCTCGGCAATAGGCCTGATTTTGCCGGGCAGATTGGTGATGGGGAAAACCACGCCGGAGAAAAAGAACATCGGCGAGAGCAGGCCGGTGAAGTAGAAGTTAAAGTGGTTAATCGTTTTTACAAAAGATGTGACGAGCAGCGCCAGCGTCGCGAACATAACGCCGGTTATAAAACCTATCAGCGGTACGAACAGGCTATAAGGCAGAGATACTATCTTGAAAGCTGTCAGGATGCACAGCACTGCGAAGGAGAAGAAAAATCCCTTAGTTCCTGCCCAGAGTATTTCTCCTATGATGAGGTTGTTTGCGGTTATAGGAGCCGCCAGCATACCGTCATATACCTTGTCGAACTCCAGGCGAATGAACGTGCCGAACGTGCATTCGAACGAGGCGGTGAACATTGCACTGGTCATGAGCAGGCCGGTACCGAGAAATTCGATGTAAGACAGTCCTTCCATCGTCTGGGTGACATAACGGCTCAGGCCCAGGCCCACGCCGAGGAGGAACAGGAGCGGTTCGAGAAAGGGCGGCAGGGCGTTGCTGAACATATTTTTGGTATAGACACGAACGTGCCTGAACCAGACGCTGTAAAGCCTGTGCCATAGTGGCGGGATTTTGAGTATATCACTGCTTGTCATCGAGTCCTCTGCCTGTTGCTTTGAGGAATACATCTTCGAGGTTAGCCTGCCGCAGATAATACTGAGCGCCCCGAAGCCTGCCTGCGAATGAGCGAAGTTTTTCGGTATCGTTGCTGTAGAGCCTGGTCATTTCCTCGGCCCTTTCAATCCGAACGTTTTGTAAAAGCTCCTGCGAATTGAGTAAGCTCGATGAATAAGACCCGGTAACTTCCAGAACGTATTGTTCTACATTCTGCTTTAAAAGATTTTGTGGCTTATCGCTCATAATTTTTCTGCCCTTGTGCATAATCAGGACTTCGTCGCAGATTTGGAACGCCTCTTCCATATAATGCGTCGTGAGCAGTATTGTGGTGCCGCGTTTTTTGAGCTGATGAAGTTTGTCCCATATCAGATGCCGTACCTGCGGGTCGAGGCCGGTGGTCGGCTCATCCAGGATTAACAATCTCGGATTGTTCATCAGCGCCCGCGCGATGACCAGCCTGCGTTTCATTCCGCCGGACAGCTCCCTGATTCGCGATTTAGCCTTGGCTGAAAGCTCGAGAAAGTCGAGCAGGTAATCAATTTGCTCTTTGGCGGCGGTTTTTTCCAGGCCGTAGAATTTGGAGTAAATCCAGAGGTTCTGAATTACGTTAAGCTCGTCGTCGAGATTGTCCTCCTGCTGGACCACACCAGAGAGGGACTTTATCGCAAGCTCATTTTTGGCAGGGTCATAGCCGAAGACATCGACAACAGTATCGCCGTTGCCGTCGCGCAGGCATTTGCCGTAGAGCATCTTCATGACGGTGGTTTTGCCCGCGCCGTTGGGGCCGAGAAATCCGAAGCAGGTGTTTCCTCGCACGGCGAAGCCCAGCTCGACAACGGCCCGGACTTTGCCGAAACTTTTATTCAGATTACTGACGGTAATTACATTGTCTGGCATAACGATTTTAGTCCAAACGAAAAGCCCCCAATCCTCGGACAGGCGGACTACACCGGCTCAAGGCCTAATACGTCGGCCATAGTATACAGGCCGGGTTTTTTGCCGATGAGCCACCCGGCAGCGTGCAGCGCACCTCGGGCGAAGCCGTCTCGGTTGTGGGCGATGTGACTAAGTGTCACCGTCTCACCCTGCGTGCTGAAGATTACGTCGTGGATACCTGTTATGTCACCTGCGCGGATTGCATGGATGCCGATGGTGCCTTTTTGCCTTGCGGCGTCCTTGCCGTGCCGGCCGAATACCAGGCAGCTTTGAGAATCTTTGCCGGTGGCTTTGCACACATTTTCAGCTAATGTCAAAGCCGAGCCGCTGGGAGAATCTTTTTTAAACCGATGGTGCTTCTCAATTATTTCGATATCATAATCGTCGCCGAGCATAGTTGCAGCCTTACCCGCCAGCGAAAACAGTATGTTCATCCCTGCGCTCATATTAGTTCCGTATATAACCGGTATATTTTTAGCGGCTGCCTCAAGTTTGTTTTTCTGTTCGGCACTTAAACCTGTAGTACCCATGACCAGAGCAGCTTTTTTTCCAAGACAGAATTCAACTGTTCGGCTGGAAGCATCGGCAAGTGCAAATTCGATGACCACATCAGCAGCCTGTGGAAAATCGGAGCTGATTTTGACACCGACAGGTCCTATGCCGGCCACCTGGCCTGCGTCTTTGCCGATGTCCGGGTGGTTTTTTGTCTCGACGGCTGCAATAACGTCGAATTGCCCGGCGTCTTTACATAAAGACAGAATCCGTCTGCCCATACGGCCTGCGGCACCGACGATAACGAGTTTTGGCTTCATAGTCCGGTCCTTTAAGTTTTTTAAGATTTAAAGCCGACATGGAATATAACCGCGTAAAAGCGACTTTACAAGTATTATTGGTCATGGTTAAGATAGTAAGGCGGAAAGTGAGCATTTTCCGGCAATTGAGGCTGTAAGTTTTTTGGAGGCAAGAAAATGCGAAGCGGACTTATACAAACGGTATTACTTGTGGGCCTGTTATGCTGTTTGGTTGTATTTGCGGGCTGTGGAAGTGACGCCCAGACCGGTGCGGGCGTTGGGGCGTTGGCTGGGGCTGGTATCGGGCAGTTAGCCGGCCGTCATACCGAATCGACTCTCATCGGCGCAGCGGTCGGCGCGGGTGCAGGTTACATCATCGGAAACGAACAGGACAAGAAGAAGCAAAAGGCCGAGATGGAAAACCAGGCTGCTGAAATTGATACAGTTACCGTCAACGTAACCAACAGTAACGGCTCTGTTATTCCGGTAAAGCTGAAAAGGCAGGGCGTCGGCTACGTGGGGCCTCGCGGCGAATACTACGAAACACTGCCAACCAGCGAGCAGCTCAGACCGATATACGGTTTTTAAAGGTGAAAATTTCCTGCGCGCAAAAAATAAGGCCAAGAGTTCCGGTGGGTTCCCATTTTGCAATATATTGCAAAATGAGGGCCCCGGTATTCCCTGGCCTCGAGTATAGTTAACCACCATCACAGTAGTGGTGACTTTCGGTCGTGGTATTAAACGGGATTGTACGGGGTGTAAGTTTCGCTCATTTCTTTCTTCGGCTGGTTGGGCCAACCGAGCTCATCAAAAAGGAACTCCGTGGCCTGCCTGAGCATTACCGCGGGCATACACGGATACATTTCCAGCGAGCCGATGATATCGTTGTCGTACTTATTGAGCATCTCGAGCAGATAGTTCCAGTTTTCACGTGGCATGCCGCCTCGCAGCCCCGGCGGCTCGTGGTCGTCCATCCGGCCGTAGTTATCCGTCAGGTGCAGGTGCATTACCCTTTCGGCGAGCCGGTCGACGTACTGCTCGAAGCTGTATTTGTCATCGAGGTGCGCGAAACCCGTATCGAGACAAAACGTCAGCGAATCGAACTTATCGCCTGCTCTGAGGACTTCTTCGAGGAGCCCGGTTTCCAGACAGATAGTGACATCCAGCTCATCAGCCATACTCATAACGTCGGCGGCGTGAGTAGAGCCGTTGGTATCTTTGGCTGGCGGTATGCCGAGGCTGCGAAGGTCGGTGACGATATTGGCGCCGAGCAGCTTTGCGCATTCGATTTGCCGTTGCCACTTTTCGAGGCTCAGGCCGCAGTTGGTTCCCTGGCGTGACCTCATTGAGACGAGCATACCCTCGGTCGCTGCTGCCAGTCTCGGCCAGTTGCGTTTTTCGTAGCGGCACTCTTCCTGGCCTTTGATGGTGGGCCAAAGCTCTATGCCGAAGCCCTGCGACTTGAGGAACTGGCATTCCTGTTCGAGCGACAGGTTATTTTCTCTCCACCAGAAGAGCATCGAAGATACGACGTAGCGAATCCTCATTTGGTAAACCCCTTTTCCTGTAAGAGAAAGTTCCTGCCAAGCGTCTTATCGGCAGAAAACGGCAACGGTTGAAGCACTCTCTAAAATTGCGGTTATTTCCGGGCCCGGCTTAGGGGATTTCCTTAGCCTTTTGTCCGGAGGGATAAGCATCGGCCCATAAAAAAGGCCAAATTATCGCATGAATGAAAAACCGCATCCCGCGGGAGATTTTTGTTGAAAAGGGCGGGCGTATGGTTAAAATAATATGTTTTAGGTTATGGAGTAATTTGCGATGAAGAAAGATATTCACCCTAAATACGATAAGGTTACGGTCCATTGCGGCTGCGGAAATACGTTCGAGACCCGCAGCACGGCTAAGGAAATCCACGCGGAAATCTGCTCGATGTGCCACCCGTTCTATACGGGCAAGCAGAAATACGTCGATACCGCCGGC
>CAZFHM010000089.1:0-9323 GCA_964518825.1 uncultured Pirellulales bacterium
TGAAAGTTGTTGATGCGAGCGTTGACGAAATAGATACCATCACTGAGAAAATAAAGCAGGTCATTACACAAACAGACTTCTAACTCATGTCATTAAAAGATATATTTTGCCAGGATAATGCGGTCGGATTATTGCTGCGGGGATATCTGAGCGAGCACAGTGCGCACGCCTATATATTCGCCGGCGCCGAGGGTGTAGGCAAATTCAGGACGGCTTGTGAATTCGGTAAGCTGCTGTTATGTGAAAAACCTCAAAAAGAAAAGGACTTTGCGGATAGCTGCGGGCAATGTGAATCTTGCCGAAGTTACGAGGCGGGGTCACATCCGGATTTTGTGCACGTTTATAAAGAGCTTCTGGAATTTACGGCCGACGGCAAGGGCAAGGCGGCGCCGGTGGAGATGCCGATTGATGTTATACGCGAGTTTTTGATAGCCCAGGTGTCCAACAAACCGACATTGTCGGCGAGAAAGGTGTTCGTGGTATCGGAAGGGGAAAAGCTCAATATATTTTCGCAGAATGCACTGTTAAAGGTTCTGGAAGAGCCGCCTGGGTATTGCTGCATAATATTATTGTGCACACGGCTGGAGAAGCTGCTTGCGACGACGAAATCACGATGCCAGACAATCCGGTTCGGGCCGATTGACGAGGAGCGAATTTTCGAAAAGCTAATTGAGATGGGGCTGGGCAAGAAAGAGGCCCGGTTTTTCTCCCGGCTTGCGCAGGGTAGTATAGGTCAGGCGTGCAGCTGGGCGCAGCTTGAGCTTGACGGAGCGGAGCTATACAAGACCAAGATTGAGTTAATCGAGTCGCTTTCGAAATACAAATATGAAGACTCGCTCGAGCTGGCGAAACAGTTTGTTCAGATGAGTAAGCAGCTCGGCGAGGTCTGGGCCAAGACAAGTGCCGAGACCAGCAAAAGCGATATAGGCCGAAGGGCCTGCCAGACGATAATCAGGATTGTGATTTCGGCGTTGAATGATGCGATGAAATTGAACCTGTGCGATGAATCGAATATGACGAACTCCGACCAGAAAGAGGGGATTGCCGCTCTTTCGCGGAATTTCGACGCAGAGACGGCAGCGGAGAAAATCACGGATTGCTTCGAGACTTTGCGCTGGGTCGAGTCATCTGTTAATGAAAAGCTGCTGTTCGAGCGGCTATTGTTAAAACTGGCGAGTTGTGATAGAATGAAGGTTTAGAAATAAGATTCGATGAAGGTTTAACTTCAGGCAGCAGGATGTCAAAGACGGCCCCGGCCAAAAACAAACCACAAAGGCACAAGAAGTATCTGCTGATTCGACACGGGCAGATGAATTCGGTCGGGCTTTTTGAGCACGACCAGGCCGAAGTGCCCAAGACCCCGACCCGTGTGGTGGTCAAGACGGAGAAGGGGCTGGAGCTGGGTTACCTTGTGGGGCAGCTTACGGCTTACAGGGGCGGGCAGTTCAGACTCAGTCCCGAACAGATAAAAGAGTATTACCAGACGAGCGAGATTGAATATACGGCTGAGCCGGTGGGAAGGTTTGTGCGGTACGCGACGGCGGCGGATATCAATGAAGAACGACACCTTCGGCAGATAGTAAAGGACGAGATTGAATGCTGCAAGCGGTTCGTGGAAGAGCTGGAATTGCCGATGAAAATCATAGACGCCGAGCACATTCTCGGCGGTGAGCGGATTATTTTTTACTTCAGGGCGGACGGGCGGGTCGACTTTCGAGAGCTGGTCAAGAGGCTGGCCCATGAGTATCAGACGCGAATCGAGATGCGGCAAATCGGCTCGCGCGACGAGGCCAAGATACTTGGCGACGTGGAAAGCTGCGGGCAGCAATGCTGCTGTCAGCGGTTTCTCAAGGCGCTAAAGCCGGTCAATATGCGGATGGCCAAGATGCAAAAAGCCACACTGGACCCGTCGAAGATAAGCGGTTACTGCGGCAGGCTGAAGTGCTGCCTGCGGTACGAGGACGAGACGTATACGGAACTCAAGAAGCGGCTGCCTCGCCGAAACGCAACGGTCAGGACGCAGAAGGGTGAAGGCAGAGTAATCGATTCGCAGATACTGACGCAGCTTGTGGTTGTTGAGTATGCGGACGGTACGAGGGAGGCGGTAGGCGTTGAGGATATTGAAATGATTCGCCGGCCGGAACAGCAGAAGGGTAAAACCAAGGCTGATAATGGAAAAGAGCCTATCGAGGAGCAGCAGCAAGAGCAGGAAGAACAGGAAGAGATGCAGGACGAAGAGAACGAGGACCTTCAGGCAGGTCCGGAGCAATAGTCAGGGAAGATAGATGCCACGACAGATTCTTGTCACATCAGCGTTGCCTTATGCGAACGGGCCTATCCACATCGGGCACCTGGTCGAATATATCCAGACCGATATCTGGGTGCGATTCCAGAAGTTGTGCGGTAATCGGTGCCTGTATTTTTGCGCCGACGATACACACGGCACGGCGATTATGATTGGCGCCCGTAACGCAGGGATTACACCGGAAGAGCTAATCAGCAAAGTTCACGGCGAGCATCATAACGACTTCAAAGGCTTTGGAATTGAATTCGATAATTATTACTCGACGCATTCGCCGGAAAACAGGGAATTGAGCGAGCGGATATTCAATGCCCTGAACAAGGCGGGGTCGATTGCAAGGCGGAGCGTCGAACAGAGTTATTGCAATAACTGCAGGATGTTCCTGCCGGACCGGTACATTCGCGGTACGTGCCCGCGATGCAAGGCGCAGGATCAGTACGGCGACTCGTGCGAGGTCTGCAGCGGGACACACAATCCGACCGAGCTGATAGAGCCGCGATGCGCGAACTGCGGGAACCCTCCGGTGAGAAAACAAAGCGAACATTATTTCTTCAAGCTGGCCGACTACGAACAGCAATTAAAAGAGCTGATTGCCAAAGGATATACGCAGCAGTCGGTGGCCAATAAGCTCGATGAGTGGTTCAGCACGGGGCTGAGGGACTGGGACATATCGCGGGACGGGCCTTATTTCGGCTTTAAGATTCCGGGTGAGGATGATAAGTATTTCTACGTATGGCTCGATGCGCCGATTGGGTATATGGCTTCGATGAAGAACTACTGCGATGCGAACGGGATGGATTTCGAGCAGGTCTGGAACGGCGACGACTGGGAGCTGTATCACTTTATCGGCAAGGACATTATGTATTTTCACGCGCTGTTCTGGCCTGCCATGCTGATGGGCTCTGGGTTCAGGTCGGCGAATAAACTTTTCATTCACGGGTTCCTGACGGTGAACGGTGAGAAGATGAGTAAGTCGCGGGGGACGTTTATAAAGGCTGCGACATACTTAGAGCACCTCGACCCCGAATACCTGCGATACTACTACGCAAGTAAACTTACGCCGACAGTCGAAGATATAGACTTAAGTACCGAGGATTTTATTGGTAAAGTCAACTCGGACCTTGTGGGCAATTTTGCCAATCTTGCGTCCCGGTCCGGTCCGATGCTGGCAAAACAGCTCGACTCCCGGCTGGGTCAGCTCGATGAACAGGGGCGCAGACTTATTGGAAAACTGACGGCGGCGAAGGAGCAGATAAGGTCAGATTACGAAGTGCTTAATTACGCTTCGGCGGTGCGTACTATAACTGCGCTGGCTGATGAGGCGAATCGATACGTCGAACAGAATCAACCCTGGAAGACAATCAAGAGCGATTTGGAACAGACGCGAACGACGCTTACGGCGGTTATCAATGCAGTGCGTATTCTGGCAATATACTTAAAGCCGATACTGCCTGATTTCGCGGCCAAGGTGGAGAAGTTTATTAACGTCGAGACTTTGCATCTTGACGACGTCGATACGGTACTTGAGAATCATACGATAAACAAATTTGAGCGGCTCTTCGAACGAGTTGATGAAAAAAAGGTGAATGCCATGATAGAAGAAAGCAAGGAATCAAAGGCCCAGTCGGCTCCGAAAGCTGATGTAGAACCCATAGCCCCTGAAATTACCATCGACGATTTTGCAAAGGTGGATTTGCGAATAGCGAAAGTTGCGGATGCACAACCGGTTGAAGGGGCGGATAAGCTGCTGGCCTTGAAACTTGATTTGGGAGGAATCGAGAAGAATGTTTTTGCCGGCATCGCGCAGGCGTACAAGCCCGAAGAGCTCGTCGGTAAAATGGTCGTCTGTGTGGCGAATCTGGCGCCGCGGAAGATGAAGTTCGGCACCAGTGAGGGTATGATACTTGCAGCAGGACCTGGCGGCAGTGAGATATTCATGCTTACGGTGGACGAAGGCGCTAAGCCTGGCCAACGGGTCAAGTGATTTGCTATGTTGCCTTGTCGAGCATCTTTTTCAGCAGTTCGGTGGGCAGGCCCATAACGTTTGTCAGGCTGCCTTCAATCCTTTCGACGAATTCGTCGCCGGTTTCCTGGATTGCATAAGCGCCGGCTTTGTCCCGCCATGTGCCGCCTATGATGTGCTCTGCGATTTGCTGGTCGGTCATTTTACGGGGGCAAACGACTGTGGTGTTACTGGCAACGATTTGCAGGTTGTCTTTTAGCCTTATAATTGCCAGGCCGGTTATGACCTTATGTGGTTTGCTGAAAAGTTTTCGGGTGATTTGCTCGGCGTGTTTACGGTCTTGCGGTTTTCCGATTATCCGGCCGTCGAAATCGATTATCGTATCGGCGCCGATGACGACGGCATCGGGATAATCTTTGGCGACGGCTGTTGCCTTGGCAAGAGCGAGCTGCTTTGCATATTCAGCCGGTTCGGCATTTTCAACGGGAAAGTCGGATTCATTGATGTCCGAGACAATTACGTCGAAGCTGTAACCGGCTTTTTCCATTAACTCTTTTCGGCGTGGTGATGCGGATGCGAGTATGATTCGTGGAGACTTCTGCATTGTCGACAAATCGAACACGAGATTAAGGTTGTTTTTTAAGCTGTACGTGATAGACGAGTTTTTTGCAGAAGAGCAGGTACTGCTGCTCGATGTCTGCAAAATCGGTCCCGATGTAGTATTCAAAGAGTTTCGTTCCTGCGGCACGGTTGTACTCAATGGTAAGGGGGATATTCCGGTCGGCGGCGATTCTCTTTGCCTCATCCGTTAGAGGCCAGGTGCCGTCGACGGCGCCCATTAGCATCCGGTGATACTGGGCGAGTCTCTGGCCGTAGTTGTCTTCTTTGAGGAAACGAGCCAGGGCGTATGACTGGCTGTAGAAGGCCTGGGTGGCATCTTCGCTGATTCGCACGGCCTGGCCCGGGTCCAGACCTACCAGGGCCTTGAGTGGAATCATTTTGTTTTTGGCCAGGGTGAGTTTCAGGCCGCCAAGACGATTGAGGTTCTGGCTGGGGTCAAATGTAAACAGGCCGTCTTCATAACGGCTGGCTTCGAACGCCATAGCGATGCCCTCATCCAGCCAGCTCGGCAGGCGATATTTGAAGTGTCTTTTGTTGAACTGGTGCCAGCCTTCGTGGCCGATGACGCTGAAGGTGGCATCGCTGCCGATGTTATAGGTGACGCAGGCATCCTTGAGGCAATAGGCGCCGGATTTGATTTTGAGATAAACGGCTGCGTTTTCGCCGGCGAAGACTTTGGTAAATTCCTCCCATTGCTTTCGCTTGGCGAAAAGGTAGACGGGCAGTTTGAATTGCGTTTCGACAATTTCTGGCAGTTGGTTCTGATATGCTTTGTATGCCGACTCGACGAATCCCGGTACGCGGGAGAGTATTAGCGGGTCGAGCAGTGTGGTGTATACTTCGTAATGTTTTGTGGTAAGTTTCAGGCCTGGGCCATAGGGATTCTGCCAGGGCTCGATTGATTCGAGCATAGGCAGTCTTCGGGCCTTGAGGTATGCAATCATCCCTGTGGGGGTGTCTATTCTTGTGGACTTGCCTGAGGTGTCCGCACCGCCGGTGAGGAATATCCCGCCGAAAATTAAAACAGCAGTCAAAACAGAAAAAGACTTTTTATTGTCCTGGTTCATAAGCGAAAGTTAATTCTAATCAATAATTCAAATATCGGCAAACGGTGCGCCGAAGACCTCGGCAGTGAACAGGAACACATCGGTGCGCGGGTCTTTCCATGCGTCCGAAGGCAAGCCGGCCTTGTGCGAACAGCAATACGAAAGAAATTCTTCTTTACTCCAGCCGGTCTCGGTCGCGACCTGCGGCAGAAAACAGCCGCTTGTACATCCTTTTTTAATATAGATGCCGTCAATGCCAAGTCGCAAACTTAATGGGTCATCGGTCTTCTTCAAAGGTGACAGCACTGAAATTTCGACGTCGAGCTCGTGCAGCTCATCGTGGGTAATGGGATTGCCGAAGAACCTCATATCGCCTGTGGCCGAGGCTTTGGCTACATGGCTGACCAGCTCAATCAGCGGCGTCTCGGAGGTGAACTGGCCGATGCAGCCGCGGAGCTCGTCGCCGTTTTTTATGGTGACAAAACATCCACAGGTTTCGTTAAGCTGTGGGTCGTCCGATTCAGCCGGGGGCAGTTCTTTGCCGGTTATCACCGCTTCGATGGTGTCCCGGGCAACCTTCAGGAGTAGTTGTTTTTGAGTTTCTTCCATTTTTCAGCCGCCGAACATATGGCCCAGTTTTCTCATTATGTAAACGAGCAAGGCCAGTAATATAATAACAACAATAGTGGCGATGTTGAAATACTTCTCTATCAGTCGGCGAGCCCTGTCGCCGAGGAAATAAAACAGCAACGCCTCGCTGCCAAATCGCATAGTACGAAATATCAGGCTTATACCGATAAATTTCGTCAATGGCACCTCTGCCATGCCTCCGACCCAGCTAAACAGCATATATGGTACAGGCGTTAAGGCGGAGATGGCAATGGCCCAGAAGTCGTACTTTTTATAGAACTCCAGCGCCAGATTTGCCTTGTCACCTAAATCTACTGGCCCGAAGCTTATTTGTTCGAAGAAATGCACGACCCTTTCGCCGCCAATCGCCAGACCGAGCGAAAAAGCGATAGTACCGCCGAGAACAGAAAAGAAAGAACAGGTCAGGCCGTACTTCAGCGAGCGTTTCGGTCTGCCCAGACACATCCCTATTACCATAACATCGGCAGGAATGGGTACGCATATCGGCTCGGTTACAGCAAGCAGAATAAGAACCAGCATGCCGTACTTAGTATCCGCCCAGTGAACAACCCAGTTGTATAGCCTGCGGTGCCAGTGCCACCAGGCGACCTTCTCGTCGCTCCCCTCGACTTTGCTCGGGGCAGGCGTCGCTCGCTTGCCCTGCGTAGCTTTAGCGAAGCGGGGTCGCTCGGCCCTCGATACTTGCTTTTCAATGTTTGATTTATTTTCGTTTGGCATTTCTGCCTTTCAGTTTTGTCCAGAGTTGTCTTAATCGGTCTAATATAGTTTTCTCATCGGCAAATCTTCCCGCCGGTCCGCCTGCTGTAAACAACACTGCAAAGCGGGTAATCAACGCGCCTAAAAGAACGTATCCCAGGATTACCTGAATCATCAGTAGAGTCTGGCCCAGCCAGCTATCGGGATTGGCCGCAATATCGCCAAAGCCTAACGTAGTCATTGTGACGACTGAGAAATAAAAGACATGCCAAAATCCACGTATGTCCCCCGGAAATCCTTCAACCGAAACGCAAGTCGGAATCAAACGATATATCAATGCAAATACAAACGCCAACCCAAAAAACCAAAGTATAATTCGCCCCGTGCTTCTGCCATAATCACTAAGTGACCAGAAAAAATGTTTTATGAATAATTTCTTTAAGAATCGCTTTAGCCAACATCCTTTCTCGTACCATTGTTCCCAATTCATTCGCCTAATGTTGTATTCCAAAAGCTGCCTTGTCCCCGGTTCTATCCTGCAATTGTCTAACGCAACACCGCGGAAATCAGAGTCTCTGTTTACCATACAATTCCAAAGAATTGTAGAGCCGTTGACTATGGAGAGAGCAAACTTTGACTTTTCTATCTCGGCTTCAAAGAATTCTGTATCCTCCAAATGGGAGCATTGGAACTGCGCGTGGTTCAAATGTGCCTTACTAAAGTCTGCATAATTTAGATAAGCTCCTCTGAAATCTGCCCACTCTAAATGTGCATCGATAAATTTTGCCCCTTTCAAAAACACGTTACCTTGAAGCATGTGTACCGGACCTACACCATCTGGGGGTATAGTCCCAGTGTTCAGAAGCGCATATGGGTACTTACCTTTTCCAGCATTTAGGTGAACTCCTTCAAGCTGCCAACGTGAGAAATCTGCTCCCTCCAACTCGATATCTTCATCGGGATTTCCTTTTCGCCACTGGTTCCACTCTGTCATATCTTTTTTATCTGAGCAGCGTTTGAGCATATCGTACTGTTCCTGGCTGAAACGGAGCCCTGAATTGCCTTGGTTGTCGGTGGTTTTCTCGCCCATATTTTTGTCTTGCATTCAAGACCCCGCGTCAAACGCGGGGCTAAATATTTATTTTCTCTGTGGCCTCTGTGAAATCTATGGCTGACAAAATAAGGGCGTTTAGCTATACTGTCAACGCGGAAATTTAACCGAGGCGATGGATATAACTGTGGCTGAATATGAGCAAATAATGAGGATTGGCGAGGCGGTTCAGGTTCTGGCGCCGGCGAAGATAAACCTTTCGCTGTTAGTGGCGGGTAAACGGCCTGACGGGTTTCATGAGCTTGAGACCATAATGGCCAAGATAAATATGTACGATGAGCTGCTCATCGAGCCGGGGACGAAAGCAGGGATAAAATTAGTCTGCCAGGGGTTGCAATGGGCACCGCAGGGCAAAGATAACCTTATCTATACTGCCTGTGAACAATTGCTCCGAGTCGTGGGGCGAAAAGCGAATATTAAGGTAACTTTGAACAAGAAAATCCCAGCCGGGGCGGGTTTAGGGTCGGCGAGCACGGACGCAGCGGCGATTTTAATCGGCGTAAATGAGTTTCTGCAACTGGGTCTGGACAGGGCTCAGCTTGCCAAACTGGCTGCGGAATTGGGCAGTGATGCAGCGTTCTTTTTGGGCGGGCCTTTGGCGTTTTGTGCCGGCAGGGGTGAAAAAATACGAGAAATCGGGGGAATTTTTGATTTTAAGGCGATATTGCTTTTGCCGAAGGTAAGTTGTTTAACTAAAAGTGTTTATGCTAATTATAGACATGACCGGCAGCGATATGTGTCTTTGAAGGGCCCAATTGACGCACTTCTGGAGAAAAACAGGATTGATTTAGTGGCGGGTATGTGCGCAAATATGCTGGATTCAGCGTGTTTTGGTTTGCACCGGGAGCTTGCAGAACTGAAAGCTCAGGTGGAATCTTTGGGTATTGAGCCTTTGTGTCTGAGCGGTAGTGGTTCGGCGATGTATCATATTAT
>CAZFHM010000090.1:0-9269 GCA_964518825.1 uncultured Pirellulales bacterium
CCATCCAGATTCAGGGCGACTTCGACGATTGTATGAAACAGGTCCAGGCCGTCTGCAAAGAACTCGGCCTCTATCTGCTCAACTCGCTTAATCCCTACCGGCTCGAAGGCCAGAAAACCATAATGTACCGCATTATAGAAGGCCTCAGCTGGGACATTCCCGACTGGATTATCGTGCCGGGCGGCAACCTCGGAAACTCCAGCGCGTTCGGCAAGGCCTTTTATGAACTCAAACAGCTCGGCCTGATAGACCGCATCCCGCGACTTGCGATAGTAAACTCCACCGGCGCCGATACCCTCACCGACCTTGTCAACAATAAACGCCTTGCCTGGAACGACGGCAATGTTAATCAGCACCTCATCGACCATTATTACGCCGACCTGACCGCCAGGAATTTCTCGCCGCACACCATCGCCTCAGCTATCGAAATATCAAGACCGGTCAATCTCAAAAAATGCCTTCGCGCACTCGATATCTGTAACGGCATTGTCCTGGCCGTGCCCGACGAAGAAATCAAAGACGCAAAAGCCCTTATAGGCAAATTCGGCTTAGGCTGTGAACCCGCCTCCGCCGCTACCATAGCAGGGCTGATTCACTTACTCGCCGATGGTGTCATCGAGAAGGATTCTCGCATCGCCTGCGTCCTGACCGGCCATCCGCTGAAAGACCCCAACCTCACCGTCAATTACCACAAGGACAAAGAGGGACAATTCAGCAATCCACCCATCGAAGCGCCAAACGACCTCAAAAAAATCATCGAACTAATCAGGTAATCGGCAATTAATAACAGCTGCTGATTGATTAGAACACTTGCAATATACCCCGAAGAGTATTACTATAGGCTGACAGGCAATTGGGGAACAAGAGAAACGCTGCTGTGCAGATATTCTTTGAGTTTAAATGAATAGCATAAACAGTTTCAGACCATGAACGAAAACATAAGAGAAACCGTCGAAGACCCCGGCGTGGACATACTAAGTCACAGCAGAAGAAGAAACAATATACACATCCTGACGCTTGACAGAATCCTCGCCGACGACGTATATGAGCGAATCCACAATGACCCGCGAATGGAAGGTTACACAGTCAAAAGGCCGACCAAAGGCATTCAGCACGGCGCCGAGGAAATCGATGCAATGGCCCCGGATACCGTTTCTTCGAGACTATTGATAATCGACGTACGCAGAAGCACCCTGCCCGTGCTTCAGCAGG
The DNA here is from genome assembly GCA_964518825.1 of uncultured Pirellulales bacterium. Lineage (GTDB taxonomy): Bacteria > Planctomycetota > Phycisphaerae > Sedimentisphaerales > Anaerobacaceae > JBBABK01. Next base: position 1,213 of record CAZFHM010000090.1, read on the forward strand.
CTTATAACAAGGTCGTCGGCTACAACCGCCGCGACCTCAACAAGCTCTGCTACATCGTCCTGATCGGTGACGGCCCTATCAATCTTTTCCATTCGGGCAAATGCCTCGACGATTTTGTCCCCTACCTCGCCGTACACCGCATCGATTATTACCCCGCCGCGTTCTTCTTCGACCCGTTCCTGCATTACGAGCCGGATGAAATCCCCCGCACACCCGCCGACCTTGCGGCCCTGCTGCCTGTTAAGCTGCCGAAACGACTGGCCAATCATTTCAAAGAGCAGGCAATTACAGTCGCTGATATCAGGAAATATTTCAGGGCGACGGGCAAACCGCAGAAAGTTCAGCACAACAGACGCGAAAGGCTAACGGACCTCTATAAAAAGAGAATAGAGGAGCAGTTCTCGCTCGAACAGTGCGACCTCGACGCCTTGTTTACCCACGACGGCATACAGTTAGCCACCGAACGGCTGCACCTGTATCCCTTATTCTTCGAGGACCGGGTCTTCGAGCTTGTCGAAGAAGCAGGCAACGCCGCTTAATTCTTATAGACTACTTTCCCCAGGCATGAAAAAAGCCTGAACCAAATAAGGTTCAGGCCTTAGGATGCTGTCGGCAATTCATCGAACTGCATCAAAATCGATATTCGAGCGATACCGATATCGCCGGTGCCTCTGTGGTAACTGACGCATCGGTGCTGCCGAACGCATAGTTTCGCTTGTTGTATTTCCTGTCTATCCAGCCTAATATATTATGAGCAGTGACACGGACCTTGCAGTTTTCACTGAACTTATAGCCCGTACCGAGGTTCATATACAGGCTCTCTCTGAATGGACTGTCAAATCCACGAGTATAATGCTGTGTATCGTTATACAGAGCATAATCTTTTCGACCCGGAATGCCCCAGTAAATATTCAAAGAACCGTCGAAGGACCATTTATCGGTTATATCATAATGCCCCGTGAACTTTGTTACATGATTATGCCAGCTCGAAAGGTCATGCCCGTAACCGTAAGGTTCGCTTGTCAAATACTGAGGAGTGCCCGGTACATCGAGCTCCATGCCGTCAAGCTTCGTGTATCCGTGGGATGCAGTGAATTTCGCTTTGTCGGTCTTATATATGGCCTCAACTTCCGCTCCGTATATCCTCAATTCACCCAGAGGAGCTACAGAATAAATATTATCCGACCATGCTATAACCTTGTGAGATGTGTAAAATCCCGAGGCCGCGAACCACAGGTTCTTGCTATGTTGCCTTTCCCATCGCATTTCGTAATAATCCATAGTCTCATAATCACTCAGCTCATCCGAATCATCGTAAGCCAGTTTCATATTCTCAGCGGTACTTGCCCGTGTAGAACGCTGTACCATAAATTTCAATGTGTCTTTTTCCGTGGGCGTATATACTATAGCCGCACGAGGAGAAAACATCTCTTTTTTGACAAAGCGATGCCAGTCTATCCGGCCGCCGACAAACAACGTCAGTTTCGGCGTCATCTTCCATTGGTATTCACCAAGAACCGATGCCGTATCTGTGGCCCATCGCGGCATGTTTGGGTCGCCGTCCCAGAGGTCATAAGTATATGAATCCGCCCCCTTATTGGGATAACCGGGACTGGTGATTCCGAACTCCTCATGGGAATATTCCCCGCCGACCGCAACTGAATGGTTCTCGTGCGGCTGCCAGTTCAGAACCACTTTACTGTGGTATTCATCCTGTCTGTGGGAGGCAACTTGTGCCCCAATATGTCGTTCGAAATCGAACATATCATAGCTGAAAGAATAATCAACATCCACCGTCTTACTGACTTCCTGCTTGTTGCCCACATAAAAGGTTAATTGCTGATAGCCCTCTCCGTGCCTCAAAATATCTGAACTAGCAAGATCATCAGGATGCATAGGATAATGATTGCCGCCTCGCGTGTAACGGGTCCAGAAATCAAAATTATCCTTCGAGTATTGTCCGTAAAATTTCAGTTTGCACAGGTCTCGCCACGCCCGGTTATAACCGTTGAACTGGCTCAGTGTCGAAGGCTCCGTACCGTTATAGCTCTGCCCGGCGTATGTATAGGGCATGCCGGGTGTGAACTGCGCATCCTTAGAATCGCTGCCCGGCTGTTTAGCCACCCCTGCATAAAGTAAAACGCCGGAGTCATCTTTAAACCGTTTGCCCCATTTGGCCTCCCACGTATAAAACTCATCGATAGCACCCAGACGAGAACGAACTTCAGTACCTTCGAAAGTTCGAGGCGAATCGGTAATGATATTAACCACCATAAACAGAGCACCCGGCCCGTACATTGCGCTGCCCGGACCGCGAACTACTTCTATCCGGTTAATGTCACCCATCATCGGCAAGTCACGCTCACTCATTGCGCCATAGTGCACCCTGTCGTTCATCACTCGGCCGTTTACCAGTAGAAGATACTTGTCATCACGGTCGGATATTGTGCCCCTCAGACCTAAATGACGCGTCTCCCATACATGCAGAATCATCTGCAGGTTGGGAACGTAAATATCCAGCACCTCATCTAAGCTTCTGGCGCCGCTGTTTTCGATGTCCTCTTTGCTGATAATAGTCATCGCCGCCGGTGTTATCTTCTGGCTGGTCTTGGTAAGAGTAGCAGTAGGCCGCACGTGGATTTCCATCAGCTTTTCGATATCCATCCCTATCAGACTGTCATCCGACTGCCCGGCTTCATCATCTGTCATAGCAGCCGCACCCGGCGCCAGGCATAAAAAACAAAGCAATCCAAGAACAACCCAGGGCGTGATATGTTTGCGAAATATCCTGAATTCAGCCCGAATTTTTTCTGCTTCCTTCATCTTTCGCCTTTCTGAAAACCTTTTGCCGAACTCTATAAATTCAGACCTTATTTCCAGATTAAACGTCTCTAAAGCCACGTAGCAGTATCGGCATTTACCTTAAGCAAAAACATTACTGTCGCCCAATTCGCGGATAAACGCGTTTATGCGCAGGTTTCAAATGAAATCTGCACACTTTCGGTCCCATAAAAGTCTATGGCCGAACCGCGAATTTCACGCCCCAACGGGACATTTTGAATCGCCCTCTGAACTCTGCACCCTGCCCGCCGGGCCGCTTTGCCTCCGGCAAAAATCTGTCCGCAATTCTTTTTTTATTAGAAAAGTATTGGGCCTCAAGGCGTATTATTTATATACTGCTCCCCGCAATAGGCGGAGAACACCAATTGACTAATTAGAAGCAGTTAGGAACCTAACGCTTAACTTAACAGCAGAAAGGAGACAATTATGGGTTGGCTTATAGTGGCAGTTGTTATTGTATTGATTTTCTTTTCCGGTATCAGGATTGTTCGGCCGACGCGCAGAGGACTCGTCGAGAGGCTCGGAAAATACAGGAAGTTCGCCAGTCCCGGCTTCAACTGGATTATACCCGTCATCGACAGGATGATTCAGGTCAACGTCACCGAGCAGATGGTGGACGCCCAGCCGCAGGAAATCATCACCAACGACAACCTCAACGCAAGGGTCGATGCCCAGGTCTATTTCAAAGTCAAAGCCGATGAGGACAGTGTTAAAAACTCGCAATACAACGTGTACGACTACAAATGGCAGATTGTAAACCTCGCCAGAACGACCCTGCGAAATATCATCGGCACACTGACCCTGAAATCCGCCAACAGCGAGAGGGACAAGATAAACGGCGAGCTGCTCGCCACACTCGCGAAGGAAACCAAGAACTGGGGCATGGAAATAGTACGCACCGAACTGAAAGAAATCGACCCACCCAAAGACGTTCAGGAAACGATGAACAAGGTTGTAAAAGCCGAAAATGAAAAAATCGCCGCCCTGGACTTTGCCAACGCTATGGAACGCGAAGCGGACGGCCATAAACGGGCCGAAATCAAAAAGGCCGAGGGTATAAGACAAGCCAAAATTCTCGCTGCGGAGGGTGAAGCTGAGGCCATAAGACTCGTCAACGAAGCCGCCAACAAGTATTTCATCGGCAACGCACAGCTTCTCAGAAAGCTCGAAGCCGTGGAAAAAGCCCTGATGGAAAACGCCAAGATTGTCGTGCCTTCCAACGCCGAGCTGGTCAACGTAATCGGTGAAATGGCAGGCGTACTGCCGCTAAGAAAACAGCCGAGCCAATAACATCGCCCCCGGTCAGGTTCCCGGCGATAAGCAACGCGGATTTTAAATCCAGACTGAAAATTCTACCGCTACACCGGGCAGCCTGTGGCGAGTTTATCGAACCATATCAAAGGAATCCGCGGTTACTTTTGCCCTGTGCTCTTGTGACTTGTGCATTTATACTCTCTGTGTTTTCTGTGGTTAAAAGCCCGTATTACCGGTCACGGCACAGTGGAGTGGAGGTGGAATCGGTGGTTAGCGGATTTTACGTCAGACGAATAGTATAAGTGCGATTATAATAATACCGGCAATCAGGATAAGGCCGCTCAGAACAACCTCATGCCTCTTTATATCCATACGTTCTTCCTCACTATATAAAATATAACAACCCTGCCATTATCGGCAAAAAAATATAATGACATAAAAAAGAGTTTGTACCTCCCCAAGCAAAAAAAGAAAATTTGCGATGCAAAATTAAAAAACTCAATGCCGCCGTTCGTCGCCAATCTTCAATTCCATGTGCTCCCTGTGGCTGTCAAATATTCCCTGTGGCCTCTGCGTTCTCGGCGGCTATAATCATTCGTTTTGTTCGACCGATAAGAGAAAACCAAAAGATGAATACGATACCCTCTTCGACGAGTACCGGCTTAAGCCGTATATTCCGTTCGCTCAAATACAGAAACTACCGCCTGTTCTTCGCGGGCCAAGGCCTTTCGCTCATCGGCACCTGGATGCAGAGGCTCGCCGTAAGCTGGCTGGCGTACCGGATGAGCAATTCGGCCCTGATACTGGGCATAATCGCATTCGCAGGCCAAATACCGAGCTTCATCCTGGCGCCCGTCGGCGGAGTCGCAGCCGACAGGTACAGCAGGCACCGGATACTCCTTGTAACCCAAATCCTCGCAATGGTCCAGGCCACGGTACTGGCGACGCTCGTCCTGACGGGCAATATCCAAATCTGGCACCTGGCCCTGCTGAGCGTCGTACTCGGCGCAATCAACGCCTTCGATATGCCGACGCGACAGGCTTTCGTCGTTGAAATGCTCGGCGAAAGCAAAGACCTCAGCAACGCTATCGCCCTCAACTCGTCGATGGTCAACGGCGCCAGATTATTGGGACCATCCGCTGCGGGACTGCTCATCGCCGTCGCAGGCGAAGGCGTGTGCTTTTTGTTCAACGCCATCAGCTATCTTGCCGTTATCATTTCGCTTTTAATGATGAGGCTCAACCCGCGAGAAATAAAAACCAGGCACGTCCATCCCCTGCAGCAGTTGACCGAGGCGTTTATTTATGGATTCAGTTTCAAGCCGGTCAGATACATCATACTGCTGCTGGCGCTGGTCAGCATGGCCGGCATGCCCTACGTAGTGCTGATGCCCATCTTCGCAAAAGACATTCTTCACGGCGGGCCGCAAACACTGGGTTTTCTTATGGGCGCTTCCGGCATCGGCGCACTGATAGGCGCACTGTACCTGGCATCCAGAAAAACCGTGCTCGGCCTGGGCAGGCTGATTGCGCTGGCGACAATTATTTTCGGTACAGGCCTGATTGTCTTTTCTCTGTCGAGGGTGCTGTGGCTTTCGATGGCTGTTATGCTGTTTGCCGGCTTCGGGATGATGGTAAACCTCGCCTCGTGCAATACGGTCCTGCAGACGATGGTCGATGACGAAAGGCGAGGCAGGGTTATGAGCCTTTACGCGATGGCGTTTATGGGAATGGCGCCGTTCGGCAGTTTGATTGCAGGCAGCCTGGCAAACAGGATAGGTGCAGGGACGACGCTGTTAATCGGCGGGGTATGCTGTATTGCAGGCGGGATTGCTTTTGCGCAGAAACTGCCGATTTTGCGAAAAATGGTTCGGCCGATATACATCGAAAAAGGGATTATTCCCGAAACCAGCGCAGGCCTGCAAACCGCTGCCGAGCTGAACATCCCGCCCGAACGATAAATTTGGTGTGCAGGGTATAGAAAAATTTTTGAAAATTCTTCAAAATTCCATTTTCGGTGAGCTTGTGCGCGGAAGTACACACCCTCATTTTTAGTTCAAAAACCGAATCCTCTCGCGCGCGCAGAATGAAAAATTTGGGGTGAAAGAGCAAAATCGGGGATATTAGCTTAAAAATGAGGGTTTGGGCATAGCAACTGGACAACCGGTCGGTTGCCAATTTTGCAAGGATTAAGGATAAGTGATTAAAGATAAAGGACTTAGGGAAAAATATCATAGTGGAGTGGTGGGAATTGAAAAGTATGATTTTGGGGTGGTTTTGAGTGTTTTTTTACCATTTTTGAACGGATTTGAACGGTATTTTGCGATTTTTAGCGTTTTTGAACACCTGCGTTTTTGGGTTGAAAATGGGGGTGATTTGTCAATGGCCTTAGCCATCCTGTGGAGTGGATTTTTGAAAAAAGTTGCCACAGATGGACACCCGGCTTCGCCAGACAACGGCTACGCCGGGGCAGGCAGATTAACACAGGTTTGTTCTTAGACGCTGGTTACGCTGATAACGCTGATTCTTTTTAGACAGGATAACGGGATTAACCGGATAGAGCTTTGGCGCGGGTGCTGAGAACTCAGATATTATTATTTGCCGGCAGGACCTGCTTATCTGATAATGCATGACTATGAAGCTCGGTAATACAATAAAACTGTTTGTATCCTGTGCTGTGCCGATTCTTGTCGGCTTAGTTGGTGCGTTTTTTACAACCGATGATTCGATTAACAACTGGTATGCGAATCTGAATAAACCGGCCTTTACGCCACCCAACTGGCTGTTCGGCCCGGTCTGGACAACGCTGTATATTTTGATGGGAATCTCCGCGTTTCTGGTCTGGCGAAAAGGTCTCAACAACAAGGCTGTCCGCAAGGCCATTATTTTCTTTATCATTCAGCTTATTTTTAACGCCCTCTGGTCGCTGTTATTCTTCGGCCTGCAATCTCCCCTGCTGGGCCTTATAGATATTTTTCTGCTGGTCTTTGCCATAATCCTGACGCTTATTTCCTTCGAGGAAATCTCCGGATGGGCTGCCTTGCTCTTAGTCCCCTATCTGGCCTGGGTCGCATTCGCTGCCATACTTAATCTTGCGATATATTTTCTAAACCGATGATTTGGGATTGGTTGGGTGTCAGTTTTTGACACTGTTTTTTAACCGCGGATTCCTCGGATTTCACGGATTAGGCTTTGGCGTGGTTCGGCGCAGCCGAAACCTGCATTTTCAAAGAAAAGACTTCTTCAAGCGAGCTTGGTCAGTCTTAATTCTTCTCAAATGCGGCCCATTGTGTGCCTTCTCCAAAGCCGTAATTGTCCGCCGCAGGCGGGTCGAGAATCAAGTATCCCCTGCCCTGCGTAGCTCCGCTGTTCCGGGCGAAGCAGGGAGCATCAAGCATCCAGTATCAAGAAAGTTTACCACGGCCGCCATTTAACCGTCTTAGTGTATCACGTAGGCGAACTTTTCGTGATTATAGTTTGGCCCGAGGATACGATTTTATTCCGTTGTTATGCTTTTACATCATAGACTGCCTAGCAAATGCAGTTACGCTTTTCATCTTATTGTTCTCGAAAAAATACTATGTTGTTATTCCCAAGGTAGAGGATAAATCGCCTCAGGCTTGATGAATCGAACTGGGATTCCATCGAGTGTACCTTCCGTGCCAAACCAACTTTTTGGAAGTTCAAGACAACCTGCGAACATATCTGAATGTATCGCGACGACTGGTTGACCATGACGGCCCGTGTTATCAGCAATTCTCTCTGCCTCACGCTTCCATGCTTTTGCGAACTTACTTAACCAATCAGACCTAACCTGCTTATCAAATCCGGAGTGTAACTCATCAAGTACGATGCCGAATCCTGCATGGGGCTTTTCCTGTTTTAGAAGCGGATTCGTAATTTTCAATAATTCAAGATGATAACTAGCCCACAGTGATGCTTGAACTGCACTTGTGGCAGAA
>CAZFHM010000091.1:0-9191 GCA_964518825.1 uncultured Pirellulales bacterium
ATGAGTCCACCTTAAATACGCCTGTTTTTTGTCTTGACAATGGGTAGGGGTATAAGGTGAAATGGGATGGTCGCTTCCTTATACAGTATATGCAAAACTAGGTGTGTTTTCTGCTACGAGGCAAACGTTTCCTAATGCTCCTCTATTACCTGATAACTGGGACGAGAGGGGTTTTGATTTATGTTCGCTTGGGATGAACAGTTCAGGAAACAAAAAAATAGTTTTTGTTGACGGCTGTCTCAGTGCTAAATTTGACGATATGGCTATGGCTTACGGCACGTATTCTGACTGGAGCCTGGGATACCACGACCAGATCTATATCGGCTGGAGAGAAACCGTTTTTACGGCACCACCCGGTAGTCCGCTGGATTGGATTCTTTTTTCTACCAATGGCGTCAAACTATTCTGGGAAAGAATGGGCCTTGGAGACGATGTTTGGCAGGCTTTATACTACACGGATAGTCATGGTAGTTTTGGAATTAAGAGAACTTTGTGGGGCCTCAATGGCTCAATGAATCTTGGCGAACCTTATCATGAGAGTGATGACATTATTTGGGTCTACGGAGAAGGTATTCACAACAAACTCGAACCTTAATTTGGAGGATATTACCTTGAAAAAATTGATATTTATCTCGATTATTGGAATCATCCTCTTACCTTCTTGCCAAAAAAAACGTAGGGAGCATGTAACGGTATGGGACGGCCAAGATACAGCTCTTAGTTCTTCAGAGTATCCAGTAAGCATAATTTGGTTTAAGGAGTCTGCAAGGAACTTATGGACGCCATATAAAGGATTTAACACTGCAGATGAAATTAAAAACATAATCAACCTGATTGATAGACCAGAGGTTAATGAACCTGCTCCTGGATTAAGAACAAGGAATAAATTAAGCCTGATTTATTATCTTGGTGAGCCAGCGTTCTTAAGAGCTGTTGAAGTATACTTTGATGTAAACGATGGGATTTTCATAGGTTCCAGAGGCAAGAGTCAGAATCTTGGACAAATGCTGCTCACAAAGGAAGAGTCAGGGCTTTCACGCTATAGATTTCATACGCCACCTTATGATGAGGCTTTTATAAAAAGAGCCGAGGAATCAGAACAGTACCTGCAAAGTGAGTTAAGGAAGCTAAAGGCGGAAAAAGAAGCAAAAAAACAAGAGGAAACTACAAATTAAAAGGGGTTGGAGATTTCAGGGTAATAACGTCATACTAAATCTATCGGACTGATTAAAGCAAGGTGAAGCTATGAAAAAAATACTTATTAGCAAAATTAAACTACGATGGTTTTGGTATTTATCCGCAGTTGTGGTTCTGGCTCTGTATCTGACGGCACTGATTATGTATCCATCTATTACTTCGGTTTTTTACTCGGATACCTTCTACGTGGTCTGCGTGTACGCAGTGATTGATGCTTTTGCTCTGGCTGTCGGATACAGCATGTTGCGAAAGCTCAGTATGCTCGCATCGTGGAGGCTTGGAGCGTATCTTGCAGTTATTATAGCAGGAAGTCTGGCCATTAATTTCTTTTTACCCCCGGTAGCATATAGAAGCACTTTGTTTTTTGTTCTTGCTGCTTTTGCATTTCTTGCTTTGCTTAACTTTGCGCTTTCGAAAATAATTTTTGCCGTAAGTATTCGGGAGGCATGTCTAATCGGTATGCTTGTTGGTTTAGTCCACGCCCTGATGGCCATTATGACAACTCCGGTATGTAATATTTAGATAAATCAGCAATCTTGGCGAGCCTTATCATGAAAGTGACGACAACATTTGGATATATGGCGAAGGCGTTCATGCTAAATTAGAACCTTGATTTGGAGGACAATGTCTTGAAAAGATTGACCTTTTTATTGATTTTAGGAGCGGTTTTCTTGTCTTCTTGCGAAAGAAAACTCGCAGAAGTACCCCAACATTAACGACCTCTCGAGGTTTGCGGATTACTGGCTTTATGACTACGACGAAAACTGCCGGCGCTGGTGGTGGGATTTCGACGACAGCGGCGAGTTAAAGATAAACAGCAATGACGAATTAGTAGTAGGCCGGCCGGGGCAAACCGGCTGAAGATTAGTAGTACCTGCTGTGGCTGTGGCAAAAACTATCTATCCGCTGGTTTGCGGTTTTTATAAATCGTACAGCTCTTCGTCCTGCAAAACCGTAAACCCGATACCCCTGACGATTTCCTCTGCTCCGCTTTCTTCGAGATTCTCGATTTCCATACAGCAGATGCCGGTCTTGTCCGGCTGCAAAACAAAACCGTATGCGTCGATGATATTGATATTATTCTCAGCAAGTGCGGTCGTGAGCTTGTGCAGGTTGCCGGGCTTGTCGGGAATGGATATCGCCAGTATGTCCTTCAGCGCACAGGCACAGCCCAAATCAGCCAAAGCCAGGTGCGCCTTGTTGGGATTATCGACTATGAGCTTCATCAGCCCGTAATCGCCGCGGTCCTGAATCGTAAACGCGTGGATATTGATGCCGCTGTTGAGCAGGTTACTGGTAATCGCATCGAGCCTGCCAGGCCGGTTCTCGACAAATATATTCAGTTGCTTTGCCATAATTATTAATCCTTATATTGCTGCGGTCTGTTGTCAATAACGCGTTTGGCCTTGCCTTCCGACACCGGCAAAAAGCCCGGCTCGTGCAGCTCCACTGCTGGGTTTATCATAATTGATGCCCGCAGCTCGTCCTTGATTTTGCCTTTGAGCGCGTCGAGCTGTTTCGCATCGCCCCGGAACATCTTCGAATAAATCTCGACCTTTACGACGAGTTTATCGAGCGCCCCGACCTTATCGACGTGTATCTGGTAGTTGGTCCCCACCTCCGGAATATTCATCACTACTTCTTCTATCTGGGACGGGAACACGTTCACGCCGTTGATAATCAGCATATCGTCGGTTCTTCCGGTTATTCGCGACAGGCGTCGATGCGTTCTGCCACACTCGCATTGCCCGGGTATGATACAGGCCAAATCCCTCGTTCGATATCGCAGCAGCGGCGTGGCCCTTCGTATAAGATTAGTAAACACAACCTCACCCGTCTGACCGTCTTCGACTTTTTTCTCCGTCGCCGGGTCGATTATTTCAGGGATATAAGCATCCTCCCAGATGTGCATCCCGGCTTTATAGACACACTCGAACGCCACGCCCGGCCCGTTCATTTCGCTCAGGCCGTAGCTGTTGTAGGCGTCCATATTATAAAGCTGTTCGATTTTCTTTCTGATATTCTCCGAGTGCGGCTCGGCGCCGATGTAAGCCTTGCGAAGTGCAAGCTCGTCGATTGTCATCCCCTGTTCCAGAATTGCAGAATGTACGTGCAGCAGATAGCTGGGCGTGGCGTGGACGACGGTGGTCTGGAAATCCTTCATCGTCTTGATTTGTCTTTTGGTGTTGCCGCCGCCGATTGGTATTACGGTCATCCCCACACGCTCGGCGCCGTAATGAAGACCAAGGCCGCCTGTGAACAGCCCGTAGGTCATCATGTTCTGAAACACGTCGCCAGCAGCAGCCCCAGTCGCACGAATGCACCTTGCAACAAGGTCGGCCCAGTTATCAATATCGTCGGCCGTAAAGTAAATGACGGTAGGTATCCCCGTCGTGCCGCTGGAAGAATGGATGCGGACGACTTCGTTCATATCGACCGCAAGCAAACCTCTTGGAAAATTTTGCCGCAGGTCGTCCTTGGTGGTAAAGGGTATCTTATCAAGGTCATCGACACTTTTTACATCGTCGTCGCAGTTGATTCCGACCTTGGCCAGTCTTCTCTTATAAAAAGGTGTTTTAAGAGCATAGTTGATAATATCCCTGAGCCTGTCGAGCTGAATCTGCTGTAGTGTTTCCGGCTGTGCGGTCTCGACGTCTTCGTCCCAGAAAGATACATCCATCTTCATCCTCACAATTCGCGGTAATCATTCAAAGCAGTTTATCAATGCCCAACGGGCTTACCAAGATGGGCCTCCAGTTCCGCCAGTTTTTCATCGAGAAGCTCCTTCGTTTTCGCCTCGATATTAAGACGAAGCAGAGGCTCCGTATTACTCGGCCGGCAGTTGAACCACCAGTCCTTGTACATTATCGTCACGCCGTCGAGGTTATCTATCTGCGCGTCACGGTACTTTTTTGACAGCTCCGTCATCATCGACTGCTTGTCGGCGACCTCGAAGTTGATCTCCCCGCTTGAGCTATACCTCCGCAGCGGCCCGATTAGCTCGCTGACGGGCATATCAGCGCTGCTGATAATGTTCAGTACGTGGGTCAGAGTAATCATGCCCGAATCGGCGCAGTAATTATCACGATAGTAGAAATGCCCGGACAGCTCCCCGCCGAAAATAGCGTGTGAATCGCGCATGGCCTTTTTCATATATGCGTGACCGACGCGCTCCCTTCGCGGCGTCCCGCCGTACTTGAGTATTTCTTCGGCTACCACCCAGCTGCTTCGCAGGTCATAAACTACGGTCGACCTGGGATACTGTTGCAGGAAATACCCTGCCATAAGCGCGGTCATCAGGTCACAGTAGACGTTGACGCACTTCTCATCGACCATCATCAGCCGGTCCGCGTCTCCGTCGAAACAGATACCGAAGTGACACTTATGCCTCTTAACGGCCGATTTGAGCTGGGCCAGGTTCGCCTCAACAAGCGGATTCGGCTCGTGCTTGAATTTCCCCTTGTGCTCGAAATTAAGCTCAAAAATTTCAATCGGCAGGTCACCGAAAACAGCCGGCACAGTTTTACCCGCCATACCGTTGGAGGCATCGATGGCGATTTTGAGCGGCTTTAGTTTCGGAGTAAGGTATTTAAGAACATGACCTTTGTACGCCTCAGTCAGGTCATGTCTTTCAACCGTGCCGTCCGCCTTACCCTTTGTGTGAACCAGCGCCAGCGCGATATGCTCGATGTCACGCAGGCCGGTATCGACCCCGACGGGCTTGGCCCCCAGACCGGAAATTTTAAAACCGTTGTATTTCGCCGGATTGTGTGAAGCGGTCACCTGCACTCCGCCGCAGGTGCCAAGATGATTAATCGCGAAGTACATCTGTGGTGTATCTATCATCCCGATATCGATGACGTTTGCGCCGCTGGCGTTCATCCCTTCTATAAGAGCATTGGCCAGGCTCTGGCTGTGTGTCCGCATGTCCCTGCCGACGCATATCGACTGGCAGTTGGCCTGCCCGCGGTCGTAGCCGGTCAGATGGGACCGCAGAAAACGCGCCGCCGCATAACCTATCTTCCACGCGTCCGTCTCATCGAACTGTTCGCCGTAAACGCCCCGAATGTCGTAAGCCTTGAAAATTGCAGGGTCCATCAGGATTCTCCCTTACGAATAATGACAAAATAATACCTGGGCGGCGATTTAAGACGCTCAAAAATCAGACTTTACAATATAACGCAGGCCGTTTGTGTGTCAATGGCAATATGGCGAAGGGTTAATATCTCTTTCGCAATCGGGCGGTGGGGATACCGAGCAGTTTTCGGTATTTAGCCACTGTTCGACGGGCAAGGTTTGTTATACCCGCCTCTTCGAGTTTCCTTTTGATTTTGTCGTCGCTGAACGGACGGCTCTTGTCTTCTTCGTCAATAATCTGTTTGAGTTTGACTCGAACAGCCTCCCAGCTCAATGCCTCGCCGTTCTGGTCTTCCGTCCCACCGCTAAAGAACTTTCGCAGAGGAACTACGCCCCACTGGCACAGCAGGTACTTATCGGCCACCGCACGCGAGACGGTCGCAACATGTATGCCGACGTCGTCGGCGACGGTAGACATAGGCAGCGGTTTTAAATACAGCTCGCCCTTATCGAAAAAGTCCTTCTGAAATTTTACAATTGAAGAAGAGACTTTTAGCAGCGTACTTTTTCGCTGTGCGATTGCATCGATAATCCACTGGGCCGAGCGGATATTGTTCTGCAGGAACTCCCTGGTCTTGGGATTCGTAGCGGAATCGGCGGCGACTTTCGAATAATAATCGCTTATTCTCAGGTTCGGAAGGCTCGTATTAGCGAGCCTGACGGAATATCCAAGCTCGTTGTCGGCAGGCTCGACTATCACATCAGCAGTAATGATGTGATTAACCGCCTGCCCGAACTGCAGGCCGGGCGACGTATCGAATTTACTCATCCGCGCAATGGCATGGTTAATCTGCTCGACGGTGCAGTTCATCTTCTTGCCAATCTCCGGCAAATGGTTTTCCAGCAGTTCGTCCATAAACCCATCGACAAGACGCTGCTCGAATTCCATATCTTCACCGCTGTTGGCCATCTGGATAAGCAGGCACTCTTTGAGGTCCCTTGCCCCGACGCCGATAGGTTCGAGTTTCTGAACTAACTCAAGAGCGGTTTTGAGGTCTTCGTAGCTGAAGTCCTTCCGGTCTTTATTATGAAGCTGCTCGAGCCGAACGCTCATGTATCCCCGGTTGTCTATATAGTCGATAATTCTCTCACCCGCCCTTTTAACAGGTTCCGGCGCTTCGACCATGTGCCATTGTTCGGTAAGGTGTTCGTTGAGAGATTTAGGCAGTGCCGCTGTGTTCTTCATCGCTTCGAGCTTGCGGTCGGGCTCATCGTCATACACGACCCTTCGGTACAGACCCGCCTGGTCCATATAGTCGCGGTAGCTGTCGGCCAGGCTGTCAACACGCTCGAATATATCCAGCGATTTATCCGAAGGCAGCCCCCCTTCGGGCAGCTCCCGCCTCTCCTGCTGCTCACCTTCCTGCTCGACCTCGACAGCCTCATCGCCGGGCTCATCCGATTCGAGTACAGGGTTGCTGTTCAGCTCCTGCTCGATACGCTCCTGCAGGGCTAAGATAGGAAGCTGCAAAATCTCCATCGACTGAATCATGTGCGGTGCGAGCTTCATTCTTTGCTCCATCCGCATCTGTCCTGTCATTTCCAGCTTCATTGCATCGCCCTGCACTAATAAGATGTAGAACTTTAATTTACTTCTACATTCTACATTTTTACCCGCCATAGTTTCAACGACGGCGGGCTACATTGGATATTCTACATTCTTCTGCCTTCCGTCGAGCATCGAGTATCCAGCATCGAGTATCGAGCATTATTATATCATAAAATGCCGTCCGCGCGCAGCAAAACCATATCGATTATTTCCGCATTACGTCATTCCTGCGACCTGTCCACCGTAGTTTCAACGAAGATGAATGCGGCGGGGGTCTGTACGCTGTACGCTGTACGCTACACCCTATTCTAACGGCACCCTGCCGGTTATGGCGTCGCTGAGGATTTTTCCGCTCGCGAATTCGATTGTCGTACCGCTGGGCAGGCCCCTGGCTAAGCGGGTTATCTTTACGCCGGCCGCTTTTAGATGTGAGCTGATATATAAGGCCGTTCCGTCCCCTGCCATATTCGGGTTCGTAGCCATTATGACCTCACTAACGCCCCCTGCCCGGACCCGCTCGACGAGCTTATCGATCGTCAAATCGCCCGGCTCAAGGCCTTCCAGGGGTGCTATATGGCCGCCCAGGACGTGATAGACCCACTTACAGGCCCCGGTCTGCTCCAGGCTGATAACGTCCTTAGGCTGCTCGACGACGCATATCATCGCCTTGTCCCGCCGCGGGTCGGCACAGATGCCACATTCGTCATTTTCGGCAAGGTTATAACAGGTTTTGCAGCGTTTGATTTTGGTCTTGACGTCCTTTATAGCCTCAGCTAACCGCATAGCCTCTTTGGTGTCAGCCTTCAGGACATAGAACGCTAATCTTTCCGCCGACTTAGGCCCAATCCCCGGCAGCTTCGTAAATTCCTCTATCAATCTGTTCAGCGATTCAGTATATCCGGCAGCCATAGTGTTTTTCAATTCTACATTCTGAATTCCCCGTAAGGGGCCCCAAGGGCTACATTCGATATTCTAAATTCTCCCTCTTACTATACTTCCTCCGCCACCATTTTTGAATAAGAAAATTGATATGCTACGATGAAATTTGGCCATATTAGAGCTCTCAAAAGAAGTACGAGTAACACGGTCCAAAAGATTAGTATATATCCGCCAAGAACCCGTGAGGTTGGGCCACATTGGGTAAACTCGGGGTGGGCTATAGAGGGGCATTACTAAACTAAACTCGCATTAGACCTGCTGAGCTAAAGTTTAGTAAAGTGTAGCTAATTCTGTAGTTTTTATATTGACAACAAAATTACTGTGTGGGAAAATTACATTTATGCCCTGGACAAACTTGACTTTTAGTAAACATAGAGGGAAAACCCTTCCTCAGGTCATGTTTAATGACCCAGATTGGTTTTTTTGGGCTTGTAAAAACAAAGTTTTCAAAAAACCTATCCTTCAAAGAGAGGCTAATGATATACTTGAAAAGTGCCAATCGATAAAAATACCTAATAATCAATCTAATAAATATGTCATCGAATATACTTTTGACCGTCGTGGCTTTTGCGTTTTAGAAAAGGTCCCATTTCCTCAAGAACTTCATCATGATTCGTTTCGAAAAGATGTCATAGATTTTTCAGTGCCATACGGTGCCAAATCGTATGATAAACTAGGCTACAGTATATTTCTCCGCCGAGTCAAATATATTCTCTTTGGAGACAGCAGTCATAAAATGACAAAACAAAGATGCGAAACATTCTTTAGCAATGAGGACAACTTCGAACATTAAACATATATGGCATTATGTAAGGCTAACGGAACCGTTGAATGAGTAACGCGGATTGTTTAACAACGAATCCCGGCGCGCCGGGACGAATATACATTACTTTTTAAGACACTGATTTACACAGATTTACACTGATTTGGATTTGATGTGGCCGTGGCTACGGCCTTTGTGTTCGGCGGCTAAAGTGTCTCTACGAGCAAGCTCGTTCAACATTTATAGCCTTGACCACGGCTGCTACGCATCTTTCATCAAAGAGATTAACGCAGATTTTTTTCTAGACGGGATAACAAGAAAAACTGGATTATTTATTAACGACTAAAGGCTAATTTAAGAGAGGGTTGGCGCTGATAAATAAGCAAAGAGCTGACGGGGTATATAAGTATATAAGCATATGCTTATATACTTATATAGTACTCCATCATCTTGATTTTTAGAGTCCGGGGTTTTTAGTCGGAGTGGAGTTGGGTGCGGGTCATTTTGCAGGTGTCGGTCATTATGGTGCCGTCTGGCAGTGTGTATGTTTCAGTGGCGGCGAAGGTGTCGGGGCCGAGCTTTCGGGTGGTCCGCCGACTTGGGGCC
>CAZFHM010000092.1:0-9185 GCA_964518825.1 uncultured Pirellulales bacterium
TCTTAATCCCAAAAATCAGTGTAATCCGTGATTAAAATTATCTCTGCGCTCTTAGCGTTCTCCGCGGTGAAAAATCTGCGTTTTTTTCAAAAAAACCGCACAAAAGAAAGAAAATCCGCTTCTATAATCTGTTTTTGTCAGTGTTTCAGTTAGTGTTTTTCAGCGTAAAAATCAAAGATTTTACTTGACTTTATGTTCAAAATATGGTATAATACCACCTATGTTATATGATAATATAACATAGGAATTACGAATATCGAATAACGAACGCCGAATGTTGAAAAAACCGTCCAAAAATCTCAAAAACAATGAATATTTTACTTAAAATTGTATTAAAATCAGTGAAATCAGCGGAATCAGCGTCTAAAAAAGAACTACACTACATTTGTAGAGAACTCTCTACAAATCCACCCTTTTTTGAAAAAACAAACCCAATTTTCCCCATTTTCAGCTCAAAAACAACGATTCGCCGAAAAAACAAACCCAATTCAAACCCAAAACGAACCCAATTTTTTGGCTTAGTTAAAATGAATAATCTTGTAAATCCTGTTATCCTGTCAAAATAATTATGAACTCTGTGGCAAAAGAAAATTTGAAAAAAGACGTAGTAGTTGTCGGGCTTGGTAATATCCTGATGGCTGATGAGGGTATCGGCTGTGTAATCGCAGGTCTTCTTCTTGCGCGACAGGAAGAGTATCCGAGTGTCGAGTTTATTGATATCGGCACCGGCGGTATGAGCCTGTTGCATATAATCTCCGGCAGAGGCAAGGTGATTATAATCGACTGCGCGGCGATGGGGACCGAGCCGGGCACAATAAAAAGATTCACGCCGGAGCAGGCGAAGAATGTCAAACAATTGTCACATTACTCTCTGCACGAAGCGGATGTACTGAAGGTAATAGAGATGTCGCGGCAACTGGGCCGGTGCCCGGAGACAATAGTAATCTTCGGTATCGAGCCGCAACAGATACAACAAGGGCGCAAACTCAGCGAAACCCTGTCTGCGAAGCTGACCGAATACATAAATACAATAGAAAAAGAGCTCGACGAGTGACGGGGCTCCTGTTTTGCAATAAAATCGCAAACCGGGACCCGACTATTTTCTGCCGATGGACTTCAGGTAACGCTTGCTCTTTTTCAGGCCCATTCGCGAGGCCTTTTTCTTGACCGCGTCGGTTTTCCGCTTGAGCTTCTTGGCGATATCAGCGGTGGGCGTGTTAGGGAAGAGCTTCACCAGCAGATTCACATCTTTGGTACTCCACGTACCCCTGGCGGATTTCTTCCTCGCGGCCTTTTTTCTCTTGGTCATGTTTACCTCCTTTCCCGTATGGGAATCTCCCTGTTTAAATGCCGTAAAAATAGTCTATACCTTCCGGCCGGATGGTGTCAAGCATTTTCAGTGACTTTTTATATGTGTTGACAACATTAGTCACCGCAGAATCAGTTCGGGTATACAGACTTAGTCTTTACATGGCTAAAGAACGATGTATATACTTATAGCTGATATGGCGGATAACAAGGACAATACAGTGGGTATAGTACAGAGGCAGACATTACGGCTGGTAGGGACGGATAATCCTCTGCAACTGGCCTGCGGCAGGACGCTGGGGCCAATTGACGTGGCTTACGAGACCTACGGCCGACTGAACGAGGCTGCTGATAACGCGGTGCTTATCTGTCACGCACTGAGCGGCAACGCTCACGTGGCGGGTAAAAACAACCCAGACGATAAGAAGGTCGGCTGGTGGGACACTATGGTCGGGCCGGGCAAATGGATAGACACGAATAAATATTTCATTATCTGCTCGAATTTCTTAGGTGGATGTTCGGGCACGACGGGGCCATCGTCGGTAAATCCTGCGACCGGCAAACCTTACGGACTGGATTTCCCTATTATCACCATAGCCGATATGGTTAAGGTGCAGAGACTGTTGCTGGATAAGCTGGGCATCAGCCAGCTTCTGGCGGTCATCGGCGGCTCGATTGGCGGGATGCAGGTCCTGCAGTGGACAATAGATTACCCGGATTTTGTCAGGGCGGCGATACCAATTGCGACAACCGGCCATCTCGGCGCGCAGTCGATTGCGTTCGATGCGGTCGGCAGAAACGCGATTCTTGCCGACGGCAAATTTGCTAACGGCCAATACCACGACGGTCCCGGGCCCAACCAGGGCCTGAGCATTGCGCGGATGATAGGCCATATAACGTATCTTTCCGAGGAAGGGATGCGAAACAAGTTCGGACGCCAACTAAAAGCTGCGCAAGAGTACAGCTATGACTTGGGCTCGGAATTTGCCGTTGAGACTTATCTTGATTATCAGGGCGCCAGTTTCGTCGAGCGCTTCGACGCCAACAGCTATCTGTATATAACCAAAGCGGCTGATTATTTCGACCTCGACCTGACGTACGGCGGGCTTGACCGGGCCTTTGCCAAAACGTGTTCGAGGTTCCTTGTGGTAAGCTTTTCGAGCGACTGGCTGTTCACGCCGGGCCAATCGGAGGAAATTGTCAATGCCCTGGTAGCCAATCGTAAGGATGTAAGCTACGTCAGCATCAAATCATCTTACGGACACGACGCGTTCCTTCTGGAGAACGACGTTCTTGGCAGATTGATATGTTGTTTCCTGCAGGCAACGTACAAACCGGATTCCACCCGCACATGCAGTTGTGCCGCCCGACCGCAAAGGGCCGAACCCGGCCGGCGAACCAGAATCGACTATGAACTAATTGAGTCCCTCATTGAGCCGAGAAGCGGTGTACTGGACGCAGGCTGCGGTGACGGCGAGCTGCTTGCCCGGCTGACAGTAGATAAAAATATCCGGGGCGAAGGAATTGAGCTCGAGCACGATTCGGTCCTCGATTGCGTGTGCAGGACAATCCCCGTAATCCAGTACGATATCGAACGCGGACTCGGTGCGTACGATGACAAGAGCTTCGACGTGGCCATCCTGTCACAAACGCTGCAGACGCTGAAAGACCCGAAGAAGGTCTTTCTCGAAATGCTGCGGGTTGGTAAGAAAGTAATCGTCAGCTTTCCGAATTTCGCACACTGGCGATGCAGGCTGCAACTTTTGGCAAAAGGCAAAGCGCCGATGACACGGGAACTGCCTTTCGGCTGGCACGACTCGCCGAACATTCATTTTCTTTCGCTAAAGGATTTCGAGCGGTTCTGCAAAGAACTGGGAGTGACCATAGAAAAAAGAATTCCACTGGTAGAATACAGACCCAGCCCCGTTCGTTTTGCCCCCAATTTCTTCGCCGAACAAGCAATATACGTCACCAGCAAACCTTGAGCCTTCTACCCCCCTGCCGGGGCAACACAATAAACGTAAATCAGGGGCTCATCGCCGGTGTTTTCAACGTTATGAAGGGTCCGCGGAGGGATGTAGGCCACCTTGCCGAGACCCACTTCGAAAGTGTCACTTGCTTCGATAATCGCTTTTCCTGAACCGGCCAGGAAGACAAGTAATTCTTCTCTGTCGTTTGTGCTGTGTTGGCCGCAGCTATCGCCGGGGTTAAGATATACCCTGCCTGCCTTCATTCCAAAGGATTGCGTTTTGTCATCCAGCAGCCTTTGAAAGGCGTGTTCATCATTTAAATCCAGCACAAACGGTTTTTGTTTCATCATAAGACCTTTTAATTAAATTCGCTTGCAGCAGGTACTGATAAGAAATTTCTTACATTTTGTCAATATTGGGGTTGCGTACGTAATACTAATTTAGTATTCTTATGCGCCGTGCTCAGTATTTTTATTGACTTAGTCTTTTGCTAACTCTAACAGGAGGAATAGGTTATGAGGAGAATTACGCTTTTTGCAATAATACTAATTTCGGGCTTTATTATTTCAGTAAATGTCTTTGGCGAAACAATCGCACAAGTGACCCACTGGGAGCTTCAGGCGGTAAATGCGAACGGCGAAGGGATATACGAGGAGACAGATAAGGTCATCATTACAGGAATTGTCCTTAACAACCCGGAAGAAATGCTCGTGCCAACCCCCGCTACCGGTTATATGGGCGGTCAATGGCAGATTTATGTTCAGGGAGAGGACGGCGACCATGCCGGCACGGCCGTATATTTGGGCCAGTATTACAGCAAAGTCGGCGGTCAATCGGGCAGCTATACAGATGAGCAGTTACTTTCCGAACTATGCCGTATAAACCACGACCCTAACACGGGCTACACATTCGCCGCGGGTGACAGAATAAAAGTAACCGGCTGGTACAAGTTCTACAAGGGCAAATTAAACGTTAATGAGATACACGAAGCCGACCCGGATTTCGATTTTGAAATGGAGCTGCTCGAACCGGCAGTCGGGCTGCCCCGGCCGGAAGTTATCAGTCTTGATATGGTAAAAGACAGCAACGATGGTTTTCTTTTCGACCAGACCAGAATGACCGGCTGCGAGTACTATCAGGGTCAATTAGTGAGGGTTGATGACGTTAATATAATCGATGCCAACAACTGGGCACCCGACGCGACCGTCACAATATCCGACGGCAGCGGCAGGACTTTTCCGGTAAAACTCGGTATCGGTGACGGCTTTACAAGATATGACTGCCCGACCGGCCAAATCGACGTCATAGGGATTTTCGACCAGGAGAGTTCGGGAACCACTATATGCAAGGACGGTTATCGTCTCTGGGTGACCGACTATGACGGAAACGGACTGGTACTAACCGACCGCGGACATGAGAGGGGAAATCTGCCGGGTGACATTAACACGGATTATAAGGTTGACCTTACGGATTTCGCCGAGCTTGCGGCTAACTGGCTCGAACAACGCGCGGGTCTTTATGATTGTGAATAATAAAGTTTTCCCGAAAATATGAGAAAAGCCTTTACCTTAATCGAGCTATTAGTCGTCATTTCCATCATAGGGCTATTGCTGGGGATACTCGTACCGTGTTTGTCGCGGGCGAAAGAGCTGGCCAAAGTTACGGTCGTAAACGCGGAGCTTCGGCAGATAGGTTTAGCTCTTGATATGTACTTCGAGAACAACAAGAAGTATCCCCCTACCGAGGCGGATTGTATCTCCGGCAAGCTAACGGACCATTTATATCAACTTCCGAGGGCCCTGGTCGAGAGTCACTATCTGACCCGAATGTCTGAAGAAGAGGCAATGTCGACCAATCTGGAGGACCGATTTAATCACGGGCACACTTATAAATACCGATGTGCCGGTGAAATAATTGTGGATAGAAACCGTATTTCCACATCTATAGCAGCAAGTCTATGGATACCCAATCACTTCCCTTCGAGGAGCAGCATCGACCCGGAGCAAGGCCGATGGTACCCTGACATTGACGAGCGCAAACGGTACTCCGGAGATTACAGTTCATATTTCCCACGGTCACCGGTGAGCTGGGTGGTTTTCAGTCTCGGCCCGAAATTCAGCGAAGAATGGCTCGAAGAAAAAATCGGTATCGAAAGCAGATACCCGGTGCCTAAAGAATTATGGTACACGCCGAAGCAGCGCAGGGGCTTTATTGTCAGAATGCGGCTAAAACAGGAATATCAAATCGGTTCCTTTGACGAATAATTACAGAGATTCTTAATGAAGGAATAGTCTCATGAAAAAAGCACCTATTTTAATCCCGGCCGGTTTTATATTGATAATTCTCGCGGCAATACCGGCACATCGGTATCTTAAAAACTCACCCGTAACAGCCGCCCCGCGTAAAGTTATTATCCAGGCGCCCGAAGGTGATAATTTATGGAACCGGGGAACCGCGCCGGAGGACCCATGGAAAGCAATCGAGCAAATACACGGACACGTCGGGCCGTGGAACGTCCTCGGCTGGAGAATAGGTCAGAGGGCGCTGGAGCAATTTGATACATACTGGGGCAGGCACGACCTCGATATAACTGTTTATATTCCTCTGGCAACGCCCTATTCATGTATGGCCGACGGCCTGGTAATCGGAACCGGCAACAGTATCGGCAGGCTGGATATCAAACTTGCAGAAGTGCCGAAAATGGAAATGATATGTGTCGAGGTCAGCAGGATAGGTTCTGACGCTGAGAAGATTCTTTATAAACCAAAGTTCGACTATCTGGAAAAAATATTGACCGCTCCCGAAGAAGACATACACGCGCTCTCGCATGAATGCTTCGAGCTTGAAGACAAAGAGCTCTTCGATGAAGAAAGGATTCAGTGATGGATGACTGGCTATTTTTGTGTCACGCCATCGGGCAGGAAGTTCACTGGCACGAACCGGAGAGGACGGTTACACTTTCTACCCTGCTTGTTACAGCGGCATTAATTGGGTTTTTACATACGCTGTTTGGGCCCGACCACTATCTGCCGTTTATAATGATGAGTTGGGCAAGAAAATGGTCCTCTCTCAAAACCGGTGTAATCACTTTTCTTTGCGGACTGGGCCATATAGGTAGCTCTATTGTGCTTGGTATTATAGGCATCGCTCTTGGTCTTGCGGTCGGAAAACTCGAAGGGGTGGAATCCGGCAGAGGCGACATAGCCGCGTGGCTGCTGATGGCTTTCGGCCTGGCTTATATGGTATGGGGTATTCGGCGCATTTATCTAAAAAAAGAGCACACTCACGGTCATCTGCATTTAGGCGGCTTAACACATGAACACAAACACGACCATGAACAAGGGCACAGTCATGTCCATGATGCATCCGAGAAAAAAACGATAACGCCATGGGTACTTTTTGCTATCTTCGTTTTCGGTCCGTGCGAACCTCTCATCCCGATGCTGATGTACCCTGCCGCACAAAAAAGTGTTTCAGGATTGGCTTTGGTGACATTGACTTTTGGAACGATTACTATAGGGACAATGCTGGTGGTGGTGATGCTCGCAAGAGCCGGGATTAACATGCTGCCGTTGAGCAAGCTGAACAAATATTCACACGTACTAAGCGGAGCGGCGATACTGCTGTGCGGCATGGTGCTTGTACTTCTCGGGAAGTAATTGGACGGTTGACTTGCCGGTACGATTTCCGGTATTATGGCTTATTGCAAAGTCGATATGTTAATCTGATACTAAGGGTAAGCCATAAACGCAGAACAATTAAAAAAGCTGCTGATGGAAATCAAAGCCGACCGGGTGGATATCGAGCAGGCGATAGAAAAGCTGCGGCATATGCCGTTCGAGGATTTGGGGTTTGCGAAAATCGACCATCATCGGCATATCCGACAGGGACTGCCTGAAGTTATATTCTGTCCGGGAAAAACGACCGAACAGATTATAGGTATCTTTGATTCGCAGGCGAAGAAGGGACATAACGTATTAGCTACCCGCGCGGAAAAAGAGGTGTACCAGGCACTTGCTGACACCGGCAGGTACGACAAACTGAAATATTATGACTTGTCCAAAACAATACTGCTTGAGCAGGAAAATTTAACTCCTTCTAAAACAGCTATTCCGATAGTGACCGCGGGCACGGCGGATTTGTCTGTCGCGGCCGAAGCTCAGGCGACCTGCGAGGCGATGGGGCAGAAAACGAATTTGATTTGCGACGTGGGCGTGGCGGGGATTCACAGGCTCTTCGATAAGGTCAAGCAGCTCCAAAGTGCCAACGTAATTATCGTTGTCGCGGGTATGGAAGGCGCGCTTGCGAGCGTCGTCGGCGGGTTAGTAAGCTGCCCGGTTATCGCTGTGCCGACAAGCGTAGGTTATGGTGCGAACTTCGGAGGGATAGCTGCGCTTTTGACAATGCTCAACAGTTGTGCGGCAGGTGTTACCGTAGTTAATATCGACAACGGCTTTTCGGCGGCAGTAAGTGCGACTCTGATTAACCGTAAAGCAGAAAGCTAATAACAATCTGCAATTAAATCACGGCAAAACTTATGAATTTGCAGCAGAAATATGACAAGCTTAAAGAGATTCTCAGCCGAGCCGACAGATTGCTGATTGCCTATTCCGGCGGCGTGGACAGTACATTCTTGCTGAAGGTCGCGGCGGATACTATCGGCAGAGATAGTGTTGCTGCGTGTATTTCAAAAGGACCATCACTGCCGCGGAGTCAATATGAAAGAGCCGTTACTCTTGCTAATAATATCGGCGTTGAACTGACAACCATCGAAACCGACGAAATGAGTGACACAGCATATCTGACTAACAATGCTGACCGGTGTTACCACTGTAAAAGTCACTTGTTCGATAAGCTTACCGAAATAGCAAAGGAAAAAGGATTCGATACTATCGCGTGCGGCCATAATCTCGATGATACCAAAGACTACCGACCGGGCAATATAGCGGCAGCGAATATGGGTATTACCGCCCCGCTGATTGAAGCCCAGCTTACAAAGCAGGATATACGACAATTGAGCAGGGAATTGAACCTGCCGACGGCGGAAATAGCTGCATCGCCCTGCCTTGCTTCGCGGATTGCGTACGGCCTTGAGATAACAGAGGAAAATTTGCGGCAGGTAGAAGAGGCGGAAGAATTTTTGCGAAGTATGGGCCTGGTCGAATTCAGGGTGCGTCATCACGGTGAAGTTGCACGCATTGAGGTCCACCCGGAAGATATGCCGAAGATAATGCAGGACGGCAGCCGCAAAAAAATCGTTGAAAAACTCAGAGAATTAGGTTTTAAGTTTGTGGCCCTTGATATGGCTGGTTTTCGCAGCGGCTCGCTCAATGCGACCTTGTCGAAGGCCCAGAAGAGCCGATTTACTAACGGTGATTGAGTATTTATTGAGCTATGGAACAGATTGAGCGAATAGGCGTTTCACTCGATAAGAATCTGCTGACGGACTTTGATAAGCTCATCGCAAAGAAGGGTTACCAGAGCCGTTCGGAAGCGATTCGTGATTTAATCAGGGAGCAATTGAGCCGGGACAAGGCAAGCGACCCCAAGGCAACAGCAATAGCGGTGGTATGTCTGGTTTATGACCACCACGCAACGAAACTGATGCAGAAATTGACGCACCTGCAACATTCGCACCTGCTGCAGACTATCAGCTCGCTGCATATTCATCTGGATGAACACGATTGTATGGAGGTAATCGTTCTCAAGGGCAGGGTCGGTGAGATTAACGACACCGCAGAAAAGATATTGAGCACCAAAGGCGTCAAACTCGGCAAAATCAACCTGATTTCGACCGAAGGCCGTCACCAAACTTGACAGATTCGCAGTTTATATGTTCTAATGCCCGCCTTCGGGCGATTAGCTCAGCTGGTTAGAGCGCACGGATCACACCCGTGAGGTCACAGG
>CAZFHM010000093.1:0-9140 GCA_964518825.1 uncultured Pirellulales bacterium
CCTCCTCGACATGTTCCCGCATATAGTCCCTGTCACCAGGACATATAAAATGTTTATCTTTTCTGATATTTTTGTAAGTTTTTGATATTATAAGCCTTACGGGTTCATGTTTTTTGAGATTTTACACTTTATTGAGTCTTTGGGTTGTAGTCCGGTTGTACGGATTAGCCTCGTTTTTTACAACCATAAACTCATTAAAATCTCAGTGATTGTAATCTGAGGAAGATTTTGATATTACTGTATAATTGGAAGGCTTGGTTGTGTAGCCAAGCGTTTAATATGAGAAATACCAGTTAAAATCTCCCTTGCTCAAATATGAAAGCGAAATCTAAAATATTAGTGATAATCGTTATCATAGCGGCAGGCGTCGCAGCATATCTCTTTTTTAACACAGCCAGCATCGGCTCATCAAAAACCATCCACGTATCAGGCAATATCGAGGCGACCGAGGTGCGACTATCTTTCCAGGTGCCGGGCAAAATCACTGAGCTTCTCGTTGATGAGGGCTATACCGTCAGCAAAGGGCAAATCGTCGCCCGCTTAGATAAAAATGAACTCTCGCAGACAAAGGATAATGCTCAGGCCGCTCTCGAAATGGCGCAAACCAACCGCGACTGGCTCAAAATTGAATACGACCGTGCGGAAAACCTCCTCAAAACCGGCAATATAACGCCCCAGCAGCGAGACGCTGCCAAAAACCAATTCGAAGTGGCCGAAGGGCAATTGAAATTGCTCGCCGCCTCGCTCGAAATAACGAAGATAAATCTCAGCTACGCAGACCTCAATTCCCCCGTCGATAGTTACGTACTAACCAAAAGCGCAGAGGTAGGCGAAGTCGTCCAGCCCGGCTCTACGATATTCACCGTCGCGGACCTCAATGATATCTGGCTTACCGCATATATCATCGAAACCGACCTGGGCAAAATAAAACTCAACCAGCCGGCAACCCTCAAAACCGACACCTTCCCCAATAAAGAATACCAGGGCCGTATTTCATTCATATCCGCACAGGCGGAATTTACGCCAAAGCAGATTCAAACGCCCGAAGAGCGGGTCAAGCTCGTCTATAGAATAAAAATTGCCGTCACGAACACGAACCAGGAGCTAAAGCCGGGTATGCCCGCTGACGGTTATATAATGGTCGATTAACTTATGGCGGATTCGATAAACTCACCGCAGGCAGCAATCAAAGTGGTCGGCCTTACCAGAAAATTCGATGAACTAATCGCCGTAGATAATCTCAATCTCCAAATCGAAGCGGGCGAAATCTTCGGCCTTGTCGGCCCCGACGGCGCGGGCAAAACCACCACGATGCGGCTTCTTACCGGCATTCTCGACCCGACCGCCGGCGACGCCTGGGTCGATGACAAGCACACTGTTAAACAGACCGAGCAGCTCAAAGAAAATATCGCGTATATGTCGCAGCGGTTCGGCCTCTACGAAGACCTTACCGTCAGCGAAAACATCAATTTCTACGCAGACGTTTACTGCATCCCGCGAAAACAAAGGGCTGCGAAAATCGACGAGTTGCTGGGTTTCAGCGGTCTGCTCCTTTTCAAAACACGTCTGGCCGGAAATCTTTCAGGCGGTATGAAACAAAAACTTGGCCTTGCGTGCGCGTTGATTCATACGCCCAAAGTCCTCTTCCTCGACGAACCCACAAACGGCGTTGACCCTGTCTCTCGCAGGGACTTCTGGCAGATTCTCTATCGTTTGCTCGAACAAAAAGTAACGATATTTCTTTCAACCGCCTATCTTGACGAAGCCGACCGATGCGCAAGGGTGGGCCTGATACACAGGGGCAAACTGCTTCGTTGTGATGTCCCCGCAAACATAAAAAAACAAACCATCGCAAAATCTATGGAAGAAGCATTTATCTCAATAATTAACGAATATGAACGAGGTGAACACAGCAAATCATAATGCGGTCGAGGTAAGTAAGCTCGAAAAGCGGTTCGGCTCTTTCGTCGCCGTAAACCACATCAGCTTCGACGTCGCCCAGGGCGAGATTTTCGGCTTCTTAGGCCCCAACGGCGCGGGCAAATCCACCACAATCAAAATGCTTTGCGGAATTTTCACCCCTTCTTCCGGCTCGGGAACCGTCGGCGGATTCGACATTATCCGCGAGCAAAACAAAATCAAACAGAATATCGGCTATATGTCCCAGCGGTTCTCGCTTTACGACGACCTCACCGTCGAGGAAAATATAAAATTTTATAGCGGCATCTACGGCGTTTCCGCGTCAAAAAAACAGCAGCGCGAGGACTGGGTCATTGAAATGGCAGGCCTTGAATCATTCAAAACTCACCTCACAAAAACGCTTTCCGCCGGCTTCAAGCAGCGTCTGTCCCTCGGCTGCGCCCTTCTCCACGAGCCAAAAATCCTCTTCTTAGACGAACCTACCTCCGGCGTTGACCCCATCGCCAGAAAAAATTTCTGGAACCTCATAAAACAACTGGCCTCCACAGGCGTCACCGTCTTTGTCACGACCCACTATATGGATGACGCCGAAAATTGCGACCGCCTTGCGCTCATTTATAAAGGCACCATTATCGCGATGGGGACAAGCAGTCAGCTCAAAAAAGAGTTTACAACAAACGTTGTGCCGTCTTTGGAAGACGTTTTCGTGTCATTGATTGAAAATTACGACAAGCAGGAAAAACAATGAAACTCAAAAGAGTTTGGGCGATAAGCAAAAAGGAGTTTATCCAGATTGTCCGCGATTTTCGCTCGCTGGCGATGGCGATTGCAATCCCGATACTCCTTTTAATCCTGTTCGGCACGGCCCTGACCCTCGACGTCGATAATGTCCGCCTCGTCATCTGGGACCAGGACAAATCCAAAGAATCACGCGACTTCATCCTGAACTTCGCCGATTCCCGCTATTTCAAAATCGTCGGCTACTGCGACAACTACGCGCAGTTACAGGACAGGATTGACAAAAGCGAAGCCATGATGGCCATGACAATCCCGGTCGATTATTCGAAACTCATCCTTGCCGACCAGTCCGCGCCGGTCCAGCTAATTGTCGATGGCTCCGACTCAAGCACCGCAACAATCGCCGTCTCCTATGCTGCCGCCATCGCATCGACATATAACGCCCGACTTACCGCCCAGGCATTGTCCCGCTTCGGCATCAATCCCCCGACCCAGCTCGATATGGAGCCGCGAGTCTGGTTCAACGCCGACCTCAAAAGCCGAAACTTCATCATCCCCGGCCTTATCGCTGTCATTATGTCGATTATCGCCGCGCTGTTGACGTCACTGACTATCACAAGAGAATGGGAACGCGGTACGATGGAGCAGCTGATCTCGACGCCCGTAAAATCGACTGAGCTAATCTTAGGCAAGTTCCTGCCGTATTTCGCAATCGGCTTTCTCGACCTGCTCATCGCAATCGCTATGGCACAGTTCCTTTACCACATCCCCCTCCGCGGCAGCCTGATTCTGCTGATTATCCTCAGTGCAGTATTTATCGCGGGCGCTATGTCGCTGGGAATCTTCATCTCCGCCGCCGCCAAAAACCAGCTTATGGCAAGCCAAATGGCAATCCTGACGACGTTTCTGCCCGCGTTTCTCCTGTCGGGCTTCGCTTACGCAATTTACAATATGCCCAAGGCAATCCAACTGATAACCTATATCGTCCCGGCTCGCTATTTCATTACCATCCTCAAAGGCATCTACCTCAAGGGCATAGGCATTCGAGAGCTTTGGCCCGATGTCCTGTTTTTAATCATCTTTACGTCGGTTATGGTTCTGCTGGCGAAACGCAAATTCAAAAAGAAGGTGGCTTAATCATGTTCGGCCGAATAAAAGCCTTAATCGAAAAAGAGTTCAGGCAGACCTTCCGCGACCCGCGAATGAGGGCGATGATTTTCATTACACCTGTTTTTCAGGTTTTGATTTTCGGCTACGCCGCCACCACCGACGTCAACCATGTCCCCACCGCCATTTACGACCTCGACAACACCCGGCAAAGCAGAGACCTCGTCAGGGCATTCACCTCATCGAATTATTTCGACGTCAAGCAATTCATAACCGACGACAGTCAGCTTAACGAAGTATTCGACCACTCCATCGTCAATACCGTAATTCACATAAATCACGGCTTCGCCCGCGACATCTTCGGCAACAATAACCCCAAGGTCCAGCTCATCGTTGATGGCACCGACTCAAACATAACAGCCGTCGTCCTCGGCTATGCCGCAAGCATTATACAAAAATACTCCGGCGACCTTTCCTCACAGCAAATCGCTCTCGTCCTTCAAAAAGTCGGCACAATTGCCGCCGTCGATTTGCGGACCCGAGCATGGTTCAACGAAAATCTTCTTTCAAAAAACTTTTACATCCCCGGCGTCATCGCCCTGATTGTCTCGCTTATGTCACTGATGCTCACCTCAATGGCAATCGTCAGGGAAAAGGAAATCGGCACAATCGAGCAGCTTGTCGTCAGCCCACTTACACCGGTGGAATTAATCATCGGCAAGCTCATCCCCTTCGCGGCAATCGCCGTATTCGAAGCCGTCTTCGTCACGCTTGTCGGCGTCCTGTGGTTCAAAATCCCCATCCACGGAAATCTCCTGCTGCTCTTAATCTCCACCCTCATTTACCTGCTTGTCAGTTTGGGCATAGGCCTGCTCATCTCAACCATCTCATCCACCCAGCAGCAGGCGCTTATGTCAACCTTCCTGTTCTTCCTGCCCGCCAACCTGCTCTCCGGCTTCATCTTCCCCATCCAGAATATGCCCATGCTCATCCAGTACATTACAATTCTCAATCCTCTGCGGTATTACATAGTCATCCTGCGAGGCATATTCCTCAAAGGCATCGGCCTGAATATCCTCTGGCCTCAGATTCTCGCCCTGCTCGTTATGGGCATCGCCATCCTGACCATAAGCTCCCTGCGCTTCAACAAATCCTTAGGGTAATTCCTGCAGGTGTTTTTTCTTTCAGTCAGAAAACGACTGTGTTAAAATTTATGACTTTGTTATACGAAATGGAAGTCGATAGGATATATAATATGGTTATAGGATACCTTTGTATTATCCAAAAGCTCTTCCGGCGTATAGCCTGTCAATTCTTCGCATCCGCTGCTCACGAACGTCATAGTCCAGTGCTCGTCGTTTTTACAGGCGTAACCCATGCCGGGCAGATGTTCAATCATCATTGACAACTTGCGGTTACTTTCGATGAGCTGTTCTTTGGTCTTTTGTTCGTCGTTCATTTGCAGGACCCTTTAGTTTCGGCCGCACGCATTACACCAATTGCCCGGTGTGACACAGTACAAATTCTCTGGGCCTGTTTCTATCACCGCCCTTAACCCGGACTTGACAGAAAAGCGGGCTCAGGTCACAATCGGCCGGCGTAATTATTGACAAGGCATAGATGACGAATAGCACACAAAATCTGTTTGAGTTCAATGAAAACGGCGGCAGGGCCCAGGGGCGACACGCGATAAAAGTTGCGTTCGAATCCGGCGCCAACACCGAGTTTACATACATCGTACCCGACGAGCTCTGGCCCATCGAGCAGGGACAACGCGTAGAGGCGCCTTTCGGCAAAAAGAACAGGCACCAGGTCGGGTTCTGCGTAGAGACGGGCAGCGATGATATACGAAAAATGGTGTCGGGCAGGTTCAGGCTAAAAGCGATATCGAAGATAATCGACCATCAGCCCCTGTTGAACGCTCAGCTTATGGCCCTGGCCCGGTGGATAAGCAGCTATTACGTCTGTCCGCTGGGTCAGGTCCTCGCGGCAATGGTGCCTTCGGCGGTTAAGAGGGGCGCCGGCGTAAAAAAACAAAAATTGGTTTACCTTGCAACGAAAGATTCCGGTGTTATCGAATCAGTCCGCGGCGCGAAGCAAAAACAGATTATCACGCTGCTCCAGAGAAGGGGGGCTTTCGGTTCCGATAGCGCTGTCGAGCAACTGGAAGTACTCAGTGAGGTTAACTGCAGGATAACGCCTCTCAAAAAACTGGCTGAACAGGGCCTTGTTAAGACGACCGAAAAGGCTGTTCTGGTTTCACTGCCCGTCATCCCGGAAGGAATGTCGCTGAAAAGCGAATCAGTGCATCTGAATGATGACCAGGAAAAGGCGCTGGAGCATTTTAATCGGTGTGTGGATAGCGGCGAGTTCGGTGTGACATTACTGCACGGCGTAACCGACAGCGGCAAGACCGAGATTTATATCCGGGCCGTCGAGCATGTCCTGGAACAGGGCAAAACGGCTATCGTACTGCTGCCCGAAATCGCGCTGACCGCACAAACGGTTCAGCGATTTAGCGACCGGTTCGAGAAGATAGCGGTTATGCACTCGCAGCTTTCCGGCACGCAGCGAAACGCGCAGTGGCAGAGTATCAAATCCGGCTCGGCGCGTGTCGTTATCGGGGCGCGGTCGGCCGTGTTCGCGCCGCTTGATAATCTCGGCCTTGTGGTCGTCGATGAGGAGCACGAGCCGAGTTACAAACAGGATACGACGCCGCGATACCACGGCAGGGACGTGGCGATAAAACGTGTGCAGCTCGCAGGTGCGCATTGTATTCTTGGAAGCGCAACGCCGTGCCTCGAAAGTTTGTTCAACAGCCGACAAAAAAAGCATTACTATCTCGTGCAATTACCCAGGCGAGTTAATAATCTGCCGCTGCCGGAGATGAAACTGGTGGACCTTCGCAAAATCCACAGCGGCACCAACCCTCTGAATCTCGTATCACCGCCGCTGCTCGAACATTTGAAATCGGCACTCGGTCGCGGCGAGCAGGCGATGCTGCTGCTGAACCGACGAGGGTACAGCAACTTCGTATATTGCCCGGCGTGCAGGTACATGCTGCACTGCCGCAATTGCGATGTCACGCTGACGTTCCATAAATCCAAAATGCAGACTTCGCCGATGCACGGCCTCGGCGGCAAGCTGATGGATTACGGCTATGCCATGTGTCACTACTGCGGCTCGCAGACCCTCGTTCCCGAAAAGTGTCCCCTGTGCGGTAAGGGCCTGGCGATGATAGGTTACGGCTCACAACGTCTGGAAGAGGAGCTTAAAGCAAAGCTGCCGGGGGCGCACGTGACGCGCATCGACTCGGATGCTATGGCGGGGCGCGACTATTACCGCCTGCTGAGGGATTTTAGCCGGGGCAGTATAGATATCCTGGCGGGAACACAAATGCTGGCAAAAGGGCTGCATTTCCCGAATGTCACCGTAATCGGAATCATCAGCGCCGAGACCAGCCTGTATCTGCCTGATTTTCGTGCCAACGAGCGGACGTTTCAGCTTATCGAGCAGGTGGCCGGGCGGACAGGCCGAAGCGAAAAAAAGGGTACCGTTTATGTGCAGACCTTTTTAGCCGACCAGCCCGCCATTAAATTCGCGATGAAGAACGATTTTGAGGGGTTTGTCACCGCCGAGCTCAAGCATCGGCAAAAATGTAACCTGCCTCCGTACTGGCGATTGGCAAATGTAGTGATGCGACACGGTGACTATGAAAAGCTCGAACAGGCTGCCGGGAACATGCGACAGAGAATCGATGAAATAATAAGTGCTCACAATCTCGAAGCGATTGTCCGCGGCCCGATACCGCCGGTCATCAGCAGAATACAGCGGTTTCACCGGCTGCAGATTATCGTCCAGGCGCCGCAGGCAACAATTATACAAAAGATTTTTGCGTCTTTACGGGCGGCCAGGCCGATAAAACCTGTGGTCGCCGTAGCGGTCGATATCGACCCGGTCAACTTGCTGTGACCGGGGCGATAAAAGAGTTGACGAAACGGCTGCAGTAGGATAAATAAACGTTCACAAAACTCACACATATTGAAGGAGCGACTATGTACTGTCCAAAATGCGGGGCCAAAAATTCAGACCAAAGTGACTTTTGTGTGCAATGTTCGGAACAGATACGGCAGAATGTTCAGGTTGCCGGTGCTCCGAGTCCTCAGATTTCGTCGCACCTTGTCCCTGCCATTCTTTGTACCCTTTTTTGCTGCCTTCCACTCGGGATAGTAGCAATTATCTATGCCGCCCAGGTCAACGGCAAGGCCGCGGCGGGCGACCACGCCGGGGCACAGGATTCCGCACATAAAGCAGCCGTTTGGTGCTGGGTCAGTTTCGGACTCGGACTGGCCGGCACGCTGATATATCTGTTTGTTGTGATTATCGGGGCAGCAGCCTCCAGCAGCAGCGGTTATTGAGCAGAATAAGTGATTGCGCGGAGGGTATATGCTCTGTCGCAAATGTGGTTTGATAAACGATGATACGGACCGTTACTGCGCCCGGTGCGGCGCAGCTTTGGACCCGGATGAACGAAATTTCGAGCCGCCAAAATCCATACCAAATCATCTCGCCCTGGGGATACTTGTCACCATCTTTTGTTGCATGCCGTTTGGGATTTTGGCGATGATATACGCCGCGCAGGTGAATCCGCGACTAATGGAAGGCGATTACGCCGCCGCATTAGATGCGTCAAAAAAGGCGGCAATATGGTGCTGGATAGCCTTCGGAGTCGGTTTGGTTATCTTGCTGCCTTTCTTCGTGTGTGTAGTGCTAAGGACGGCTTTAGGCTTTGCGGATTAAATTTCGTGGTCGACTATGACAACGAGGGACAAACACAAAAAGCCTTCAATCGGCTTCTGGAAAATCGCGGCAATTACCGCAGGCCTTACAGGCGGGCTTTGGGTATTATTCTGGTTCGACCCGGCAGACTCGAAGGTTTTCCCCCCTTGCCCGTTTAAAAAACTGACCGGCCTTTACTGCCCGGGCTGCGGCTCTCTTCGCGCAGTCCACCAGATACTGCACGGCCGTTTCACATCAGCCTTTCGATTAAATCCGCTGATGGTTATATTTGTCTGTGCGATGGTTTTGATTTTCATTGCCCTGAAGGTTAAGAACAGATTTACAGAGCCACTTCGCCGGCTCTTGTCCGGACCTTCCATTGGCTGGATAGCACTTGTCGTAATTGTCATATACTGGTTCTGCCGCAATCTCCCTTTTTACCCGTTCACACTTCTTGGGCCAAGATAGGACCATCTGGCGGCAATGGGAAACAACAGGCTTGCAATCGGAAGTAGTGTGAGTTAAACTGCTGCGATTGTTTCGGGGAGTAGCTCAGCTTGGCTAGAGCGCTGCGTTCGGGACGCAGAGGTCGCAGG
>CAZFHM010000094.1:0-9134 GCA_964518825.1 uncultured Pirellulales bacterium
GACCTCGATTTGGAGGGAAGTAACAGCAGTGGGCATAAGTAACTCCTTTTAACTTAGCTGTGATGGACCTCGATTTGGAGGGAAGTAACAGCGGAAGTTTTTATGATGATGGAGGTAGAATTAGGGTTTTGGATTCTTCGCTGCGATCAGAATAACATAGGGTCGAGGGGAAAGTGTGAAAGGTATGAAGGGGGTGAAAAATGTGAAGGGGGAAAATTTAAGATTTGGGAAAATTCGCCGTTCCCGTCTTCGCTGCGCTACGCCGTGGTAAACCGGCGACTGCTAAACAAATCTGGATTCCTGCTTATGCAGGAATGACAAATCTGCGATTAACCCGTCTTCGTTAAAACTACGCCGTGGTAAATAAAAAAGGCCCCGGCGTTTTGTGCCGGGGCCAATAGGTTTCGTAAGGAATCTCTTACCTTAGCCGGGCATTACATTAGTTGCACACGGCCCCTTTTTGCCTTGCCCAACCTCGAAATTAACGCTTTGGCCTTCGTCAAGTGACGCATAGCCTTCCGTCTTAATCTCTGAGTGGTGGACAAACAGGTCCTCACTGCCGCCTTCCGGAGTGATAAACCCATAACCCTTGCTTGAATTGAACCATTTTACTTTTCCTGTACTCACTTAAACTACTCCTTTGGCCCGAACATAGGCCTATAAACACAATACCCCTGACTTTAATTTCATTTGGGAGGTACTCTCGAGGGGTGCAAGAATATAACCCACGACTATCATTAGACCATATCGGTTAATCCGACGCAACATATAAATAATTATTTTTTTATTATCTCTCGCGTCGATTACTCCCTATTGCGTCCTCTCGAACCTCATTGGCTCCTGTAAACCCCCTTTTCACGCCCAAATCAGCCTTTAAGCACCGCCCCAGGTAATTTGCCCCACAGGTAAATCCGCGATTATTTTTTCTGAATCTATTACTCAGTGGATTCGAGGATGCTCATAAAAGCTTCCTGTGGTATCTGGACTGAGCCGATACTGCGCATTCGTTTCTTTCCCTCTTTTTGCTTTTTGAGCAGCTTCATCTTGCGTGTAACGTCGCCGCCGTAAAGCTTGGCGGTCACTTCCTTTCGATAGGCCTTGATAGTTTCCCGTGCGATAATCTTACCGCCGATAGCGGCCTGTAGCGGAATCTCAAACTGATGGCGCGGAATGGCCTTTCGAAGCCGTGTTATGAGTTTTCGCCCGCGAGATTCGGCATTGCTTCGATGGACTATCAGCGAGAGCGCGTCAACAGCGACTTTATTGACGAGCACATCCAATTTCACCAGGTCGCTGGTTTCGAAGGCCATAAACTCGTAATCCATAGTCGCGTATCCGTGGCTTATGCTCTTAAGCACGTTATAAAAATCATAAACTATCTCGGCAAGCGGCGCCTTGTATTCGAGCATAACACGAGTTCCGCTTATGTGTTCGGTCTTGATTAATTTGCATCTGGCGCTCTCGGCGAGTTTCATTATATCGCCTATGGATTCGATTGAGGTGATTATCTCAAGTGTGACAAAGGGCTCGCGAAGTTCCTCGATTTTCATCATGTCGGGCAGGTCGCTCGGCGAATCAATCCTTGTCGTTTTACCGTTTTTGGTCAGGATTTCATAACTGACGGTCGGGGCTGTCTGCACTACATCAATATCGTATTCTCGTTCCAGCCTTTCCTGAATAATCTCCATGTGCAGCAGACCCAGAAAGCCGCAGCGAAATCCGAAACCCAATGCCGGAGAATTATGAGCACTGAATGAAAAACTCGCGTCGTTAGGCGCCAGCTTCTCAAAGGCTGTGCGAAGTTGGGGATAATCCGTATTATTACCCGGATAGAAATCCGAAAAGACCATCTGTATCGGCTTCTTATAACCTAAAAGCGGCGAGGCGATCGGTTCGGCGTCGTCGGTGATAGTATCGCCTATTGTGACATCGGCAAGTTCACGAATATTTGCGATGACATAACCAACTTCGCCGGTACCAATTTCATTAACAGCGGTCATCGAAGGAGTGAACTTGCCCAGCTCGGTTATAATAAAGCTTTTGCCTTTACCCATAAAGCGTATCTTCTGCCTGACTTTAAGCTTTCCCGAAAACACACGTACATAGCATATCATCCCGCGGTAATCATCGCAGTGACTGTCAAAGATAAGCGCAGCGGTCCGCTCATTGCGTCTATCCGCCGGTGCCGGTAGTAAAGTAACTATAGCCTCGAGCAGTTCAGGCACACCGGCTCCGGTCTTGGCGCTGATTTTGAAGCACTCGTTTTTCCGAATACCGATAGCATGCTCGATTTCTTCAGATGTCGATTCCGGGTCCGCAGACGGGAGGTCGATTTTATTTACCACTGCGA
The DNA here is from genome assembly GCA_964518825.1 of uncultured Pirellulales bacterium. Taxonomy (GTDB): domain Bacteria; phylum Planctomycetota; class Phycisphaerae; order Sedimentisphaerales; family Anaerobacaceae; genus JBBABK01. Next base: position 2,351 of record CAZFHM010000094.1, read on the forward strand.
TAAGCTCGACATTATTCTCGATAGCAAGGTGAGCATTTGCGACCGTTTGCGCCTCAACGCCCTGGGCCGCGTCAACCACAAGAAGCGCCCCTTCGCATGCCGCCAGTGCACGTGAAACTTCATAATGGAAATCCACATGCCCTGGCGTATCTATCAGGTTGAGCATGTACTTTTTCCCCTCGTGCTCATAATCCATGGTAACAGCCGATGCCTTTATCGTAATACCCCGCTCGCGTTCGAGTTCCATATCGTCCAGAAGCTGCTCTTTGCTGTCCCGCTCACTCACCGCGCCGGTCAGCCCCATTATTCGGTCTGCCAGGGTGCTCTTTCCATGGTCGATATGCGCGATTATTGAAAAATTTCTTATATACTCTATGCTCATCAATCACCTGCCGGATGCAAAAGAAATTATTGTATCAATCCGCCTGGGCAAACACAACCTGCGGCACCGAAGCAACCGGCTTTTATTTTCTACGTCATTTGCCAATCGTCACTGTTAATTTAACTTCTCTCTTTACCCTAATACCCATTTAACCATCCGATTCTATGTTCTGGAATCTGCTTGACAAGCCCCTTGCGTTGCAGTATTTATGCTGGTTTTTAACGGCGGAATCGCGTATTGTGTATTGCGTATCGTGGCCTAAAAAGGCCCCAAGGGGCCTTTGGGGCCGACTCAATACGCACGACGCAGTACGAAATAGTGTGTTTAGAATTTAGGGCTTAGGATTTGGAATTTGTTTCCACCGCAGGGTGTCCTGCGGAGGACTTAGAGTTTTGGTGATTCGAATTTGTTTCGGATTTAGTGCTTAGGAATTAGGATTTATTTATGTTACCCGTAAAGAAGACAAGTAAGACGCGAACGCGAACAAGGCGGAGCCATCACGCGCTAAAGCCCGTCAATTATTCTGTTTGTCCCAAGTGTGACCACGCCAAGCTGCCGCACGCAGCGTGCGGCAACTGCGGCTACGTCAATTCGAAGATAACACTCAAGCTCGGCAAGGAGGAAGAGAGCTAACCGATGCGTATCGCTATCGACGCCATGGGAGGCGACAACGCACCGGACGAAATTATAGCCGGTGCGATCAATTCGATAGACAAGCTCGAAAGGGACGACGAGCTGATACTCGTCGGCCCGCAGGGGCTGATTGAATCGAAGCTGCGCCAGTTCAAAGCACCGGCCGGTGCGATATCGGTGGTTGACGCTCCTGACGTAATTGGTATGGACGAGCCGCCGATAGACTCCTTGCGCAAGAAGCCTCGCAGCAGTATCGGCGTGTTAGCCAAGCTGGTCAAGCTTGACCGCGCCGACGCCGCCATATCAGCCGGCAACACCGGCGCCTGCGTCGCGGCCTTCCAGATGCGCATGCGCAACCTGCCAGGAGTAAATAGGCCCGGAATAGCCGTTGTATTTCCAACATTCGAAGGCCCGGTGGCGATATGTGACGTGGGTGCGAATATTGCGTGCAAGCCGATTAACCTTTATCAGTATGCGGTGATGGCGAGTATGTATTCGAAGTACCTGCTGGGGATAGAGAATCCGAGAGTGGGGCTGATGAGTATAGGCGAAGAAGAGGCTAAGGGCAATGAGATAGTCAAAAGGACGCGGGAGATGATTCGGGCGGATAAGAAAATTAACTTCGTAGGCAATATCGAGGGCAGAGATATATTCCGCGGGGCGTGCGACGTGGCAATATGCGACGGGTTCGTCGGAAACGTAGTACTCAAACTGACCGAAGGACTCGTCGAAGGGCTGTTCAAGGCGATAAAACATGAACTGATGCAGGAGAAACTTCGGCTGGCAATGAAGTTCAGGCCTGTGATGATGAGGATATATCAGAAATACGACTATAACGAGTACGGTGGTGCGCCGCTTTTAGGTGTGAACGGGACGGGAGTGATATGTCACGGGGCGAGTACGGCCAAGACAATATGTAATGCAATTTTCAGAAGTAAAGAGTATCATCGGAATAAAATCAACGACAAGATAATCGAATATCTGGCGAAGAGTTCAATAAGGGCGGCGGATGAACAGGGAAGTTGACGGACGTTATACGGCATATCGGGCGGTGATAGCAGGTACAGGGACTTATGTGCCCGAGAAGATTCTTACGAATGAAGATTTCACTAATATGGTCGAAACGTCGGATGAGTGGATAACAAAACGGACAGGAATCAAGAGACGTCATATAGCATCCGATGACCAGACGACGGCAGATTTGGCGGCTGGGGCGGCGAAAAAGGCGATGGCAGAAGCGAAGCTCGAGGGCAAAGACCTCGATTTGATAATAGTAGCGACGATTACGCCGGAAATGGTGTTTCCGTCAACGGCGTCGTTTGTGCAGACGAAACTGGGAGCGAGAAAGGCGTTCGTGTTCGATTTGGCGGCGGCGTGCAGCGGGTTCGTCTATGGAATGGCTATCGCATCGCAGCTTTTGGAGAGCGGCAGATATAAAAATGCACTTCTGATTGGAGCTGAAACGCTCAGTAAGATAACCAACTGGAAGGACCGGACAAGCTGTATACTGTTCGGGGACGGGGCAGGAGCGGCTGTGCTTAAGCGGACGGAAGACGAAAAGCGAGGCGTGATTTACAGTACGATGGGCGCGGATGGATATAGCTGGAGGGCGCTGAACTGTCAGGCATACGGGTCGAGACATCCGTCGCGGACGAAACTGGAGAACCCGGATATGATTTTTATGGAGATACACGGGCGGGAGGTGTATCAGCAGGCGGTACGCAAAATCGTTACAACGGTGCATAAGTGCCTGAAAAGGTGCAGACTGAAAATAGATGATATAGCTATGCTGGTGTCGCATCAGATGAATGCGCGGATTATCGAGTCGGCGGCGAAGAGGCTGAAACTGCCGGATGATAAGTTCTTCATCAATATCCAGGAGTACGGCAATACGTCTGCAGCTTCGGTGCCGATAGCGTTCGATGACTGCCGAAGGCAGGGGAAAGTCAAAGAGGGAGATATTGTCATCTTAGTTGCGTTCGGGGCGGGACTTACCTGGGGAGCGAACGTAATACAATTATAGGGTGCAGGGTTCAGGGTTCAGAAGAATAAAAATTCTAAATCCTAAACCCTAAATCCTAAACAAATTCCAAGCACTAATTACAAAGGTTCCAAACGCCAAATTGCTGATTATCAAGGTGCCGGGATTTCCGCCTTCGTTAAAGCTTGCGCCGTTGCTATCCTACTTCGCCAGCCTTCGTCGCTATCCTTCTTAGCTGAAGCTACGAAGGATAAAAAGCTATGGCGGATAAAACGGCGGACAGGCAGAGGACAGGTGACGCAGATTAAAAGTTATTTGCCAACGACTAATTTAGGCACTGATTTACAGAGATTAATACTGTGGTATATAAGTATATGCGTATATACTTATGGACTACATTAAAACGCTACAGGTTTTGAGCTAACGGGTTAAGAGCATGTTGGATTATTGCGTTGAATTGGCGCGAAGAAAGGTGGTGAGCTGTTATGGCTGATGCGGAAAAGCTGGCAGGAGTATTTAAGCTGCTTTCGGTTGGGGCGAGGGTGCGTATTGTGCAGGCCCTTAAGCGGCGAATGCTGTGTGTTACCGAGCTGACAAGCCAACTGGGTATGTCGCAGGCAGCAACTTCTCAGCATCTTAGAGTTTTGAAAGATGCAGGTGTCGTGAAATTTCAGAAGCGAGGGTTCCGTGTTTATTATCACCTGAATAAGCAGAGTGTAGCCCGACTGAGAAAGGTGACCAGTGGGCTATTTAGATTGGGTGATGATTAAACAGGGTTTTTCGAGTAATGTCAATAAGTATATGCGTATATACTTATGGACTCTTTTTGTGCCGGAGACGTTGGGCGTGGGTTTGTGGGCGTGGGTTTGTGGGCGTGAGGTTGGAGGCGTGGGGTTGTGAGTGTGGGGTTGCAGGCGTGGGGATTGTGAATTTTTAATTTTGAATTCTTAATTGCTGATTATCAAGGTGCCGGGATTTCCGCCTTCGTTAAAGCTTGCGCCGTCGCCGAGGCTATGGCGGACAGGCAGATTTACACTGTTTATATTTAGACGCGGATTAGCGCGGATTTATCATTGCATATTTATCTACAATATTTATAATTTCTGCTCAAGGAACGGGAAGTTCTTATACAATAAAAGTGAGTCTGTGTTTAGCGTTTTATACAGTACGCCAGAGGCGTATAAAACTGTATGATTATTGCTATACCCTGTGGATAAGAGCTATGAAACGGATCTTCGTACCAACCCAAGCACCATCTGATTGGCAGCGCTTTCTCGCAAAGCCGACTCTCCATTGGAAGAAGTCCTATTCGGCCATGACTACCGCGGCTTGTTGGGAGGCTGCTTGTAGCGATCTACCAGCGGAAGTCAAACAGACTCTTGACGCCTCAGGTCAGTGTGACTTGGTTGGTCTCAAGCTCCTAGCGGCGATTCCGGAATGGGAGGTGGAGCTTCCGGGAGGAAACCAGCCATCTCATACCGACGTTTTGGCATTGGCGAGCAATGACGAAGACCTTGTAGTGCTCGGTATTGAGGCGAAGGTCGATGAACCTTTTGGCCCGACTTTAGGTGAGAAACGTGCTGGTGAATCAACCGGCCAAGGTGAACGGATTGATTACCTGCACACCGCTCTGTGTCTTGATATGCCATTGAGAGACGAAATCCGATATCAGCTTCTCCACAGAACGGTCTCGGCGTTACGAACGGCGCAGGATTTTCATGCCTGCTCGGCGGTAATGCTCATCCATTCGTTCAGCCCAAAGCGCCGTTGGCAGAAGGATTTTTTGGCGTTTTGCGAGGCCATGACAGCAACACCATTGTCACCTGATTTGTACGTTGTACCACGCTTCAGGTCTCCTCGCCTGTACTTGGCTTGGTGCACGGGCAATAAGAGGTTCCTGGATGTCGATCTAACAACCACATCAACTCGGACCGGCAATTCCGCTGCGACACCGGTGATGCCAATCGTTCCGTTGAATTGTGAGGGGCATAGACGCCCAACATAAAGTTGGGAACAGTAAACCATATTGACCCGCAAGTAATTTATGACGCCCAACATAAAGTTGGGAAAAATGTGTCAACCAAGATTAACCTGGGGGCTAAACGTAGTGGTGGTTGCTAACGGCGGGGAATGTGGTATGATGGGAGTGATTCATTTATCACCATTACCTTTTTGCAGCAATACCCGCGGGTTTATTTTATGGCAGAAGCAACTACAGGAATACTAAAACGTGCAGGCAGGGGGCAGTTCGCAGTCAGGAGTGCCGAGAGGTCTTATCGTCGCGGGCCGAATGAAATAACGGTTCAGCAGGATTTGGTTCGGCGTTTCGGGCTGGTCGAAGGGGCGTCTGTTGTGGGTAAGGTTGAACGGACGAGGGACGGGAGCAGGATGGTGTCTGTCGAATCGATTTGCGGTATGGCGCCGGAGGATTTCGATAAGCGTTCGCGATTTGCGGATATGGTAGTTATCGACCCGCACGAACGATTCGACCTTAGTCTTTGCGGGCAGGAGAGTATGCGGATAATAGACCTTATTGCGCCGATAGGTAAGGGGACTCGTCAATTGATAGTTTCACCGCCCAAGGCGGGAAAGACCGTTCTGCTGGAGCAGACGATTGGGGCGATACGCAAGTGTTCGCCTGGAAGTCGAGTTATTGTGCTGCTGGTGGATGAGCGGCCTGAGGAAGTTACACAATTTCGCAGGGCAACGGAAGGGGCTGAAGTGGCGGCCAGTACCAGCGACCAAAGCGCCAACGAACACGTTGAGCTTGCCGAGCTGATGCTGGCGCATGTACAGACGGAGCTGGAATGCGGGCGTGAGATTGTGCTGCTTATCGACAGTCTGACTCGGCTGGGCAGGGCGTTCAATAGTTGCGGTCGCAAGCGAGGTTCCCGGCGGGGTCATACTATGAGCGGCGGGCTGGAGGCGGGGACTATGGAAATACCGCGTCGGCTGTTCGGCTTAGCGAGGAATATCGAAGGCGGAGGTTCGGTTACTATAATCGCTACGTGCCTGATTAATACCGGGTCCCGGATGGACCAGTTGATTTTCGAGGAGTTCAAGGGGACGGGCAACAGTGAGGTGGTGCTGGACAGGTCTTTGGCGGAGGCGAGGATTTTTCCTGCGATTGATATTCCTGCCAGTGGTACGCGAAAGGAAGCGAAGCTGTACAGTGAGCAGGACAGCAAGGGACTGGCGACGCTGAGGCGCGTCCTGTCGAGCTATGGGACTGGTGAGGCGATGGACTGCCTGTTTAAGCTGCTGGGAAAATATCCCGACAACAGGCAATTCCTTAATAGTATGTCTTCTGCGGATTGACGGGATTGGGTATATAGTCGTTGGTATTTAGTTTGTGGGAACGGCAGCGGCTGAACAAAATTGTTGTATCGGCAGATAACCGGTTTTGCAGGCGGAACTTGCGGGGTCAGAAGAGAGGCAAAAAAAGTGAAAAAAATGATTGTAGAGCGGGGTGTTAGCAGTTAATATACCGGCCGAAACGGCCAGGCGACGGTACAACCGGTGTTCGGTTAGCAGCGAAACGGGCCTAATAGTAACGAAAAGAGAATAAAGTTTAGTCTGGAGGATTAAACAAGTGAGCGACGATTTGGATATCAAGGCGATCGAGGAGAAGGTCATTGATATAATCAGCGAGCAGATGGGCGCGGACAAGGCGGATATAACCCGCGAGACTTCGTTTGTGAACGACCTGAATGCGGATTCGCTGGATACGGTCGAGCTTGTGATGGAGTTCGAGGACGAGTTCGATATGAGCATTCCGGATGAAGAGG
>CAZFHM010000095.1:0-9107 GCA_964518825.1 uncultured Pirellulales bacterium
TCGTTTTCCGGTTTTCGCGGCAATGTATCCTTCACCGTAATCCCACCCTTTTTTGCTGGAAAGATATTCCGAAAATGTTTTCATGTTTCTAAGGCGTTTGGAGATATCTCTTAACCTTCCTCCGCCAAGAAGATTGATACGCCAGGTATATTGGTCATTTTCTGCTTGTTCCTGTAAAATACAGTGGCGGTCGTAATGATCGAGTTCAAAAGACATCTTTTCCTTCACGCTCACAGACCGCCTGAAGGTCCAATGGTTGATAGGATGAGTCGCCGTTGGAATATCAGCGTAAGCAAATAAAGCGACAATTTTAGGGTCAGCCGCGTCGAAAAGTTTTCTAATTGAAGTAAAATCGAAAAGCGTGTCTATCTTACAGTGTTTAAGAATATTGATGCGGAATTTGCTAGTTTTATTATTATAAAGAAAGCCAGCAGGTTGAATCAGACAAAGTCGACCAGTTGGCGATTTCAAAACAGATAGAGCCTGTTCGAGAAAAAGATAAGCAGCTTGGTTGTCAGGGCAGTTGCCACGAGTAGGATAATATTTGCGGGCAGCTCTATCAACTTTTTTTGCTGCATCAGAGAGCTTGGATTCAAATGGTGGATTTCCTATCACAATATCAAATTTCTCGTTAAGGATATTATATGCGTCATTTTGAGAACTCGAAAGTAAATCGAAAAAATCTGTTTCAAATAAATTCCGGTCGCGCAAGTAATCAAATTGGAGTTCGTTCCAAATAACATTTGGCCTGAGCGCGTCACAAATGGCTAAGGATAAACTAAACGCGGTTAAATCAATAGCATTTTTGTCTAAATCGGCACCATAGATACACTTATCAAGAGTTTGCTTCAGTGTATCAACGGGAGGATTTTCCCAGTTATTGTTGCTTCTCCATAAATTAATTAATTTCTTAAAGGCACCCACGAGAAAAATCCCCGAGCCGCATGCAGGGTCTAAAATCCGTTCCTTGCCAGTAATCTCTTTGTAAGGCATTACATGATCGAGCAGTAAATCAGCCAAAAACGGCGGCGTATAAACTGCCCCGTGGCCACCCTTTACGAAGTGCTGATAAATATGGCTTATTATCTCAACTGGTAGATGTTCGAATGAGTATTGCTCCCAAAGATATCTTTGTTTATCAACTGTTTTTGCTTCCACAAATAACGCAAAATCCCTGAGGGAGCTCTTGCTTAGCTTTTGTTTGCTAAATTCTGCAATGTCAAATACATCGCCGTTAAATTTACGAGCAAGTGCATTTAAAAGTTTATACACTTTTCTAGGCTCGCCACTTTTTAAAACATCTTGGAAACGTTTTGCTCCCTTATGAAATCTGCCAAACCAACCGCCCTTTTTAAATACCCCTCGGTCTTCAAGATATTTTATAAGTACCATCAGTAAAAAAAGGCGACGAAGAAGAGGATTATTTTCTCCGTCAATTGCTTTGTCGGTCTCAACTATTGCCTTAATCAAGGATTGATGGGCAGCTCTGTCGTGATTTGCTAACTTTCTATTATCAGGATCGTCCCAAAAAGTCCCATCGGCCAGTTTAAGTGCCGAGAATTTTTTCATCTCTTCAGAAATCTCAGCAGCGGTTCGGAGCAAATCCTTATGAAATGTTTTTACTGGATTATAGTGGTATTGTTGCTTAGTACTATCCCAAAAATCGGGCTCTCTTGCACAAGCGAGTATATCTATTTGGCTTGCGCCGGCAATATAAAGAAGTGGTGTTGTCCCTTGGAGCCAGACTTGGCGATGAAGTGCAGATAAAGCATCTTTATCAAGCTTACCATCAGAATTGTCAACCACGTACGAAGCGACTAGTGATGAACGGGCGTCTGAAAATCTACGGAAGAATACGTAGTCAATTCGACTGAACGATTTTGCCTCCTGTATCACGGCTTGCTCATCGACCGCAAGCTTGTTTTTCTCCAATCCGTCTTTTACTGGGACAAGACCTGTTATAAACTCACCATCAGGGAGTATAAAATCGAGAGACTGAAGGAGGACATTAGGCATTACGTTTCTAATCTCACCTATAAGACCCAGTCTTTTTGATGCGGACTTTTTTGTGAGTTTCTCTAACAGCCTATCGTTCGCCCAGCCCGCTGCATTCTGTCCATACCAAGGTGGTATTATGTGACTTTATCGCACAAAAGCAAAGAAAAAATCAAGGTATAACTGGCCGTAGTCAATTATTCAAGCGTGTGGTATTTGAGACCCAGCAATATGCCCAAAACGCGCAAAAAAAGCCCCGCCTACTTATTCAGGCGGGGCTTACATTCAGTCGTTACGACTGAAAATTATTGTCGCGAACAATCGCCGTTCATTTCAGCATCCGTTATTGCCGGGCAAGGCGGCCTAAATTCAGTGTGTTCATACGCCTTGTGCTCATCCTCGCTCATATAAGTCTGCTCCACAACCAAGGGCGTTACAAACACAATCAGCTCACTAAAGACTGTATCTTCCGCTCTGAACTTGAACAAACCATTTATAATCGGAATATCTCCCAGCAACGGCACTTTGTTGTGCTGGGTATTGACTTCTTTCTTCCTCAGCCCGCCCAGGACCATCGTCTGACCGTCCATCAGCAGTAACGTCGATTCAGCCAGCCGCCTGTCAACAACAGGCTGCGAAAATGTAATCGCTGAAGTTCCAAGGTCCACCTCCCCTGCCTGAAGACTGAACTCAGGTAAAACATGCAATCGTATCATGCCATCGCGGGTCACATGAGGTGTTACCGAAAGTGAGACACCAACTTCTCTGAAACTCGTCGTACCGATACTGCCTCCGCCGCTGGTCTCCGTTATTTCCTGATATGGAATCTCAGTCACAATCTTAATCATCGCCTCTTCGTTGTCGAGCACCAGAACGCGCGGATTCGCAAGCAGCTTGGCATTGATAATTTCCTTCTGAGCCTTAATCAGAACGTCTATGTCGATAGCAGAATTAAGCCATCCGATTCTCATCAGGCTCGATGACGTCTCAACCTTACTGACGGTCCCATCGAACAGACCGCCCATAAACGGGTCAGTCCTGCCGGCCGTTGGATTAGTACCGGCGTCGCCTATGCCCGCTCCGCCGTAGGTTGTGTTCCGGCCCGCATGCCATTCGACTCCGAGGTCCAGCCGGTCTTTGCAGGTAACATCATATATCCTCGCCTCGACGAGCACCTGAGGTGTTATCCTGTCTATCTCGGTAACAAAAGTGTCCATAATGTGGATTTTACTCTCGACATCGGTAACTATAACGTTACTGGTGCCCTTATTAGAGCTGATAGAGCCCCGTTTGCTTATAAACTTTGCAAGGGCTTTCTCAACTTCACCTACATCAGCATAGGTTATCCTGTATATTCTGTTCTCCAGCTTTTCATCCTGGTCGTTGAGTTCCGACATGGGTGCTACCCTTATCATATTCTTGCTGGTCACGTATCCATAGCCGTGCGCCGCCAGGATATTCGTCAACGCCTCCGAAAGCGGAACATCCGTAAGCGTGGTTGTGACTTCTCCAACTACCTTCGGGCTCTTGACGATATCAACATCCGCCTGTGCCGCCATCACGCTTATGACGTCATCAATCGACGTGTTACGGAAATTAACGCTTATTCGTTTCTGCATCCGCTGTGCCAGAGTGCTCATCACTTCCGGGTCTATACCGGATTCCGACTCCTCGGCAATCACTGCCGTAACACAAAAAATCGCCAGAATAACCATAACCGTAAGTTTATGCCGTACTTTTAATGCCCCACGTTCCATAGTGGTCCCTTTCAGATTTCAGAATCTTATAACATTCTCGCCCGCAGCAACTGCCGCACGCTCAATTGGCTACCTTTTGAGTCCATTTCTTGCCGTCCCTTTCGAACTCAACGCTGTCTCTGGTAATTTTTACTACAGTCACATCATGTACTGTCTGCCCCTGGTAAACAATCTCCGTCCCGATAATTGCCGCCGGGTTATCATCGCTCCACACTATCCCGCGAACCAGGACATCTGTCGCCTCTACCGTCGTAGACACCTGTGTCGAGCCCCTCTTCATCGGGTCACGCAGTCCCACCGGATAGACTTCGGGTCGCTGCCATTGGATTTCCGCCCTGGGCGCAACCGCAAATTCCGTATCATCGTCTTGTGCCTTATTGCCTTTCACGCCCGAGTTAAGCAGTAAACGTCCGAAGACAAACACAACCACCAGAAGAAGCATCGGCATTGATATCAGTATAGTCATGTGTTTAGCCGGTGATACTCCCTCCGGAGGCGTCAGGAGTTTCAACTTCACCATCTGCCAGAACTGATTTAAACTCTTGCGAAAGCCGCTAAGCTGCACCTGCTTGTGGGCGGGCACAATCTTTTCTTTAGCCTTAACCACCGCTTCGGCCGGCTCTTGCTGGCTCATCTGCAGCGGCTTTGGAGACACTGACGGCATTGGCGGAATATGACCTTCGGTCTTGTCCGTCGCTTCCGCATTCATTACCGTGCGCTCGTCGGCGTTATTAGTCGGTAATGGAACGCCGCTGAATATGGAAGATATTTCTTTATGCAATCCCGATTTGTGCTTCGTGCTCATGGAGTATCTCCTCTGCCAGAGCTTTGTATTCCACTGCTGCTTTGCTGTCCGGCGCATAGGTCAGAATCGACTGGCCTGCGCCCGGAGCTTCCGCCAGGCGAACCGTTCTGTGAATAACGGTATCAAATACCATATCACCGAAATAATCTCTCATCTGCTGCTGAATCTGTCTGCTTAACATCGTACGACTTTCAACAAGCGTAAGAAGTATGCCTGCAATTTTCAGTCTTTCGTTGAATCTCTCCCGAACAATATCAACAGTCTCCAGAAGCTGTTTTAACCCTTCCAAAGCGTAGTAGTGCGTCTGGACGGGTATTATCACCTCATCGCTGGCTACCAGCGCGTTCAACGTCAGAAGACTCAGGCTTGGCGAGCAATCAATTACACAAATATCATAATAGCCGCCTACCGTATCCAGTTGCTGGCTCAGCACATATTCACGACCATAAAGCGAGGCAAGCTCAAACTCCGCACCGCTCAATAGAATATTGTTCGGAGCCAGATTCAGTCCCGTTATCGGAGTGTTTATTATTACGCGAAGCATGGCAACCTTGGAATTGGTAAGCGCATCGTAAATTGTCTTATCAAGCGATTCCGGGTCATGTCCCAGGCCGAGCGTGGAGTGAGCCTGCGGGTCCAGGTCAACCAGCAACACGCGCTTGCCGCTCATGGCAAGCGCCGCCGCCAGATTCACCGCCGTGGTCGTCTTGCCACAGCCGCCCTTTTGATTTGCTACCGCTATCGTTTTCATTATTGCGCCAAAACCTGGTCTTGCGCCGCTTCTGCCCGCAGCTTAACCACCTTTTTCTTTCTCAACAAAAACCGAAAGGCTCATATCAACCTTGTTTTCCTCTTCAGTCCGATTCCCCTTGGAAATCGAGAACGAATCCACAAACACCACAGGTTCATGCCTCTCCAATGCATTCAAAAACCTGGCGAACTGCCTGAAATCACTACCAAAGCTCACATCCATCCTGTTCTCACCAATCAGCTTGCACTGCGGTAAATCAAAAGTACCCTTGTTATTCTTGGATTTGATACTGAACGATAAAACATTATTCTTATTGGCAATTCGACTAACATCGAACGTCAGGTTAGCAGAACTGCTCGCGTCGGCTACATACTCCCGAAGCTGATTTTCCAGCTGTTCTACATCGAGCACCAGTTTTTTCCTTATCTCTTCATTCGAAGCCTCGCTGGCCGCTATATAGTCCTGCTTTTTCTCCTCCAGTTTCTTGAGAAGATTCTGTTTGAACCGACTCTGCGGTTTGATAAGTAACATGTACGCGAAAATAAATACGATAAGGCACCCAAGCCATATCAGCCCCAGCGTTGTTAAGTATTCTCTAAATACCTTTTTCATGATCTACACACCTATATCTGTGGCCTGAAAATGCACTTCATCTCATAAGTAATGACCTCACGGTCATCTACCATCCCCACCTGCTGCGAGACCGGAACATCCTCAAGCTTCGGACCAAGAACACTTGAAACTCTCAGCTTGTCCCTGAACGCCTGTACCTCACGGTCTGAGGCTTCACCCGCCGCGCCGCCGAGTGTCATATATAACGTCCGTATCGAAACCGACTTGTCCGACTTCTTCTTAGGATTCTTTTTATCCTGAACTTTCACCTTGGTAGTTCTTGACTCAACCGCCATCCTCTCCAGAACCAGAGAATCCGGCATGTTTTCAACTACCGTAACCAGAATATCAGACCATTGCTCGTGAGTTTCTATCGCCTCGGCCGTTTCTGAAATGCGCTGCCGAATCGTCCCCTTCTGCTGCTCGTACGACTTGTGAGCACGCATCGCTTCGGACAAACCCGCTATTTTCTTTTCGTAACCGGCCAGCTCTCGCTCCTGGATATTTATCACAACACGATTGCTCAGATAAATCCCCAGCATCGTTATAGCTATCACCACGGGAAAGACAACCGTAACGGCTGTAGCGATAATCCCTTCCGGCCTGCTTCTCGCCGGTATCCCTTGCCCTTTAAGTAAATCAATGGTAAACATGTTATATAGACCTCATCGCAAGACCCGCTGCCACAGCTAGTGAAGACCCCTCTTTTTTCAACAAATCTTTACAATGTTTGTCGCCTCGGCATGGTATTTTCTCGAATGGATTCCACAGAACCGCCTGTGCCGGCAGGCGCCTGTCAAGAATATCGACAAATCCCTTCGCACGCGCAAATCCGCCGCAGACAAATATCTTTTCTACAAAAAATGTTTTCTTCTGGGCCGAATAAAATCTCAGTGTCCCTGTAACATCTTCAACGAGGGCTTCACAAGCTGCTTCAAGACTGCTTTGAACAAGCCCCTGCTCATCGCTATCTGCACCGTTGTCAAATAGTATTTTGTCCACTTCTTTCCTGCTGAGCCCTGTCTTCTGCAAAAGGTTCTTTATGACTCTCGTACCGGCATGGCTTGTGTCGCGGACAAACGGAACGCACTTCTCACCTGCTATTACAAGCGTCGAGTAAGCACTGCCGACATTCAGAACCGCCATAGCCTGACCCGATTCGCAGTCTTCACATCCGCTCAGGCAGTTAAACAGAGCCAGACCGTCGACATCCATCAAAACCGGATTCAACGACGCTTCTTTCATCATCTTTCCCTTGCGACGAATCAACTTGTTCGTCGTCGCCACCAGCACTCCACGAATCGATTCGCTATCATCCGGAATTATCTGGTAATCAAGAACGCTGTCTTCCATGCTGAACGGGCAAACCTGCTCCGCTTCCAGCAATACTGCAGATGTCAGCTCTTCAGCCGGAATCACCGGAAACTTGAAATATCTAACGGCAACATCAGGCCCGCACACACCACTGACTGCATATTTGTTCTGAACCCCTGCCTGGCGGCAACAGTCGGTTATCGCCCGGACCGTTCGAATCTCATCCGCCTGCACGCTGCTGTCGCCGTCTGATTCAATCTGTACTCTCCCGGCGGTGACCGCCTCGTATCCTTTGCCGTTGCGCGTGAGCTGCACGAGCTTCACCGAAGACGAACCTATATCCAGGCCAAGCAAATCACCGAATTTCAGTCCTAACAGCCTCTTCCAGTCCAACTTTTAACCTTTCAATTTGTTGCCGAATTCAACTGCTTGTGCCGGCAAAATCCCGCTGCGCACGGACATACCATGCATAAATCCAGTTACCTTTATCGGCTCAAATCACACGCCTCTTAGTCACAAATGGGCGGATATTAACGATAGCGCAGAATGCGCCCGCTATTGATGCCAAAGTCCTATAATTACCGTCTTTGGATATGGTAAAACCGAAATGATTTAAGACATGAAGATATCAGGATATGTCGGTCTTACAGTCGTGACCGATAATCATGCCAGCCCGCCGGGGCAGGGATATACTTACCTTTTAACCAGATATCGCCCGGCAGAATACCCTCTAAAAGACGGCCGTCAAGGTAATAACGCTTCGCATAACCATCACTGCCGCGACCTACCACTCCTCTGACCGATTCTGTTATCGTACCGCGGACAACTATATAATTCTGCCCGCCCGGAGCATCATTACGACCGGTACCGTCATCACTATACGGGTAGTCTTTAGCGTACACGTTCTCGGCGCCCCAGCCGCCGCCGCCGACCGTTATCGCTGCTTCGACTTCTGTGTACCGCGGCAGGATACGCTCATAGTCCTCGCTTCCATACTGGACGCCTATAGGCTCATACTCAGCACCCGATACTTCCGGCATCTCATATTCGTATTCCCAGTATCCTCCCCGGCGTGTACTTACCCATGTCCTATCTCCTTCAACAACGTAGTTCTCTAACGCGCCGGGGTCAACCACTTTGACAACACCCTGGGCAACCAGCCCCAGAACATTAGGATTATCTGTTGACGGCAGACCGTCGGCGCCATGAGGACCGTCCAGCAAAATCGAATCCGCCACCCAAATATTACCCGTTGCTACAACTGTTACACGTCCTTTCACCCGTTGATTACCGCCGTGGAGGCTTATATCCCCGCCGATTACCACGTTGCCGTTGACATATATTTGTCCGCCCGGCTCGCCTTCGACGTCGCCATAGGTCGGCGTAACGTAAGTATCGGTGACTTCCTCCGTATAGCGTTGCCCCATTGCCTCGGCATCTTCCGGTACGTAATGAAACCCGTAAATATAATACTTCTCGAACCGAAGGCCTTCATCATAACTAGCGTCAATACGGTAATCATACGACGGGCTTTTCATATGCCCGCGAACCGTACAGTCATTTGTAATCCGAACCTTGCCCACATCGCCGTCAACGAAAAATTCAAGCTGAACCGCCGCCATACCGTCCGGCACGCTGTCGTTTTTGACCGGTGTCAATATCTGTTCCGGCTTCTGTGACTGTATAGTGTCCCTGAAATGCTCCGCCTTGCTCTCTACGACGTCCCTGTCCATAATCCGGCTGCTCGGCTGCATAAAGTATATCCCCTCATCAAAAAGATACATCACATCCGAGTACTTGTCCCCGCCCTCCGAGTTATACTGTGACTCGCTCATGGTAATCGGCTGTCGAAAGTCCGGCGAGCCTGATATCC
>CAZFHM010000096.1:0-9034 GCA_964518825.1 uncultured Pirellulales bacterium
CGGAAGGGTCGGTGGGGCTTGCCAGTGAACCCATCAATAAGCCGACGGGGATAAAAACTGCCAGCCAAGTCGCGCCCGCGATATGGACAAAAAACGGCGCGACCAACATTACACCCACCGCCGTGATAAGGAAAGCAAACTCACCTTCGAAAAATGTGATGAAAGTGATTCCCTTGCCTAATTTCTTTATCTTGCTGTAATGCAGGGTTCCGCCGACCTCAAAAGTTATAAAGGCAAGGGCGACATTTATGACGATTTCCGTATGCCTTGTGAAGTCTATAGGGACAATGTGTGTCAGCCTGGGATTAAGGGCGATGCCGGCAAGGATAAAGCCGGTGACCTTCGGCAGGCCCACTTTTTTGGCAGCTTCACCGCATATAAAGCCGAGCAGAACGATTAGACCAAGTATTAACACGCCCGACATAGGTACTCGCTCAATCAATACCGGATTACCGTAATAACCCGATTACTATAAAACTTTAGATACTCGTACGAAAGGAAGAATCGAGGTATGGCATAAAAAAAGTGCGGTTAGCTAACTACTAACCGCACTTTTTTAATTTAACTACAGATTCACCTTCAGCCGTTCACGACCATCGCCTGTGCCGCAGCAAGTCTGGCAATCGGAACTCTAAAGGGCGAACAGGAAACATAGTTCAGGCCCGTCCGGTGGCAGAAATCGATACTGCTGGGCTCGCCGCCGTGCTCACCGCAGATACCGACCTTGAGGTTGCTTCTGGTCTTTCGGCCAAGTTTCGTGCCCATCTCAACGAGTTTGCCGACGCCTGCCTGGTCGAGCTTCTGGAATGGGTCTGCCTTGTAGATACCCTTGGCGACGTATTCACCGAGGAACTTACCCGCGTCGTCGCGAGAAAAGCCCATCGCCATCTGAGTAAGGTCGTTGGTTCCGAAGCTGAAGAACTCTGCTTCGGTCGCTATTTCGTCAGCGGTCAACGCAGCGCGGGGCACTTCAATCATTGTTCCGACCATATATTTGATTTTGCTTTTTCGCTGTTTGAAGACCTTCTCGATTTCATCGACTACTTCGTTCTTGACGTACTTGAGCTCGTCAATCGAACCGACCAGCGGAATCATAATCTCAGGCAGCACTGTTTTGCCGCTCTTGCGGACGTTAAGTGCCGCTTCGATAATCGCGCGAGTCTGCATACGATAAATGGCCGGGTAGCTAACCGCCAATCGACATCCTCGATGGCCGAGCATCGGGTTGAACTCGTGCAGCTGTTCGACCTTTGCCTTGACTTCGGCAGGTTCGACGCCCAGGCGCTTGGCCATTTCTTTCTGATTGGACTGGTCCTGCGGGAGGAACTCATGCAGCGGCGGGTCGAGCAATCTTATGGTCACCGGCAATCCTGCCATTGCTTTGAAGATACCTTCGAAGTCACTGCGCTGATACGGCAGCAGCTCCTTGAGGGCGCCTTCGAATTGCTTTTTGGCGGTCGCGTATTTCTGCTCGATTTGCTTCTTCTCGTCATCTTTTTGAGCGGCATCGAGGGCCTTTAGCATATCGGCGTAATCATCGGCGGCGAGAATCATCTGGCGTACGGGCCAAATCCTTTCGCCTTCGAAGAACATGTGCTCCGTCCGGCAAAGCCCGATTCCTTCGGCGCCGAAATCCCTTGCGCGCTTCGAGTCGCCGGGCGTGTCGGCGTTTGTGCGAACGCCGAGTTTGCGAACAGAGTCACAAATCTTCATAAACTCGCCGAACGAGCCGCTGAGGGTCGGCTCGACTGTCGGCAATTGTCCTTTCATTACCTCGCCGGTTGAGCCGTCGATACTAATCCAGTCACCTTCCTTGATGGTCAGGCTATTGACGGCCATCTTCTTTGACTTGTAATCGATGTTTAATTCACCGACACCGGCGATGCAGCATTTACCCATACCGCGTGCGACCACCGCCGCGTGACTAGTCATACCGCCGCGGGCAGTCAGAATGCCGACGGCCGCATCCATACCGCCGATATCTTCCGGGCTGGTCTCGATTCTTGTAAGGATTACTTTTTTGCCCTCGGCCTTCCATGCTTCTGCAGTATCGGCATCGAAGACGACCTGGCCCACGCCGGCGCCCGGCGAAGCGGGCAAACCCTTGGCGAATACATTACGTTCGGCCTTGGGGTCGAAGGACGGATGCAGGAGCCTGTCAAGCTGTGCCGGCTCGACTCGCATAACAGCCTGGGTCTTATTAATTAATTTTTCCTTCAGCATATCGACGGCAATCTTCACTGCCGCCTCGGCCGTGCGCTTACCCGTTCTCGTCTGCAGGATATAAAGTTTCTTCTCCTGTATGGTAAACTCCATATCCTGCATATCCTTGTAATGTTTCTCCAGCCGGGTCATAAGGTGAGTCAATTGCTTGTAAGCCTTCGGCATGACCTTGTTGAGTTTTTTCAGCTCGATTGGCGTTCGGATACCCGCGACGACGTCTTCGCCCTGGGCGTTCATCAGGAACTCGCCGTAGAACTCCTTCTTGCCTGTGCTCGGGTTGCGTGTGAAGCAGACACCCGTGCCGCAATCGTCGCCCATATTCCCGAACACCATCGCCTGGACGTTTACGGCTGTGCCGAGCAGGCCGGTGATTTTATTAAGCTGGCGATACTTGACCGCCCTTGCGCCCATCCACGAACGAATGACGGCGTTGATGGCGTGAGTCAATTGCTCCTTTCCATCCTGCGGAAAGAGCTTGCCGACGTGCTTTTTGTAAACGGCCTTGTATTTTTCAACAACACCTTTCAACTGCTCGGCGGTAAGCTCGTTATCCACCTCTACTCCGGCGTCCTGCTTGGCCTTGTGAATTACTTCCTCGAAATAGTCGTGGCTGCAGTCCATCACCACGTCGCCGAACATATCGATAAAGCGGCGATAGATGTCGTACGCAAATCGCGGGTTGCCGGTCTTCTTAATAATACCTTCGATGACCGTATCATTGAGGCCGAGGTTGAGAACCGTGTTCATCATACCGGGCATCGATATCGCCGCGCCGCTTCGCACCGATACAAGCAGCGGCCGGTCCGGGTCACCGAGTTTTGCATTCATAGCCTTTTCGAGCTTGGCGATATTCTTATCAATCTCCCGGGCCAATCCGTCGGGCCATTTAGCACCCTTTTTGTAATAGTCGTCACAGACCCTGGTAGCTATAGTGAAGCCGGGCGGAACGGGAACACTAATATTGGTCATTTCCGCGAGGTTTGCGCCTTTGCCGCCGAGCAGCTCTTTCATTTTCGTGTTGCCTTCGGCTTTTCCGCCGCCGAAAAAGTACACATACTTCTGTGCCATTTCAGGATTCTCCTTTAGTCTTGTCGTTTATCATTTCAACAGGGTCCTCTTTTACAAAAAATTGCAAATCAGGGTCCCACGCCCCCAGCCGTTCTTGTGTTCACATATTCCACTACAAAAACAACGGGAAAACAAAAGGAGCGAGTATAGCCGTACTGCGGTCAATGTCAACCAAAAACGCGGATAAGCCCGTAGAAGGCTTCTACGCCGCAGACAGGCAAAAATTGCGTGAAACACCGGTGTCTTGGCGAGGGCAACTGCAAAACCCGGCAATAGATTTGTTAGTTGTGGCTGGGGTCCGCGTCCTGAGAGTGTTCGGCAAACTGCGGTCCGCTGACGCCGACCAGTGCCCGCCGGGCAAAACTGCTGCACAAATCGCAGTGGCAGATACCGACCCTGCGAAGATGCGTTACGCCCGCTATCCTTTTGGCTTCGACGATATGGGCGCCTTTGGCCTGCATCTTGCGCATTGCAAGCGCCCCGGCCTTGCTGTCATGCGAGCCCACCGCGTCAATCACAACGGTGACCCTCTTGTTCCGCTGAAGCAGCCCCAAAGCCGTGGCCAGCACTGCATCTTCGGCGTTGGCGCCGACGAGGATAAACTCACCCGCCCGAATCTCGCTGAACAGTCTTTCTATCCGCGGCTCGTCGAACGGGTCCGTGCAGCGCTTGTGCAGAATTACCTGGTCGTAATCCTTCAGAAGGTCGTGCGGTAAATCATCGTGACCGTCTGCAGGAAAACTTATCCGACGCCGCAGCAGCGTATAGTGAATCTTCCGCTGGCCCTCAGTGCCGTCCAGACAATAGTCCGTAACACTGCAGCCGTTGTTATTGGGATAGACCTGGCAGGTCGAGATGACGGGAACATTATTGTGACGGGCCCACGCTATCATCCTTCGAAGATTGGTCAGAACCCTGCGATGGTTCCTTACGCACGCCTTGCCCGCTCCGAGGAAAAGGTCCTGCTGGGTGCTTATATCAATCAGGACCCTTCTACGGCGAGATCTTGCCAATTGCCGAATCATGTGCAGCTCTTCTCCTTAAAATGCCGCGGATACGGCCTAATACGGCCTATAAACATTACGTATTCTCCGCAGCACAGTTCAGGGCTTTTTATCGGCGAACAAATACCTGCCCTTTAGCCGCTCAAGCTCCGACCATAGGTTGCCAAAGAAAGAACAATCCCTTATCCTTTCAAATTATGACGCGATATAAACCGCTGGACCTGTTTTCCGGGCTTTTAATAAATGACTCGATGCCTGAAAGATTATCCTGAAATCAGTCTCAATTGCGAAGATTTAGCCGAGCCGGTGGATTTCGAAAAAGTTTTCGGACGCTCCGGACCTGTACACATCGAAGTAGGCTCGGGCAAGGGGACATTCCTCGTCGGCCAGGCCAAGGCGCAGCCGGACGTCAATTTTCTCGGTATCGAATGGGCCCGAAAGTATTATCGCCACGCCGTTGACCGCATCGGCCGATGGGGCCTGAAAAACGTAAAACTGATTCGCACCGACGCCGCCGATTTCCTGATACGGTTCGTCCCCGACTCGAGCGTCACCTGCTATCATATATATTACCCCGACCCCTGGCCGAAAAAACGTCACCATAAACGCCGCTTCATCTGCGCGCGCAACCTCGAACACCTGGTACGAACACTTACCGACGGCGGCACCATCCAAATCGCAACCGACCACGCCGATTATTTCGAGCAGATAAAGACCGTCCTCGCCGAAAGAAAAGATGTGCTCGAAGAAATAGAATTTACTCGGCCCGCAGTCGCACAGGATGACGAAACAGTCGGCACCAACTACGAGCGAAAATACATCGGGGAAAACCACGACGTTTACACCATCGCCGTCCGTAAAAAATAAATCTCAACCGGGCTAAAAAGTCTGTAAGCCCGGCGGCGCTGTAGGGCCGTGTGGAAAATTCTTTGCCTGCGACGAGGCAAATGGATACACTAATACTGCCCGAACGATGCAACATCGGCGACGCTATCGCAGCATTAAAGAAGCGAGGCAGCCCATTTTAAGGAACCGCAAGATGCAATGGTCTTTTAACGTCGGCAGGATTTTCGGAATAAAGCTCCGTATTCACGTCACATTCCTCCTGTTACTGCTTTTCATATTCATCTCGGTAATGGACCAGAAGGGCATTCATGAGGCGCTGCTTGCAACTCTGTTCATCTGTGCAGTGTTTGTCTGCGTACTGATACATGAAGTAGGCCACAGTCTTATAGCCCGTCGCTTCGGAAAAGAGGCGAAGAGCATTACTCTGCTGCCGATTGGCGGCATGGCCACGATGGAAGAAATGCCGGAAAAACCCCTCCAGGAAATCGCCATGGCGCTAATAGGTCCATTTATAAACCTGGTCATAGCCGCAATTCTTTTCCTTTTTGTCGGCGCATGGAGCGGAGTGACAGTGCCCAATCTGTTTCCGGATTCGGCCCGGTCATTCTTTGCCGGCCTAATCAGTGTCAATGTCATTCTGGCGGTTTTCAATCTCATACCCGCCTTTCCTATGGATGGAGGCAGAGTGTTCCGCGGCATCCTCGCCATGAAAATGGATTATGTAACAGCAACTTCAGTAGCTGTATTCGTCGGACAGGCGATAGCAATGCTGTTCATATTCTTCGGGATATTTTACAACTGGTGGCTGGCCCTCATAGGAGTTTTTCTGTACATAGGCGCCGGCGGCGAAAAACACCAGGTTGTGCTCAAATCACTCCTCAGCGACGTCACCGCGGCGGCGGCAATGACAACCGAATACCAGACGCTTCGTCCCGACGAAACACTCAGGCGCGCCATCGAACATTTTCATCACGGCTTCCAGGATGACTTTCCCGTCGTAGGCGACCACGGCCTTGAAGGCATCCTGACGCGCAACAAGATACTCGCAAGTTTGCACGAGAAGGGACTTGATGTGCCGGTCTGTGAGATTATGGACCGCACGTTCGACTCGGTCAGCAGCGACACGCCGCTCGCCCAGATATACAAACAGTTAATCTCAAGCGGCAAAACAGCGGTCACCGTAGTTGATGATGGAAATGTCAAAGGCATGATTTGCCTCGATGGTATCAGCCGATATTTCATGGTCAGGTCCGCTGTCGGAAAGTAAATCCCAGGTTAAAAAACCTGCGGTCATCGGCATACTAATCGGATTTGTAAGTGCGCCTGCTGCCTGAAATTTTATGCTTTATCAATGCCAAATGTTATCAATCTCACGCCGGACGTATAACGCACCGGGTCGTGACGGCCCAATCCGGGACAAATGCCATTTTCAGCTAACCGGCCTGAAAATGCAAAAATTTGCGGTTTTAGGCAATTTTTTTGTTGCAAAGACAAGTCCCTTGCGTTAATAAACTCACTGAATCAGGAGTTTTTTAAGGTTTTATTTTTGCATGGAGGATTCTCAATGGCTAAGAAAGAAAAAGAGATGTTACTTGTGGCAAGCAAAGTCAAGGGCTACATCAGAAGCAAAAAGATGATGACCTCATCCGATGCGCTCGGTGCAATCAATGATAAGATTCACGGCCTGCTCGATGACGCTATGGGCCGGACCAAGGCCAATCGCCGCAGCACAGTCAAGGCCCAGGATATATAAGCCCTGCTTCTGTAATGGCTTTATCCTGCAGGTTAAGCCCCCAAAAATTGCATAATGGGGGCCCAAGACATCTTTTTGAAGCTGTTTGAAAGACGTTCTTGTGAAGAATCGGGCCCGCACTTGATTTTTTCAATTTCGAGGGCATGGAGAACTTGCGTGTTAAACAAAACGCGTGAATTTCCGTTAGTTCCTGAGAATTGGTCAAATTAGGTGCGGGTTCGTCTTATCAACTTGCGCCGCCGGGGTTACAGCTGGCCCAATTGACCCGAATCGGGAACCGGAAGGGCTTGTGCAGTCGCGATACTACTCGAACCTCGTTAATCCAGCGTCCTGATTCGATATAAAAATCAGGCAGATGGGGGCTTCTGACCGGTAAAATCAGCTTTGTTAGTGTCAAAATCGGCGATTCCACCCAGAATTTCTCAACACCAAGGCCCCCAAAGCCCGATTTAACATACAGATATTGTGAAAATTACGAATTTTAAAGTGGTTGGAAATTAAGAAGGCAAAGATTTCTGCCGATAAATCGTCCAACCGCCATGAGCAGTGGTTCAAGCCTAAAGGCCTGAAACATTTCGAGTACACCTGCGGTTGTTTCTGGTTGGCTTTGGTTAAGTCTTTTTAAAAAAAGCGATTACATCGCTTATCGGGACTTACGGACTATGAAAGTATTCATGCTGGGTTGGGAATTTCCGCCGTTCATCAGCGGAGGTCTGGGCACCGCCTGTTACGGGCTGACCCGGGCTATGGACCAGCTCGGAATTAAAGTCACCTTCGTATTGCCCCGCATGGTCAACGGCCTGCAAAACACGCACGTCAGACTGCTCAGCCCCGAAAACCACAGAAATACCACCAGATTCACATACGAACACCTGGCCAACGTGCAATTCTGTGCCGTGGACGCGGCCCTGTCGCCTTACGGAACGACCGACGCCTACAGGCAGCGAATCGAAGAGGCCTTGCGCCAGAAACAGATAGCTCTGAGCAAGGGTTCCTTAGCTCCTATAACAGTCGCAGGCCAGTACTCCGGTGACATGTACGCCGAGGTCCATCGCTACGCCGCTATAACCGCCGATCTCGCCGCCGATGAGGATTTCGACATCGTCCACGCACACGACTGGATGACGTATCCCGCCGGCATAGCAGTCGCCGCTTTAAAAGGCACCCCGTTAATCGTGCACGTACATTCCACCGAATTCGACCGAAGCGGTGAGCATGTCAACCAGATGATTTACGATATCGAACGGCACGGCTTCCACGCGGCCGATAAAATAATCGCCGTAAGCCACTTCACCAGAAACATTATCATCAGCCGATACGGCATCAGCGGCGATAAGGTCGAAGTGGTCCATAACGGCGTTGAAAAAACAAACGGAAACGGCGCCAGCCTTGCCGAGGCCGGTATCAAAAACGACGAAAGAATCGTCCTGTTCCTCGGCCGAATCACTATGCAGAAAGGCCCGGAATACTTCCTACAGGCCGCCAAACGAGTGCTCGAGGTTATGGATAACGTCAAATTCGTTATGGCCGGCTCCGGAGACCTTATGCACCATTCGGTGGAGCTTGCCGCACATCTCGGTATAGGCCACAAGGTCCTGTTCACAGGTTTTCTGCGAGGCGAGCAGGTCCAGAAAATTTACCGAATGGCCGACTTGTACGTGATGCCCTCGGTATCCGAACCGTTCGGCATAGCGCCGCTTGAAGCGCTAAATCATGACGTGCCCGTTATCATCAGCAAGCAAAGCGGCGTCAGTGAAGTGCTGACTCACGCACTGAAGGTCGACTTCTGGGACATCGATGAAATAGCAAATAAAATCATCGCGGTGTTCAGGCACCCGCCGCTAAGCGCCACGCTGCGGGACTACGGCAATTACGAAGTGCGAAAGCTGCGATGGATTGATTCGGCCGCCAAGTGTGCTAAAATTTATCAGGAGATGTTCGTCGGCGTATAAGCAAAAGAATAAAGAGAAGGATCTCATGGCTTCAGTAGTATTTTACTTCCAGGTACATCAACCACTTCGGCTGCGACACTATACCGTCTTTGATAAGAGTGGTCACTATTTCGACGACCACAAGAACGCCGAGGTCTGCCGCAAGGTGACAAACAAGTGCTATCTTCCCGCCAACCGCCTGATTCTCA
>CAZFHM010000097.1:0-8986 GCA_964518825.1 uncultured Pirellulales bacterium
CGATGTCCGGTTCAAACCATCTGTAATACCACTCCTTTTCCTGGCCGGATTCGAAATGAGCCGAATGAACATCGACGCCTAATTCTTCAAGCCCCCTGTGCAGCAGGCTGCCCTGTGTGGCCAGTCCCGCCGGCGACGGGGGGTAGTCGTAGATTACGAGCACTTTCATTTTCGTGTCCTTCTAATATACAGGTCGATTATCAAGTTTTGCCGAACCGCCAGAATGCTTCTTTGGCGGGGGTGATTTTTGCTTCGAAACTATCGGCTGCGAAACCATAGGTATCGGTGATTAGCTCATACTTGCGCTTGAAAATTTCTTCGGGCAGTTTGTGAATTATATCGGCGTCGTCGATTGCCCGCGGCAGATATTTTTTATTGCCGTCTTCGTAAGCAAAGGTCCAGAGCTGCGCTGCGTGCAGCTGTTGATTTTGCCATAGTGCCATAACGGCCCTGGAGACTTCTTCGTGCCGCAGGTGACGTGTGTATTCGCCCGAACGGTCGTGTGTGATTATAACGTCAAACCTGTCGGCAGGCAGAAGTTCGAGTATGGTTTGCTGGATAAGAGTTTGTCTCAGGGGCGCTTGTTCCGGGGCGTCGTCGAGGTCGGCCATGAATCCTTTAGCGCCGAGCTGCTCGACTGCGCGGGAAAATCTGGGAGCACGGTCGGGGTCGCTCTTTCGGCATAGTGTCATTATGGTCCAGTTTATGTCAGGGTGCATCAGGATTGTACCTCCGGCCCAGAGTGTTTCATCGTCCGGATGAGCGACAATCACGACACAGCTTTCTGCGTTGGCAAGGTCGACAATATGTTTTGTTTGCTCAGCCATTACTACTCCCTGAATATATGGCTACGAACGGTTATGATAGCAGTTCATTTAATACAACAAAGTAAAAATTGCCTGGTATTGCAGAAGTGGATAAAAAAACAGTGCGATTTTAGTTTTTGGTCCGGGCCGATTCAAGTTCGGCCTCGGGCAGTCGCAGCTCGGTGATGATTGCCCCGATGCAGGCGAATACGGCGAAAAAGAACAGTCTGAACGGCCAGCGGACAGGCGCGGCGATGTCAGAACCGGACAGACTAATAGTCAGGACGGTTGCGGCGGTATAGAAAAGCCCGGCCAGAAGTCCGGCTGCCGCCGCCGAAACGAAGCGCTTCCATAGCTGCATACCGCCGGCGTATAAAGTCACCGCAGAGCCGCAAAGCGCGGGCAGTATGGCAGTTGCGTACCAGATGCTGCGGAGGGTGGGGACAGAGCCTGTTTGCCGCAGCCAGAACCAGTCGGCCAGGGCAAAGAGCAGGGCGGCAACAAGCGCAGATACGGGGACGTGCCAATAACGAGGCGGTTGAGCTTCGCGGATTTTGGCACGGCCGGCCATGCGGCGGCGAATAGTCAGCGGCCAGTTGTAAAACAGGCAAAAGACCCAGTGCTCCAGAAGAGCGCCGCGTTCACCGAAGACAGGGACAATATGCACGGCCTCGGTGGCCCAGTGACTTGCCATAAACCGGGCCAGGGCCGGGTAGCGATATGTCATCTGGATTGGAAAGGCCAGGTAGCCGACGTACTTAAAGAAGCTCAAAAAGACGGCGATGTTGTAGTCTTTGAAGCTGCGGTCGTATGTTGCGATGCCGACTGCATACAGGCCGCGTGCCAAAGAGCCGGGAGATATTGGAATTATCTGAAACAATACAAGTATTCCGCCGGCGCCGAGCGTATCGCCCGTGCGGTGATAGTAAATCCAGGCTACTGTTACAGAAACGATTTGCGTCAGTGGCAAAGTCATCAGGTGTACGACAAGACTTATCAGGTAACGCTGGATGTAACGTTCTTTCAGTTGAGAGAGAATGGTCGAAGCGTCTTCGTTGGAGAGTATGTGTTTTTTCTTTCCCTGCTCAATCATATCACGAAGCCACTGCTCGCGCAGAGGTGCGCTGAAATAAAGTTTAATCGGCCTGATGAAGATGTAGTGCAGCTTGTCTTTAAAGAATTCGAAATCCGTCAGGAAACGGTGCAGGCCGGCGGGCAGGATTGAGAACGGCAGGTGACAGAAGAATCGCCAGTTCTCGTCTGCGACCTTCTGTGTATTTTGTTCGCTTATTCGTCCGGCGCGGTGCCAGGCTATAAGCTTTTCATAGATTCTGCCGCGAATCGCCATGGCGAGGTAACCGGCGTCTGTGAGCATTGAATAGTAATGCCTTGCCCAGTCTGGCAGGGCCCAGAGACGGCGGATTATCTTGCCGAGAAATGGTAAAAAGCCGAGCAGACAGAAAACGAATGCAAGAGGCCTGCTGTTGCGGAATTTATTTTCGTGTGGTTCGTCAATCAGGTTTCGTGTTCGCCAGCCGGTAACCGCCGAATTGAAGATAGTACCCCATAGCCGTCCGTCATATAAGAGCCGGATGTGATTGTGGGTTATGTCAGGGATGCTGTTGCGATAAGTTTTTTCTGAAGTTTTTAGCTCGTCGAGCATAGAGGTCATGTCCGCGAACTGGTCGCGGTGCGACTCGACGAAGGATTGAAGTTTGGAAACGTCGCCGCGGTCGAACTGAACGATTGAGCCGCGCTTGAAACCTTCGAAAATAAGCTTGAAGTCTCCGGGACTCATAGGCAAAAAAGGCAGCAGCGTCAGGCCTGCCCGAAAATCTACTGCAACAAGGCCTGAGGCCGGCTCGGTCTCCGTACTTTCGAGCTTGAGAACGTTAGGCTGACTTTTGCAAGTGGACCATTCGTACTGGCGGGCGAACTCATGCGCACCGAGCTCGTGCAGCAGGTTCACGAATTCGGCCATGAATTTTTTCTTGTTTCGGTATTCGACTGAGCCGAGCTTGTTTTCATCGAAGGGACGGCCTTTTTCGTATAGTCTTAGAAAATCCATGTGGTCGTCGACTTCGAGCCGCCAGGTGCGTCCTTCAATCCAGTCGGTGATTTCGCCGCAGCTTCCGAGTGTGTTGTCCACAAATGTAGCGTGGACGTTTTTGACCGCGTCTTCACTGCCGAAGCGAATTTTAGCGGCCCGGCGGATGAACTTCTGCCACAGTGCGCCTGCCCTTGCGGCTGTGGGGTTGACCTGCTGCTGAAAGGGGCCCTGGAAGCCGACCCAGTAGAGCGCATTGCGAAATAATTTTCCAAAAGTCGAGGGTGGGATGAGGATTTTCATTGCGTACGTACCGCCGACGGCAAGGCCTTGTGGTGCTTTTCCGTCTATCTGGGTAACTTTAACCTTATAAACCTGGCCTGCGTAGCCGCCGCCGACGAACTGCTCGACAAGAAGGGTCAGGCGAACTTTATCCGCGGTTTCAACTATGGTTGTCTCGAAGGTGAGCTCTGCGCCGCTGTCGTAGCGGGCGGTTCGCAACGGGCGATACAAATTAGCGTCCGCGAATCGCTGCGTAAGTTTCTCTATTGTCCGGACTGAGTAGTTTTTTCGCATCTGTTTAATCAATCGCCGGGTACAGGTAGTTGAAGAATCTCGATATAAACAGCAGAACGGCCGCTGCGTAAATGCCTGCTAATAAATCATCGGCAAGTATGCCCCATCCGGCGGGCAGTTTTTCCAGTTTTTTTATGGGAAAGGGCTTTGCGATATCGAAGAGTCTGAAAAGAGCAAAGCCGAATCCTGCAATCAGCAGCGGGCTAAGCTCTGTAAACATCACGGCCGGGACAAAGACCACACACTGCCCGGCCAGTTCATCTATTACTATTTCGCGGGGGTCCTGTTTGCCGGTAGTGACAATTACGGCAGGCGAATAAGCAACGCATATTACCGACGCGGCAACGGCCCAGACGAGCATTATGATTGAAATCCATTCAGCCGGCGCGCCGAGAAATGCCAGGAGCAAAAATAATCCCGCCGGCGGCAGTGAGCCCCAGGTGCCGGGACACAGCGGCAGCAGCCCCAGACCGAAACATGATGTAAAAAGCCGCTTCACGGAGCAAAACAATAAGCGAACAAGCGGTCCAAGTCAAAGATTATGCGGTGTTTAATGCGGCAGCGACTCGACCTTCGCAAGACAGTATTTGTCGGTCATTCCCGCGATGTAGTCGCATACGCAGCGCTGAATGGGTTGATATTCGGCGAGGTCACGGAAAAAGTTCGGCATATTCTGCGGTTCTTCGCACAGTTTGCCGAACACAGTGCCGAGCCAGTGGCGGACCTGGGTTTCGGCCTTGACCGAATCGTGCATATACAAATTCTCGAAAAGAAACTTCTCAAGAATACTGAGCTGCTCATTACACTTTTTCGAGAGGGTTACGAGGCTTCCATCGGCGCTATAAACATCATCGAGGGTTTTTATATTCGCCTCGGCCAGATTACAACGACTGGTCTCTATGCAGTCACCGACAAGAATGTTGATTATGGCCTTTGCGGTCCTTGTCCTTCTGATTACATAATCGTCGATTGTATCAGCCTGTACCTGAAGCCGGGCTTTGGTATAGATTTCGATGTCGTTTAATTGTTCCGATTCTATGACACGCGCCCGCATACCGTCTTCAAGGTCGTGGCAGTTATATGCGATACGGTCGGCGATACTGGCAACTTGTCCTTCGAGGCTGCAATTCTTTTCAGGGAAAGTTTCATCAGTGGATGTGTCATAGGGGCTAAAGTGTTTCGACAAACCAAGTCGGGTTTCATACAGCAGGTTCAAGCCGGCAAAGTCGGGGTAAGGATGTTCGAGAAAATCGACGATGTACATGGTTTGCTGATTGTGCTCGAATCCGCCGAAGTCGGCCATTAATTCATTTAGCACTTTTTCGCCTGTATGCCCGAACGGAGGATGGCCTAAATCGTGGGCTAAACATATCGCTTCGGCTAAAGCCTCATTCAAGTTGAGATTTCTTGCGATGGTCCTGCCTATTTGCGCCACTTCGATACTGTGGGTAAGCCTGTTTCGGTAATTGTCGTTGAGGCCGGGCGTGAAGACCTGGGTTTTGCCCTCAAGCCGTCGAAAAGCTTCGCAGTGTATAATCCGGTCGCGGTCGCGGTCGAAGTCGCTGCGGTAGGGGTGAGGTTTGTCGGGTGATTTTCGGCCCCGGGTGTTCTTTTCTGTCACGGCGTAATCTGCGATATGTTCGGGCATATTTATAGTTTGGGCAGAGACTGTTTCTGTGAGGTTTCTTTAAGTAGCCGGTAAAGTTCTTCGAGGCTCTGGCTTATAACTTTTGTATCACTGCATGTGCTCATGAAATTTGTGTCGCCGTCCCATCGCGGCACAACGTGAATGTGCATATGCTCTGGCAATCCCGCACCGGCGCATCGGCCGAAGTTCATACCTATGTTGAAGCCGTGCGGTTTTATAGTCAAGGACAGCGCTTTCTGCGTTTCCCGAATGAGCTTTGTCATTTCGAGAATTTCAGCTTCTTCGGCCGAGTCCAGGTCGGGTATGTGGCGAATTGGCGCGATAAGTAAATGGCCGTTGTTGTAAGGGAAACGATTAAGAACAACGACGGATTTTTCAGTTCGCCAGAGTACGAGGTTGTCTTCGTCACAGTCCGGAGTTTTAAGGTAATCGCAGATAAAGCAGCCGCCGGGCTTTGAAAGGTCCTGTATGTATTTAACCCGCCACGGCGCCCACAGATTCTCCTGCTGCAAGGTTCTTGCCTCCTTTTAATTTTTTATGTTACTTATTGACCAGCCGCATGGTTATTTTCTGTTCGATATAGATTATAGGGTCGGCTCCGGGCAGAGGCGAGGCGTTCGGTTTAAGCGTAAACTTATAGTTTTGTTCACGGGAATCAACTCTGCCGTTGTTTATATCGAACAGCTCCTGTCCGGTGCCTTCGAGGCTGGTGACACTGAGTCCCTTGAACATTGCCCGAAAGAATCCGAAAGTTCCGGCCAGCCGAAAGCTGCCTTCGTAAGGAAGAGGAACTTTGGGTTTGACGTCTGACATTGCATAGGTGCTGTTTATTACAGCGACGGGTCCGTGTTCGGTTTCGCTGACCTCGGCAAGCCGATAGGTGACGTCACGGCCTATGCGCAGGACCATAGAAGTCGGCACGAGCAGATGTGATTTCCATGTTTGACCGACTTTAACGCCCTTAGCGGGTTTTTCGATGCTTGCCAGGGAATCCCAGAGATACCATTGTGTGGCCATAATATCGTCGAGCAGGTCGGGGTCTTTTGTTCCGCTCGACTTGCCGTCCTGTCGAAAGGCCGCTTTCGAGGTGGCGGTAAGCAGCTTAACGAGTTCGTCGCGTTCGTGAATTTTTCCGTCGGGCCCGACGGTAAAGGTGTAGCTTTTGCCTTTGAGGGTTTCTACGGCATCTTTACCCGTGCGGCGTGTACCGGTTTTGACGGCTTTTATCGATTCGAAGGTGGCTTTTATTTTTGTAAGCCCGTACGGATTGACCTCGATGGGCTCGTAAGCAACGACCATCTCGACGGACTCGGTGGATTCCTTTTTTGATTTGTCTTGCTGTTTATCAGGAGCCCAGTCGGTTATGATTTTGCGGGTGCAGTTGAATTTGTATCGCTGAATTTGCCCCTGTTGAAAATCGACGTTAAAGAACACCCGTTGCGTTTTTTGGGCCGGTTCAACGCAGCCGATGATGACCAGCAGTACACAGAGGACAAGCCAGGCGGGGCTGAACGGTTTTTCCATTTGCATATTGCATTCTCCAAAAAGTACCGGCCTTGCCGAGTTTAAGATTTAATTATACAGAAGACCCGTTTCAAGACAAGGCGATTTTCCTTTATCGCCGCTGCCGGAGCCGGTAGAATGGGCCTTAAATAAAGATGAAGGATAAAGGATTAGGGATTAAAGATAATTAACTCCCTGCAGTTACGATTTATCCTTAATCCTTTATCAATAATCCTTTTTAGTGAGGAAAGGAACGGTATGAGAAGTGACACGGTAAAAAAAGGTTTCCAAAGGGCGCCGCACAGGGCTTTGCTGCACGCCTGCGGACTTCGAGACGGCGATGTAGGCAAGCCTTTTGTTGCGATAGCCAACAGCTTTTGTGAGATTGTGCCCGGCCACGTGCATTTGAACGAAGTGGCCAGGGTAGTCAAAGAGGCGGTTCGTCAGGCCGGCGGTGTGCCTTTCGAGTTCAATACCATAGCCGTCTGCGACGGAATCGCGATGGGACATACGGGAATGAAGTATTCGCTTGCCTCTCGTGAAATTGTCGCCGATTCTGTTGAGACGATGGTGCGGGCACACTGTTTCGACGGGCTTATCTGTATTCCCAACTGCGACAAGATCATACCGGGTATGCTGATGGCCGCGGTCCGGCTGAATATCCCGACGATATTTGTTTCCGGCGGACCGATGGCAGCCGGTAAAACAAAGGATGGCAAAGCGGTCGATTTGATAAGCGTATTCGAAGGTGTCGCCGAATTTAACTCCGGCAAGATTACCGAGCAGCAGTTGAACCTGCTGGAGCACACAGGCTGTCCGGGCTGCGGAAGCTGCTCCGGTATGTTCACCGCCAATTCGATGAACTGCCTGTGCGAGGCGATTGGAATGGCCCTGCCGGGCAACGGAACTATATTAGCTGTGAACCCGAAACGTCAGGAGCTTTACAGAAACGTCGGCCGGCAAATCCTGCGACTGATTGAACAGGACATAAAGCCCCTCGATATCATCACTGTTAAATCGATTGACAACGCCTTTGCTCTGGATATGGCTATGGGCGGCTCGACAAATACCGTCCTGCATACATTGGCCGTGGCCAGCGAAGCGGAGATTGACTACAGCCTCGAACGCATCAATAACATCAGCAAAAGGTGCCCGAACATCTGTAAGGTCTCGCCTTCGAGCAGTTACCACATCGAAGACGTTGACGCTGCCGGCGGTATCAGTGCGATATTGAATGAAATCAGCAAGGTGCCCGGACTTATAAATACCGATTGCCCTACCGTGACGGGTAAAACCATCGGTGAAAACGTCGCTTCTGCCAAAATCAAGGACGAGAAATGTATTAGGCCGCTGGACAAAGCGTATTCGAGGACGGGCGGGCTGGCGATACTTCGCGGCAATCTCGCTCCGAACAGTTGCGTAGTTAAATCGGCGGGCGTCTCTGAGTCGATGCTCCGGCACAAAGGCCCTGCGGTCATATTCGGCAGCCAGGAACAGGCTTGCGATGGTATTTTAGGCGGCAAGGTTAAAGAAGGTGATGTAGTAGTAATTCGCTACGAAGGCCCGAAAGGCGGGCCCGGTATGCAGGAGATGCTCTCGCCGACAAGCTATATTATGGGCGCCGGCCTCGGCGAATCGGTCGCGCTCATTACCGACGGCCGGTTTAGCGGCGGTACACGCGGCGCCTGTATCGGCCACGTCAGTCCCGAAGCTGCTGTCGGCGGCCCGATAGGATTATTGAAAGACGGCGACATCATCGAGATAGACATACCGAATAATAAGATTAGCGTCCGGCTTTCGGATGAGGCCCTCGCCGAGCGAAAGAAAAACTTCAAGGCCCTGCCGCCGAAGATTACTAAAGGTTGCCTTGCCAAATATGCCGCTATGGCCACCAGCGCCGACACCGGCGCCGTCCTGAAATGGTAAGTCAGAGACAAAATAAAAGAAGCTGGTAGTATAGTGAAGATTTTGCCTGTATAATCGAATATATATCGGCCGTAAAGTATTTCTGTGAAAGACAGATTTTCAGGAGACTCGTCGTGTATGATAGAATCTCGATAGACCCGAAGATATGCCACGGCCAAGCCTGCGTGAAAGGCACCAGAATACCCGTGCACCAGGTGGTTCATATGCTGGCTGCCGGTGATTCTATAGACTCGGTCTTGAATGAGTATCCTTCACTCAAGCGGTCCGATGTACTGGCCTGTCTGGATTACGCCGCCTCACTTGCAGAGGAGCAGGTTACACCGATTAGCGGGTAAGCTGCTAAAAATATTCAATATAATGAAAAAGACACAAATTAACACTGTAAGTATCAGACACGGATTAACACGGATTTACACTGTTTATAATTTAAATCCTCTGTGTTCTTGTATGTTGACATCAGTCATGGTTAAAGGTTCCATA